>NZ_WBKM01000025.1 GCF_015714725.1 Nostoc sp. WHI
CCCTTGCCCCCTGCCCCTTTTCCTCTTCGCTGACTCCTAAATTCTGCTGCATCTTCCATTGCCTACATTAATCGTAACAAAACTACTGCGGCTGCTAGTGCACTGATGTAGTAATATCCCTAAATTGTAAGTAATGACAAGTAAATATGGTCTGTAGTTGTTTATTTTATAACAGCTTACTTTAGATAAAAATTTTAGTGGTTGTTACAAATAACACAAATATTTCAGTCCTATTCAATCAAAATACGACAGACCAAGGTATTGATACTACAAATTATACATCGTTGATCGAACACAAGCTAAATTAATCTGCAATCTCATTAATAAAAATTATTTTAGCCAACTGCGGGAAACCGCACGAGTCAAAAATACGTCCAATGTGCAAGGATAAACCAATGCAAATATACTACAATGTATGAATTTTTTGTAAAGTTCTCGAATTAAGTGTTCTTACATAATATGATATTAAGCATTAGACATTAATCAAAAATTGCATCAGTAGTCGGATAAAACTTAATTAACCAAGAAAAATGGAAACCCGTTAAATTAGGAATAAAGTTATGAATTATCTTGTTTTACTGTCAGTACAATATAAAGCAATATAGGTTAAAATCGCGCCCTATGAAACTAGGGTATGTGTGCAGAGGATAAATTTGGAGCAGTTTACTCAAATGTATACGGTGAGTGAATATACCAGGTAATATTTTGGGTTTCAAACATTAGTTTACTTCAACTCTTGAACAATCTCAATACAGAAGCGTTAGCTGACAATCAAAGCAAATATTACTATCGCGAAATAAATTGCTGTAGTAATAGTGGTAAAATGCTGAGAAAAATCTGCTGTAAACAGTCTTGTTCTTTAATAATATTTGTATATATATGGCAATGGAATCATTACCCAACTTTGAAGAGATAGATATTCAGAAATACTTAGAAGTTCTTCAACGGCGTTGGCTACCTCTAGTCGGAATTTTTGGCATATCTGTTACTCTGGGATGCTTGTATGCATTTTCACTGAAACCCTTTTACAGGGCAGAAGGAAGTTTGATGATTAAGACAAATCGCTCTTCCTCACTCACGGGTTTACCGCAAGACATAGGACGTCTGGAAGCTTTGAATGTGAACGACAATCCCCTGGAAACTCAGGTGAGAATTGTTGGTTCAAATCCAGTAATTGAGAAAACAATTAATTCCCTCAAACTCAAAAATAGTGAAGGCAAGCCACTCTCAATACCTGACTTAGCACAACAAATAAAAATAGAAGGAATCAAAGGCACTGATATTGTACAACTTTCTTCCAAAGGCAATGATCCTGAACTGGCTGCCAAAATCGTCAATGAAGTTATCGACAGTTATATCGACCTAAATATCAAGGCTAATCAGAATGAAGCACTGACAGCCAAAGAGGTTTTGATAACGGAAGTACCCACAGCCGAGGGAATTGTCAGAAGAGCCGAATCAGAACTGCGGATATTTAAAGAAAAGAATAAAGTTGTTGTCCTAGAACAAGAATCAGCCGCAGCAGTCGATACGATTTCCCAATTAGGAAACCAAATTTCTCAAGCTCAAGCGCAACTAGAAGATGTCAAAGGTCGTTTAGGAAAATTACGCAGTCAAGCTCAGGTAGATTCATCGCAAGGTGTAATCGACTCTGAAGTCAGTCAAGCGCCTGGAGTTCAGAAAGTGCTTGCCCAACTCCAAGAAGCAGAAAGTCAACTGGTACTAGAGCGGATTCGTTTTGTATCTGGACACCCGACAATTACTAGCTTAGAAGAAAAAGTTGTAGCTCTTAAAAGCTTGCTAAAAGAGCGCACTGGACAAATAGCTGGTGGAACGCAGATAACACAAGGAAGTTTACAGGTTGGGCAACTGCGGCAAAGCCTAATTCTAGATATTACTCGTGCTGAGGCACAACATGTTGGTCTAGAGAGACAAATTGCCACACTCCTACGACAGCAGAGTGCTTACATCAAACGAGCCAATAATTTGCCAAGACTAGAACAGAATCAACGAGAGCTAGAACGGAAGCTGAAAGCGGCTCAAACGACTTATGAAACGCTTTTAAATAAACGCCAAGAAATTGATATTGCACAGAACCAAAAGATTGCTAATGCTCGTGTTATTTCCTATGCTTTAATCCCCGATAAACCAGAAGGACCTCGCAAAGCCCTGTTCATTATTGGTGGAGGTGCAGTTGGTCTTTTCTTAGGTATCATCGCTGCCTTTAGTTTAGACTTGATAGACCGCTCGGTGAAGACAGTCAAAGAAGCCAAAGAAGTATTGAAATACACAGTTTTGGCAGTGATTCCGACACAAATTAGAAATGGTAAAGATCATCCTCCCATAGCAGGACTTGATAGACCTGTTCCCAAAATTATTGGCAGAGATATTCCTTACTTCCCTCTTGGTGACGCATACCAAATACTACAAGTAAATTTGAAATTCCTCTGTTTTGATAAACCGCTAAAAAGCATTGTAGTCACAAGTTCCGTTGCCAAAGAAGGAAAATCTGACGTATCTGCAAATTTAGCTGTAACTATGGCTCAGGCGGGACGGCGGGTGTTGTTAGTGGATGCAGATATGCGTCATCCCATACAGCATCATATCTGGGGGTTAACAAATGCAGTGGGGTTAAGCAATGTCATTGTTGGTCAAGTTTCTTTAGATGTAGCGATACAAGAAGTTATGCCTAACCTGGATGTTCTTCCTTCTGGAGTTTTACCTCCTAATCCGGTGGCAATGCTAGATTCTCAACGCATGGCAACATTGATTAGTAACTTTAGTAGAGATTATGACTTTATCATTTTTGATACGCCACCTGTGTCAGGAATAGCAGATGCTGCTGTTTTGAGTACCCTCACTGACGGTATCTTATTAGTCGTTCGTCCTGGAGTAGTTGACTTGAACAGTGCAAATGCAGCTAAAGAGTTTTTAACTCAGTCAGGTCAGAAGGTTTTAGGGTTAGTCATCAATGGTGTGAATATTAAAAATGAACCTAATAATTATTTTTATTCCACCAAAGAACGAAATAGACGAGAAATTGAACAAGATTTAGTATCTAGCAGCTTAACAAAATATTCCAAAGAAGGTTAAGTTCTCCGATAAATTCCGAAAGCGAGCTTCACTACAACCATCTAAATCCAATTTTTTGACTGTAGGACTAAACTAATGACATTAAGCAACAATCTAAAGCAATTCGTAAAATCAAATACTCCATTAGCTAAATGGAAAGGCTCTCTTTCTACAAAGGCAATAATTCTCAAAAATCATGTAAAAAACTATGATATATATCGGCAAATTTTATCTCCTCAACAGAGTAATGAATTACTTACCAATCTTATTAAAGATACTAAACCTTTTATGATTAGTCGGTTTGGTAGTACAGAAGCTTATTGTGTACATGAATATCTAAAAGGAGGTTACAAGGGATCTATATTTGAGTCAATGTCTAATGATTCTGGGTTTTTTCCAGCAGATAAAAAACATCTAGATCGATTTAGTGAACTTTTTATAGAATCATCAAAATCTATAGATGCTTTGGGAGTATGGTTTCAAATTGGAGAACCGGAAATTATCAGAAATTCTTGCCGAAAAGCTTCTTTTGTGGAATTAAAGACACTTGAACCTTATTATCACAACGAACCTTGGAGCAAGAATCTTGAGGGGAAAAAGGTTTTGGTCATTCATCCTTTTGCAGAAACAATTTCATTACAATATAAAAATCATAGAAAGTTACTTTTTGAAAACCAAAATATTCTGCCTGAATTTGAATTAATTACCTTCAAAGCAGTTCAGTCTCTCGCTGGAACTCAAACCCAGTTCAATACTTGGTTCGATGCTTATGATTGGATGTGTAACCAGATTAAAGAGCAAGATTTTGACATAGCCATTATAGGATGTGGTGCTTATGGACTTCCATTAGCTGCTTATGTTAAATCTCTGGGTAAACAGGCTGTCCATCTTGGGGGAGCAACTCAAATTCTTTTTGGAATTAAAGGCAACCGTTGGGATAAGAGTCCGTTTTTTCAGTCTCTTTATAATGAATACTGGGTCAGATGTAGACCTGATGATGTCCCTACAAATCCATCAAAATATCCAGCTTATTGGTAATTATAGGCTGTAAAAAATATCTCCGTTTTTTATTCTCTACCGAGGCATCTTTAGATGGATAATAAAATTAAAACCTCTTGTTTAATTAATAATTACAATTACGCTGAATTTCTCTCTGAGGCACTTGATAGTGCTTTAAATCAAACAGTTAAATTTGATGAAATTATTGTTGTTGATGACGCATCCACAGATAATTCTGCCGAAGTTATCGCTAAATTTACTCAAGTAGCTAATGTTAAATCTATCTTGAAAGAAAAAAACCAAGGACAATTATCATCCTTCAACGAAGGGTTTTTAGCTGCAACTGGTGACATCATATTTTTTTTAGATGCCGATGATATTTATGAACCTCAATATTTAGAAACCACCCTAAATTTTTATAATAGACGTAGGGAATGTGATTTTGTATTTTGTGCGTATAAAAAATTTGGAGCGGTGGAAGAAACATTTCAAAGCGATGCAGTTGATTTAGATTTGGGTTATTCAGTAATCAGAACTTTATATAGTGGTGAATGGATTGGCTCGATAACTTCAACATTATCAATACGTAGAGAAATAGTCAGCAAGTTTTTACCTATTCCATATATGGAAGATTGGCGTGTAAGGGCTGATGACTGTTTGGTATGGGGAGCTTCTTTGGTAGGAGCTAAAAAGTTTTATATGTCCAAACCTTTAGTGAAGTACAGAATACATCAAAGTAATCAATATCATAACAAGAAGTTTTTGGACGCGAACAATAATTATGAATACAAAAGATTCTGGAAACGCAATTCCTTATTTAATTACATCCTGCAAAAAAATAATTTTACTTTACCGTTATTATTGGCTTTTACATCCCTCAATGAATTAAAAACAATTCCATGTCCAAAAGTTGAAGATTTTATTTCATATTGGAAAATAATATTTTTGTTTGAACGTAATTTTTTTTGGAAAATCAAAGGAATGGTTTTATTGTTTAGCTATTTTTTGAAAAACTTGATTACTGGTAAATTAAAAATAATGTAGAAGCCTGGATAAATGTACGTCATTTTGTACCTTAAAAAATAAAAAAATGCCCGATAGAGCTTGATAGAGAATGCCACATAATTAACTACTAAAAGTAATGTTAAGTAAATTAAAATTTCAAACCTTATCAAAATTTAAATCTCGTTCGGGGCTGCGTGCAATTATTGCCAATACAGGTTGGTTATTTGCTGACCGCATTCTACGTATGGGTGCAAGCTTGGTCATAGGAGTGTGGGTAGCACGCTACTTAGGAGTACAGCAGTATGGTCTGTTTAACTATGCTTTAGCTTTTGTGAGCTTATTTAGTCCAATTTTTACTCTAGGGCTGGACGACGTAGTAGTTCGTCATCTTGTCCGTCAATCATCAAACAAAGAGGAAATTTTAGGAACCACTTTTTGGCTAAAATTGCTGGGTGGAATTGCTTCTGTCTTATTGGCAGTTAGCACTATGTTTTTCTTAGGTGACGATGAAACACTGAAGATATGGCTAGTTGCAATTTTAGGGATGGCAGGAATTTTTAGGGCTGCTGATACTATTGAAATATGGTTTCAATCACAGGTGCAGTCAAAATACACTGTAATCGCTAAAAACGCAGCGTTTCTACTAAATAGTGGCATCAAAATCGCCCTAATTTTAACAAAAGCACCATTGTTAGCTTTTGGTTGGATAACATTAGCAGAATATGCGATGAGTGCAATTGGCTTGCTGATTGTTTACCAAGCCAAAGGGTCTTCGTTGTGGTTATGGCGTTGGAGTTTTTCTGCTGCTAAAACTCTTTTGAAAGAGAGTTTACCTCTAATTTTTTCGGGGTTCGCTATCCTGATTTTTATGAAAATAGATCAGGTGATGTTAGGTCAAATGATCGGAAATAATGAGGTTGGAATTTATTCTGCTGCTGTCCGTGTTTCGGAAATTTGGTATTTTATTCCGGGGGCTATTGTTGCTTCTGTTGCTCCGGCAATTTACGCAGCCAAGGAAAAATCAGAAAGTCTTTACTATCAGCGACTAGGGCAATTACTCAGTTTAATGACATGTATATCTTTGGCAATTGCTCTTCCAATGTCATTTCTATCTAACAAGATAATTATGGTGATGTTTGGCAGTGGATATGCAGAAGCAGGGCCAATATTAGCAGTTCATATTTGGACTTCTTTGTTTGTATTTATGGGTCTTGCAACATCACCTTGGTTTATTGCTGAAGGTTTGAACCACGTTTCTTTAGGTAAAACTTTATTTGGGGCGATACTAAACATTGTTCTCAATTTATTCCTGATTCCTAAATATGCCGGATTTGGGGCTGCGATCGCAACAATAATATCTCAAGCTGCTGCGGCTTTTATATGCAACGCCTTTGATTCAAGAACACAAAAAATATTTAAGATTCAGGTGCGATCGCTTATTCCTTTTTACAAAAATTAATAATTTTAACCAAATTAATCAAAGATGCAAACACCAGTAACTTTTATTATTTTCAAGCGCCCACAAACAACAGAGAAAGTTTTTGACGCTATTCGCCAAGCCAAGCCAACAAAACTTTTTGTAATTGCAGATGGCCCCCGCGCTGACCGCGAAGGTGAGGCAGAAAAGTGTGAAGCAACTCGTGCAATTATTGAAAGAGTTGATTGGGACTGCGAAGTTATTAAGAATTATTCTAATATAAACTTAGGTTGTGCAAAACGAGTATCTAGTGGTTTAGATTGGGTATTTAATAATGTTGAAGAAACAATTATTTTAGAAGATGATTGTATCCCTCACCCAACATTTTTCAGATTTAGTGAAGAACTGCTAGAAAAATATAGATATGATACTAGAATCGCCACAATCTCTGCTCAAAATCTTCAATTCGGACGAAAACGCACAAATTACAGTTACTATTTTTCTCGCTATAACCACTGCTGGGGTTGGGCAAGTTGGAGACGTGCTTGGCAACATTATGATTTGACCATCAAACTCTGGAAAGAGGCGCAAGCAGAAAACCTTTTACATGACATTCTTTTAGACCAAAAAGCAGTAAATTATTGGCGAAGAATATTTCATTCTGTTTATAACAATCCTACAGGTATAACCTGGGATTATCAATGGACATTTGCTTGCTGGATGCAGGGTAGCTTAAGCATTATTCCCAATGTCAACTTAATCTCTAATGTTGGTGTTGGTGCAGACGCAACTCATTTCACTTCCAACCAAGAATTTTCGTTCATCAATATGTCAATGCAAGCAATGGAATTTCCCTTAAAACATCCACCGTTTATTGTGAGGAATACAGAAGCAGATAATTTTACGCAGAGAACAGTTTATAAAGCAACTGCATTGGATATTTTTAAAGAGGAAGTTAAGAAAAGATTGAATTACTCAGCGATAAAAAAATAGTGATGAATATGTAGTAAATTAGTAAATTAAATGTAAACGATGAACGTAAAATTAACAGAAAAAATATTAACTATTTTGCTATTACTTATTGCTGTAGGGGCATTAACAATACACCCTGCACAAGAAGTTTCCATGACTACCCTTGGAGGGGATAAGCTAGATACTTTGTTCAATATCGTTTCATATTTAATCCTCTTCTATTTTCTAATTTTATACTGGAAAGGTTTTCTTTATGTAACTACCAAAAGTCCATTACAGTTTTTTTTATTAGCTATAGTTATATTTTCTATCTTGTGGTCAGAAGACCTAACTTCTAGTCTTACTTATATAAAAGGTCTAATCAGAGTATATTTTATTGCAATCTATTTGGCAATGCGTTATTCCCTTAGGGAACAAATGAGGCTAATAGCTTGGGCGCTTGGTGCAGCTGCATTACTATCTATGATATTCTCTGCATTCATTCCAGGTTATATTCACAAATCACATGAATTAGTAGGTATGTGGAGCGGAATTTATGGTCATAAAAATGAATTAGGTTACATGATGAATTGGAGTGCAGGAGTGTTTTTACATCTTGCCCTTAGTAGCTCTCGATATCGCTGGTTGATGTGGGCAATATGTGGGTTATCTATATGTTTAATTATCCTCACACGTTCAACAACATCTTTGGCGATCCTATTAACAATGATATTACTTTTGCCTTTCTACCAATCCCTGAAAAAAACTAATTATAAATTACAAGTTATTACGATTACTTCAGCTTTAATGTTACTCATTATTTTTTCAATGTTAGTAATCAATAATGCCGAAACTGTAATTGGTACTTCTGGTAAAGACCTTACCTTCAATGGACGCTCTGACGTCTGGGAACTAGTGATTTCCAAGGTTTTGGAAAGACCTTGGCTAGGTTATGGATATTATGGATTTTGGACTACTAGTGCCGCTTCTAATCTGAGAGCTACTTATGATTGGGCAAGTAATGCTCACAATGGCTTTTTAGAACTATTGTTAGATTTAGGATTCTTAGGTTTTTTGACTTTTGTAGCAGGGTTTATCCGGTTCTTTGTAATGGCATTGACTCGAATTGTTTCTGTTGCCAAAAAACCGGAAGATTACTGGCCAATGCAGATGCTAATTATCATCATCATAGTAAATTTCTCAGAAGCCAGATTATTAACTCCCGGTTGGAATTGGTTAATGTATGTCACAACCTCTCTATCTCTGACTCTTAGTTTTCAGCGTACACCAATATATAAATAGATAAATACTTTACGTACTTGCATAATTGAAAGGAAAAAAACATGAAAAAGTTAAATTTTGGATGTGGACATAGATTTTCTTCTGGATGGATAAATATAGATTTTAATTCTGAGCATCCTGAAGTAATTGCCCATAACTTACTGCAACCACTTCCATATCCTAAAGATTATTTCGATGTAATTTATAGCAGTCATGTCCTAGAGCATTTCTCTCAGGACACGGGAGAAATACTGGTGAAAGAATGCTATAGAGTTTTAAAACCTCAAGGCATTTTACGCATCGTTGTTCCTGACTTAGAGCGAACCTGCCGTGAATATTTAAGAATTATCGACAGTATTGAAAATCAGGAAGCAAGGAAACAATATGAATGGATTATTATTGAGTTAATTGACCAATTAGTTAGAACCGAACATGGCGGTTTGATGAAAACTTACTGGCGACAAGTACTTGAAAACAATGATGAATCATCCATCAACTATGTAGAAGCAAGAACAGGTGTTAAAATCAAAGAAGAGATAGCAACTAATAATACTGATTCTCTATTAGAAAAGCTATTTAGTATTAATCAAAATAAACTCAGAAACAAATTCAAATACCTTTATATTGATATGGTAAAGAGGTTTATACCACATTATGTCCGTAAGTCTCTGATAGATGAAACAACCCTTGGTGAAAAACATAAGTGGATGTATGATAGCTATAGTATGAAAACGCTTTTTGAAAGAGTTGGTTTTTCGGATATTAAATTTTTGGATGCCCATACAAGTGATATTCCAAACTTTGGTAATGAAGTCTTAGATATTAATGCCGATGGAACAGTATATCTACCAGGATCGTTATATTGCGAGGGCATCAAGCCAAACAAATAATCTTGATTCTCTGCGATAGAAAATCAATATCAAGTATGTTTTTTTAAAATTAAATACTACTAATATGAACGTCTTGCTCCTTAGCACCCAAGATGTGGCTGGTGGTGCGGCTCGTGCTGCATATCGCTTGCACAAAGGGTTACAAAATATTGATTTACAATCACAAATGCTGGTGCAAGATAAATCTACTGATGACAAAACAGTAATTGCACCCAAGCTTAGATTATTTCAAGGCATCGCTAAAGCAAAGTTGACATTTGAAACTTTACCTTTAAAGCTTTATTCTCAAAAGCAAGATACTCCATTTTTTATTCAATGGTTGCCAGATAGAGTTATTTCTCAAGTTGCTCAGATTAATCCAGACATAATCAATTTGCATTGGATTAGCGCGGCTTTTATGCAAATAGAAACTCTTGCTAAACTAAAGCGCCCTTTGGTTTGGACAATCCATGATATGTGGGCATTTACTGGAGGATGCAGCTATACTGGAGATTGCGATCGCTATCAAAAATCCTGTGGAAACTGTCCTCAACTGAACAGCAAAAAGGATTGGGATTTATCCCGTTGGGTATGGCAGCGTAAAGCCAAAGCTTTGAAAAATTTAAATCTGACAATTGTTTCGCCAGGTTCTTGGTTAGCCGAATGCGCCAAGTCTAGTTCTCTATTTAAGAATTTGCGAATTGAAGTAATTCCGAATGGGTTGGATACTCAAAAGTATAAACCTGTGCACCAAGGGTTAGCGCGAGAATTACTGAATTTACCTTTAGATAAACAACTCATTCTATTTGGAGCGCTAGATGCAACCAATGACTTTAGAAAAGGTTTTCATTACCTGCAACCAGCACTACAAGAATTAAGCAAATCTGGCTGGAAAGATAAGTTTGAGGTCGTTATTTTCGGTGCATCTCAACCCGAAAATCCACCTGATTTAGGCTTCAAAAGCCACTATTTGGGACACTTATATGATGATATATCTTTAGCAACTGTTTACTCAGCAGCTGATGTGATGCTTGTACCGTCTCTTCAAGAATCTTTTGGACAGACAGCTTCTGAATCACTCGCTTGTGGTACTCCAGTTGTTGCATTTAACTCTACTGGCTTAAAAGATATTGTTGACCATCAACAGAACGGCTATTTGGCTAAACCTTATGAAGTTGAAGATTTTGCCAAAGGAATTACCTGGGTACTTGAAAATGAACAGAGGCTTCAAAAGCTGTCATTCTATGCTCGTGAGAAAGCCGAACAAAAATTCACTCTGGAACTTCAAGCACGTCGTTATTCAGCTTTGTTTCAGGAAATTATTAATGCTAGCAAATAAATCTTCATTCCCTAATTAACTTAGTAAATAAATACTTCATATGTCAATACCTATAGCTTTTATAATTTGTACAGAACCTGGTCGTTTAGAAGGTCAATCTTTGATGCTTGCAGAAAGTATTCGTAAGTTCTGCGGCAAATTAAAAGATACACCTATATATAGTTTTCACCCCAGAGTAGGTGAGCCAATATCAAAGCAAACGCAACAAGCCTTTGAAGCGTTGGAGGTGACTCATCAACAAATTCCTATAAATCAAGAATTTCATGAATATTATTTAGCCAATAAACCTCTGGTTTGTGCCTATGCAGAACAAAATATTGATGCAGAAATATTAGTTTTTTTAGACAGTGATAAATGCTTTTTTTCGGAACCAAAAGAATTTTTATTACCAGTAAATTGTAATGTTCGCATACGTCCTGAGTATGGTCAAGGAATTGGTTCTACAGGTTCGCAAGACCGCCAAGAATGGTACTGGCAAAAACTATATGAAGTGCTGGGGGTAAAGCGTGAATTATTTGTTAACACCCCAATTGGTAATAAAAGAATCAGAGCCTACTGGAATTCTGGTTTAGTTGCGGTGAGAAGAAGTGCAGGTATATTTACAGCTTGGAAAGAGAATTTTGAAACCGTAATGCGTCTTGATATCACTCCTCCTCAAGGCATTTATTTTGTTGAGCAGTCTGTTTTGTCTGTAACTTTGTGTGCCTTGGAAGAAAACGTCGAACATCTTCCTCCTAATTACAGTTATCCACTACCTCTACATAATCGGTTATCAACAGAGCTACAAATTAAACATTGGGATGATATTATCTCTATGCATTACTTCAACTTATTCTTCTATAACGATTGGAATGCCCAAATCAAAAGATTGAAAAAACTTAATATTAATTCAGATAAATATCGATGGTTATGTCAAGAGGTTGTCAGACTCAATATGCCTCGCGTATCAGTCTTGCATCGATATATGTTGGTAGTCAGAAGAATGGAACAAAAACTAAAAAACTTTAATTTAGATATTAACTTGAGTAGTTGGATAGAAAGGATGGCTAAACTTTAAACGTAATCGGGTTATGAAGGTAGACATGTAAAAATGCCGTTATAAATCCATTGTTTATATCGATATTTTCAAAGAAATTATATGAGAGAGATAATTCAGATGAAACAAGCAAACTTAGCCGTAATAATGACCTGCCATAACAGGCGCAATACAACTCTTGCCTGTTTACGTGCTTTATATCAGCAAAAAAATCCTTGTGATGTTTATTTAACTGATGATGGTAGCTCTGATGGAACTGCGGAGGCTATCAAAGCAGAATATCCAGAAGTACAAATTCTTCAAGGGAATGGCAATTTATTCTGGGTGGGAGGAATGCATCTCGCCTTTGGTGAGGCGATAAAAAATCAATATGATTATTATCTGTGGTTGAATGATGACACATTTCTAGAAACCAATGCTTTAAGTAAATTATTGCGGATTCATCAAAATTTGATTGAACAAGGTTATATAGACTCAATTGTAGTTGGTTCAACTAAAGACCCAATGACAGGAAAAGCAACCTATGGAGGAGCAGTAAAATCCAAAAAGTGGTATTCTAATAAATTTGAATTTGTAGAACCAAGTTCGGTTATACAAAAATGCGATGCTATGTATGGTAACTGCGTGCTAATTCCTAAAACTGTTGCTGCTAAAGTTGGCAATATTGATACAACATTTGTTCATAGTTTAGGAGATTTAGATTATGCCCTCAGAGCGCGTAAGTTGGGTTGTCAAATATGGGTAGCTCCTGGATATGTTGGTACTTGTACTAAAAATTCTATCCGCAATAGTTGGGTAGATACCAATTTAAATGTATTAGAACGCTTGAAAAAGGCGTTACAAATTAAAGCATTTCCATTAAAACCCTGGACTATATTTTGTAGCAGACATTCTGGCCCATTCTGGATATTTTACTGGTTCTTACCTTATATCAGAGCAATGATTGGTTACAAGAATTTGGCAACTTCTCCCACATTCGCTGAGGATATCAACCAAACTAACTCCGAAGTTTGATTTTTAACACTATAACTATCTCAATAAACTGCTAATAAATGCAGTTTCTTAAATCTTGAATAACCAACAATCTTTTTATGGGCAAACGCTTACTAATTGTATCAACCCTCGATTCCAGTCAACCATTTGGTGCTTTTACTAGACCTTTTTATCTAGGACAATATCTTACTGAATATTTTGATGTTTTTCAGCTAGGATTAGATTGTTCATCTGTTAATTATGCACCTTCTGTTTCAATTGGTTCAAGAAGCTTAAAGTCATATATTCAAACTATAGAAAAGTGCATCGACGAGTTTTGCCCAGATATTGTGTATGCTCAAGAAACACTACCTGGATTGGCTGCTTTAATTTCACTGAAGCTAAGAAAACATAGTAATTCCTCGCTTGTATTAGATTTTCATACATTTTCAGCGTATGAATACTGGATGCGCTTGTTTTCAGTTGCTAATCCTTTCAAAGAGTTGGCACAATGTATTAAGACGTATATTGCTCAGGGAATTTTGATATTTTCCGGCAGTCCAATTATTGCAGCAGGTGAATCAATTCCTAAATTAATTTCCCAGTGGTATGGTAAAAATCCTGAGCAGATTTATTCCATCGGTAATGGAGTGACTGAAGACTTACTAAATACTGAATCTTTTGCGAATCAAGACCCCTATCAAGCATTCAGACCAGCTAAAATAGCAGTTGTTATTGCTCCCAAAACATTCCAATTTCCAACTAACGATATGTCTGTTGCAATGACTATTGAGGTTGCTAAATATCTTGAAAGTCATCAGCAGAAAGTACATTTTGTTGTCATTGGTAGGGATGGTAGTGATATTTCAGAACCAATACCCTCTAACATTTCTTTTTTAGGCTTTTTACCTAAAAGAGAGGATTTTGTTGCCCATCTTAAATATGCAGATATTGCTTTGCTGCCATTTTCAAAACAAGCGGTAGCAGGCGGTGCTCGCAATAAAGCATTAGATTATTTTGCTAGCAGAAAGTTAGTTATATCTACACCAGAAGGCTTGCGAGGTTTAGAAGAGTTTCGCCATTTAGAACATCTTTTAGTAACAGGATACTCTAGCGAAGAAGTAGCTAATACAGTGCTGGATGCAGCTTCAAACATTGAGAAGTATCAATCACTTGTAGATACAGCATATTCCTTAATTACAGAAAAATATTCCTGGAATGCTAAAGCACAGAACATCGCGGAAATCCTGATGAAAGTAAGTCATTTTTAGTTAGATTTAT
Source organism: Nostoc sp. WHI (assembly GCF_015714725.1). Classification (GTDB taxonomy): domain Bacteria; phylum Cyanobacteriota; class Cyanobacteriia; order Cyanobacteriales; family Nostocaceae; genus Nostoc. The sequence continues at coordinate 14,223 of NZ_WBKM01000025.1, forward strand.
TTCTAATTGTAAAAAAAATTAACTAAAAAAATAAGTTTTTTAAAATGTTTTAATGTTAGAGTATTGTACTCTGAATGTAGAATAAATTTATGAAAAAGCAATCTTCTTATAAATTTCTTGGTGCTCAAGTGGATGCACTCTCTATCCTTGACTTAAATTTATTGATTGAAGAATCTATTGGGAAAAATGAGAAATGGATTATTGCTAATCACAACTTGCATAGTCTTTATCTCTTCCATAATGATCCAAAAATGCAAGCTTTTTATGCCAAGGCAGAATATACCCATATTGATAGTATGCCTATGGTGTTTATTGGAAAGCTGTTAGGTTTTCCAATAAAGCGGGAACAAAGAGTAACCTATGCTGACTGGGTATGGCCTCTGATGGAGGAAGCAGTTAATAAAGGCTGGCGCGTATTTTATCTAGGTTCAAAACCAGGAGTCGCTGAACAAGGAGCAAGTATTTTGCGCCAGAGATTTCCTGGTTTACAGATTGCTTGCGCTCATGGCTATATTGATAGGGATAAAGATAGTCAAGAAAATCTCTCTACTCTGGCTGCAATTAATGCTTACAAACCTCATGTATTAATGGTGGGGATGGGTATGCCACGCCAAGAGCATTGGATTTCTGAAAATCTTGAATATATTCAGACTAACACTATTTTGACTTGTGGAGCCTGTATCGACTATGTAGCAGGAGTAATACCTACTCCTCCTCGCTGGATGGGAAAGATGGGCTTGGAATGGTTGTATCGGTTATTGAGTGAACCGAGAAGACTTTGGAGCCGTTACTTGGTTGAGCCTTGGTTTCTATGCACATTATTATTACGAGAAATTTGGGATTTTTGTAACCGTTCAGGTGGTGAAAAGGAAAAAGCAAAACCCCTTAGTATAAAACTCAAACCAAAAAAAGCAATCTTGATTATGCAGCAATCAGCAACTCTTTATGAGGAAAATAAATACTAACTTTTGGAAGTAAAGTTCAAATGACATTTAAGAGTTTGCTTGGCGGCTCTGTGAAATCTGTTTTACTGGTACTTAAGGAACTGCTTGCCTAAAAGCTTGGGCAATAGCATTACGAGCAAGTTTAGGTTTCATGTTTTCGTCGAAGGGAAGCGGACGCAGAAATCTATGGAGTTGTGGATTGTCTCTAAAGGTTTTTCCTGGAATCCAGTCGGGATGGCGTATCCAGGTATGACGATCGCTAATTCCCCATGTAATCACAGTATCAACTTTAGCCGCAAAGCACAAGTCAAGATATCGCTTGTAACTGTCAGCTACCATCTGGTCTAGCTTTTTGATACTATCGGGTAGTGGAGTATCAATAATAATATCTAATTCTGTGATTACTGGTTTAACTTCAAGATCATTGAGCCGTTTTAAGACGGATTTAAATCCTTTTTCGTCAAAAGCATAGGCTGTAGAAAACCACAGATGTGACTGGATACCAGCCCCATCTATTTTAACTCCTTTATTTTTCAGATATTCGATCATTTTTAAGAAACGGTCTGATTTCCATGTAGCGCCTTCGATACCAAAATCGTTGAGATAAAATTTCTTGCTGCTATCAACTGAAGCGGCAAATAAAAACAAGTCTCGAATCAATTCTGGTTTTACACCTCTACGTAAACCGTAGGTAGCATTGTCAGTTTCATTTTCATTATCAGCAATAATTTCATTGGCAATATCCCAAGATTTTAAAACTGGGCTATTGCGATAATGCCCCATGACACCTTTAACATGCCGTTCAATCATCTTAAGGGTGGGAGGGTAAGGAACCCAGTCTGGTTTGGCCATGTGCCAGAAAAGGGTATGCCCGTGCAATTCCATTTTATGCTTTCGGCAAAAATCAGCGATCGCATCTGCTGATTCAAAGGTAAATTTTCCTGGCTGTGGTTCAGTGGCATTCCATTTTAATTCACCATTCGGTGTCGCAATGGAACATTCACGAGCAATTAAGTTAGCATAATCTTTCTCTTTGAGCAAAATGTCACTAGAAATTGCTGTGCCATAACGCTTTCCTTTAGCGGCAGCTAGTTGCCGAAGGGGGGTATTCCCACTTATAGAGTTTGCCATAGCAGCATCGATGCTATGATTTTCATTCTGCTTATCCTTTTGTAAAAACCCCGTAGTTAATAAAGCAGAAATGGTTGTGTATCCTGCTCTTTTTAAAAAATTTCTTCGATAAGTCATAAATTGTACTTAATAAAAAATACACTGATTATTATATTACAAAATAACGCTTTTATACTTTTTGAGATAGACTTCTCTCAAAATTAAAAACTGCGGTGTTAGCGATCGCTAACACCGCAGTATTAAAATTACTTGGCAATGAATTTATGCTTTTACTGTAGTTTTGGGTTGTTTACGCTTGTGGAGTGAACTTATACCTAAAGCACCGAATGCCAAGACACCTAACATAGTGGTGGGTTCCGGAACAGATGCAATTTTCTGGCTGAAAGAAGCTTTGAAAGCACTCTCACCAAAACCATTGCCAACACCACCATCCCAAGCATTTTGGGTCAAGAGACTAAAGTCAGATCCGTTGTTGTAAAAAACAAAGTCTCCTCCTGAGTACACGTCTTGAAAGAGAATAGCACCCAATCCTGCTAGACCAGAAGTTCCATCAAAAAAGTTTGACGCGCTCAGAAATGCTACGTACTGCTTACCGGAGGTTAAACCAATTCCGCCTGTGTTAAAAGTGAACTGCTCGAAGCCTGGTGCATTAGTGGTTGATTGAGGTACGCTCTGGTACAAAATAGAACCTGTTGCTTTAGAACCATCCCATTCAGCTACGTAAGCTGCAAAATCTACTACATCTGACTGTCTATCAAAGTCATTCAGGAAGAATGTGAAGTCATTGAGAATATTGTCGCTGCCTACGGTAAATGTCTGCCCGTAAGTGGCGGTGTCAAATTCACCAAACTCTATGATAGAGTCTGTCCCATTCCAGCTTGGTGTTGTATCGATAATTGTCTGTGCCTGAGCAGTTTCCACCACTCCTAAAGCAATCATCACTGCTCCTGTTGCCGCCATTGATAACTTTTTTAAAGCACTTGCATTAGTCATAATATTCTTTCTCTTGAGAATTACAGTTATGCTACTAACCTGTTCTTAACAGACTGCATAATTACGAATTATATTGGTAGCTGTAATCAAAAACAAGTATTATTACTGAAATTAGTTAAAAACTTACACTTGTAATTTCTATATACATTTACAAAAAACTGTAAAAATACTTATTGAATAAGGATTATATACTCAATTTTCATCTGAAAAACTAGATATACATATATAAATATTATGTAAATATACTAGGTTTTTATATAAAAAGAAATACCATAATGTTACGATTATAGGACTTACGCATTGACAGGGAAGACGAAACATGTATGATTTGAAGAACCATATCTGTCGTAGGGGCAATTCATAAATTGCCCCTACGGTACGGGTCTAGTTTCCATCAAAGAATGATCAATAAAAGCCTAAAACGACCTATTTTGGTGAATGCCTACCATTATCAATTTGTACAGTGCGTAAGTCCTAGATTATAAACTTTCAACCTCAAAAAATGATGTGCCTGCTTAGGCGTAGCCCATCGCAGACTTTTATAAAACCTATTTACAAACTACATTTCCAAAACTTCTGAATATTCATAAAATAAAGTATAGATACAATAAAACTGCTTTTAGCCGAGCCGCGATGCCTTTCTTAGGCGTAGCTGCGGATTCATTGTCACACTTCCACAGAGCAACAGCTTATGAATTTCTCGTCAGCACGACAATATTTTTACCAGGAGATTCAGCAGTCTGACGAGCATATTGACCTGGCAAAGGCAGCTTTGTACATTGCACAAGAAGAATATCCAAACTTAGATCCAGAGGAATACCTCAATGCCCTTGATACAATGGCATGGGAGCTTCAAGAACGCCTGCCTTCTTCACAATATCCTCTGCGGATGGTTCAAACTATCAATCAGTATCTCTACGAAGATTTAGGGTTTTCTGGTAATAAACTTGATTATTACGACCCGCGCAACAGCTTTTTAAATGATGTAATTGAGCGACGATTAGGGATTCCCATTACTTTAGCATTAGTTTACCTGGAGATTGCGCGACGAATTGATTTTCCGATGGTGGGTGTAGGGATGCCGGGACATTTTCTGATCCGCCCGGATGTTCCAGATATAGAGATTTTCGTCGATGCTTTTAGTGGTGGTGAAATAATATTTGCCCAAGATTGCGAGGAACGACTGTCTCAAATTTATCAGCAGCCTGTGACGCTACAACCAGAATTTTTAGCCGTAGTCAGTCATCGGCAATTCTTGGCACGGATGCTCACAAATTTAAAGTTTATTCATATCAAACAACAAGAGTTAGAAAAAACGCTGGCAGCGATTGAACGAATTTTGTTGCTGTTTCCTGATTTAAGTTTAGAATTGCGCGATCGCGGTTTAATTTATTATAAACTCGGTAACTATCCCCAAGCTGTAGATGACTTACAAAATTATCTAGAAAAGGTTCCTAATGCTGAGGATGCATCTATCATTCGGCAGTTACTTACTAAGTTGCGTAATAATGGTTGAATCAAAAATGCTGTGTCAGCACCATATTGACACAGCAGTAGTTAGTTAAATTAAACGGCTTAAATCAAAATTTATATCTATGCCTTAACTGCGGGTTGTTGTTTACGCTTGCGAACAGAGGTAATGCCGAAAGCACCTAAGCCTAAGATACCTATAAGAGAAGCGGGTTCGGGAACACTCTTTGTAGTATTATCAGAAACTACAATGTTATCAAATTGGTGAAACGGAGCAACTTGCAACCAAGTTGTTGAAACAAGGTTTGTAAAGTCTGTAAAATTAAAAGTTTGTAATCCTTTAACACCGTCGAGACTAAAGATATTAGAAATGGTTGAATTATCAGCCTTTGTACCAACAAACGTCACTGTAGATGAGTTGAAAGGTTCATTAAGTTCTCCTAAATCAATCGAAATCAGATCAAAAATAGCGCCATCGTTTTTCGTTAGAATTGTTGTACCATTAACTGTATTGTTAATTAAGGCAGTAGAACCTAAATATCGAGATTCTCCTGTATTAAAGGTTACAAACTCATTCTGATCGATATTCGTAAGAGTGTAGCCGTCTTCAGTGTAAGAAAAACCCTGATTAGACAAGCCGTCACCAGGCTGGGCTAAACTTTGAAAATCAATAACTGTTAATGCATGTGCTGTTCCACCCATTCCTATGGCAATAACTGTTGCACCTAATGTAGCCATAGAGAAGTTTTTCAAAAAATTTACAGTAGCCATTCCGTTATTTCCCCTAGAAATAAATGTTTTTGTTTGCTTTCAAGGGTTTAATACTAATACGTATATCTAAGGCTTGAAAAGCTTTTATTACGTACTTTACAGAAAATTCACTGAGAAATCAAACTACTAATTTGGTGAAACGAGCGTAAAAAACTTACTTTAAAAGGCTTGTAAGCACATCTAGCAGAGGTTAAAAACTGTGTTTATACTTAAGGTGATGATGAAGCTCTATTCTGCACCAAAGTTCATAGTTAGTTACCAGACCAATGATCGAATTATTGTTGTTGTTCTGCTACTTGTTTGAGGCGGCGCAGTTGGGCTTGCATATCTTCTTTTGTCCAAGATGCAGCAAAGGTTTTGAAACCCCAACTTATTAGGGGGTTAGGGATATCGAACTCAAAGCGGTTGAGTAGGCGGGTTCCTTTTTCTGTTGGTTGACATTCCCAGCGATCGCACCCTTGAAAAAATCCCTGAAATTCCCACACTACCAAACCCGGTTCTCGTTGCACAACTACACTATTCAGGGTGGGTTTCACTAGCGGAATTTGAACGATAAAACGACTTTGACTGCCGACATCGGTACTCCAAGCTTTGCCCACAGGTTCGCAACGAAGAACGGGGTTGAGCCAACGGTGCATCAGGGCAAGCTCGGTAATACAGCGCTCCACTACCGTGGCTGTGGCATTAATTTGAATTGATTGTTCAAAAACTTGGGACATTGCACATATTTTATGCTGTTGCTGCAATTAGAGTAGCGCAAAATCAAGCACTCTAGACACATTACAGTGTAGTACAGAAACCAATGTATGTAGTACTCAAAAATTAGGAACAATTTATTTTTGGCGTTATTTTTTGAGAAAACGAGAAATTACCTAACAAAGTTAAAAAAATACTCCCAATATTAAACGCATACATGAGTTTGCTGGTAATTTGCTGGTAAATTGATAGGCAAAACACTAGTAAACTTACTGGGGTGCAAAATTATTCAAATTCAGGCATCCCATAGGTATCTCCAGTGTTTGCGGTCAATACTCAAGCTTAGTTCCCGACAACCATGAACACAACTTGGCAAGGAATAACACAGGTGATAGAAATTGCTTCGTCCACGGGGGTGCAGCAATTTTTGGCACAATCGCCCAGCCTGCAACCGGCGCAAACAGCAGTAAATCAAGGACTCGCTGATGTACAGGGAATTGTTCAACAGCTGATTCTGTTTACGCCCCGTTTGCTGGGGGCAGTGGCAATTTTGTTAGTAGGTTGGCTAATTGCAGCGATCGCAGCCGCACTGACGCGAGGAATCCTCAATCGTACAAACATAGATAACCGCATTGCCGCCGGAATAACGGGTCGTCAAGATGTTCCCCAAGTGGAGAAAATAATCTCCAGCTTAGTTTTTTGGAGCATTATTCTGTTGACGGCGGTAGCTGTCTTACAGACATTGGATCTGGAAGTCGTATCTCGACCCCTGAATAATTTTCTCAATCAACTTATTGGCTTTTTGCCAAAGTTGGTTGGCGCGGGAATTATTTTGACAACCGCCTGGTTAGTAGCGACCATTGTGAGGCTGATCACTGTGCGCTCATTACAGGCATTTAACCTGGATGAGCGTTTGAATACAGAACCAGAAGACAGAATACCCAGCCTCAATCAATTATCTCTGAGTGAGACGATTGGCAATGCTCTGTATTGGTTTATATTTTTACTGTTTCTCGCCCCAGTTTTGGATACTCTCGGACTAAGGCAAGCTCTACAACCAGTACAAGCTCTAATTACAGAAGTTCTGCTAATTCTGCCGAACATTTTAGCGGCGATATTAATTGCTGTCGTTGGCTGGTTCATAGCTAATGTGGTGCGGCGGATTGTGACGAACTTGCTTGCAACAACAGGCATCGACCGTTTAGGTACTCAATTGGGATTATCTTCCACTGCGGGGGTGCAACCTTTATCGAGTATTATCGGCACAATTGTCTATGTTTTGATTTTGATTCCTGTGGCGATCGCAGCGCTCAATGCCTTGCGAATTGATGCGATTTCTGTGCCAGCGATCTCCATGCTGCAACAGGTTCTTAACGCCCTCCCTGCCATCTTTACAGCCGTGGCAATTTGGATTGTTGCCTATTTCGTGGGGAAGTTTGTCGCGGATTTGGTTACAAGTATCCTCACCAATTTAGGCTTTAATAACATTTTCACAATATTGGGTTTGACAACACCCACCAGACAAATTGTAATTTCAAGAGAACCAACACCCCCGATTACAAGCCGCACTCCATCGGAAATTGTAGGCATTGTTGCTTTAGTGGGTATCATGCTGTTTGCAACGGTGGCGGCGGTAAATATCCTGAATATTGCAGCCCTGACAGCATTAGTGTCTGGTATTGTGATCGTATTCGGGCGGATTTTGGCGGGATTGATAATATTTGCCATTGGCTTATTCCTGGCAAATATGGCTTTTAACATCATTACCAGTTCCGGCGATCGCCAAGCCCAGATTTTGGGACAGGTGGCGCGGATTGCCATCATTGCTTTAGTCTCGGCAATGGCACTGCAACAGATTGGAGTTGCTAGTGATATTGTAAATTTAGCCTTTGGACTTTTACTAGGTGCGATCGCTGTTGCTATTGCCCTAGCCTTTGGTCTTGGAGGGCGTGATATTGCACGAGAGCAAGTTCAAGAATGGCTAAACTCTTTCAAAGGTAGAAACTAAAAGTTGATGAAGGCGCAATTTCATTTGTAAATCTCGGAAAGTGCAGCCGTAGGCATCAAAAGTAGAGAAAATCTATCAGCGATTTTGCCTAAGAGGTTGCAAGTTAGAGTTTAAAAGCTCGGAGTTTGAGTGTAGAACTTGACATTTTGAGTTCTGAAGCTCAAATTCCGAGTTCTGATACCAATTTAAAAAAAGAATGCAACAAATAGACCATTTGTAGAGACGCGATTCATCGCGTCTTCAAATTATATGGACAGACTTGGGTTAATTTTAAGGATATTTGTATAGAATTAGTAACAGAATTAATGAGATTAAATTCTAATAAGCGCAAGTACTATCAACAAGGTCTAAGAGCTATGAAGCTTATAGAGTCTATATTATAGCTGATTTAGTCGCCCCCTCAGGCTTAAACCACAAGCTTTTCGGCTTTTCTTAGTGCCATTCGATTATAGCTCCCCGACTTTTCAAGAAGTCGAGGAGTTGAACATCCGCCAGTTATGTTGTTATGAAATTAAAAGATAAAGTCGCTAGCATCAACATTGCTGGCAGTGAAGTTTGCCAGGGTAATCGTATCTGTACCGAAAAGTGAGCTAGAAATAACTGTAGTTCCGCCAGCTTGATTAGCTGTCAAAGCTCCAAAGCTGGTTACAAATGCCTTCAGATCAATTTTGTCTGCACCATCAGCGAAACCAACAATGCGATCGCTACCAAAGCCTGGTGCAAATATAAAGATATCATTGCCATCACCACCATTGAGGGTGTCATTACCTGCACCACCAGTCAGCAAGTCAGCACCGATTGCACCGTTGAGGTTATCATTGCCGCTGCCTCCATCGAGGGTATCGCTGCCAGCACCTCCAAAGAGGGTATCGTCACCCCCATTGCCCATGAGGATATCGTTACCACCTAATCCATTGAGGTTATTATTACCTGCGTTACCCGTGAGAGTGTTGGCAAGTGCGTTACCTGTGCCGTTTTGGGCTGTACCCAGCAAAGTGAGATTTTCTAGAGTGTCAGCTAAGGTATAATCGAGAAGGTTGGATTGGACAGTATCTATACCTCCATCGGCACTTTCTGTAATCACATCTGCTGCACTATCGATTACATAAGTGTCGTTGCCCAAACCACCAATTAAAAGGTCATTGCCTGTACCTCCATCTAGCAGATCATCACCTGCACCGCCATTTAAGGTATCATTGCCACCAGCCCCAAAGAGAGTATTGTTAGCTTCGTTACCTGTGATAGTGTTATTTATTCCGTTACCTGTACCGCTTTGGGTGCTGCCGATCAAGGTCAGGTTTTCTATATTGTTGCTTAAGGTATAACTAGCAGCACTCGACTGCACACTATCTATACTTGCATTGGCGTTTTCTGTAATGTTGTCTCCAGCACTATTAACTACATAAATGTCATCGCCAGCCCCACCAATCAGCGCGTCATTGCCTAGCCCACCGTCGAGGTAATCATTACCAGCACCACCAATTAGAGAGTCATTACCAGCACCACCTTGGAGGGTATCAGCACCTCCTTCACCACTTAAAATGTCATTGCCAGCACCACCGTCAAGATAATCATTACCAGCACCACCAATTAGAGAGTCATTACCACCATTGCCAAAAAGGTTATCATCGTCCGTTGTACCGATGAGGGAGTTGTTGCTTTCGTCTCCTATATATAGACCAATAGCATCAACTGCGATCGCCCCAGTCAGCTCTGCACCTACAAAGTTGGCGTTGGTAAAGTTGCCTTTGGTCAAAATTGTATTGCTTAAGTTGGCATTGCTGAAGTTACTACCGATGAAACTACCAACTTCCAAGCTAGCTCCGCTTAAGTTGGCATTTGCAAAACTGGTGAGGTCATTTCCAAAAGCCTCTTTTAAGTTAGTACCGACTAAAATAGCGTTGGTGAAATCACCACCATTCAAGTTAGACTTCTCTAGAAATGCGTTAGTTAGATTCGCCCCTGTCAGCATGGAATTGTTGGCAGACGACAACAAGGCATTTATGAGTATGGCATTATCCAATCTGGTATTGTCCAGTTGGGCAGACCTAAGATCTGCATTCATTAAGTTGGCATTACTCAAGATTGCCCCACTTAGGATGGCGTTAGTTAACACAGCATCCGTTAGATTGGCACTATTTAAGTTAGCTCCCGTCAGATTTGCGCTTATAAAGGAGGCGTTGCTAAGATTGGCTCCTTCTAAGAAGATACCTGCTGCGTTAACTTGGTTAAAATTGGCTGCTGTCAAATCACTGTCAGCAAAGCTAGCACCAGTAAGATTAGTCTCAGTCACATTGCCATTGGCATCTACATAGGCACTAAAATCCGAACCGCTGAGAAGAACATCTTCGGCACTAAGATTACTCAAATCAGCACCACGAAACTTGGCATTTGTTCGTTGAGTTGGATCAACTGGGGCTGTATCAGTTACATTAACACCACTCAAATTAGCTAAATCGAATGTAGAGTTTCGTAGGGTAACATCTGTAAAGTTACTCAATCGAAAGTCAGCCCCTGTTGCATTCACATTGACGAAGAGTGTGGCTTCTAGGTTAGCTTCTTGCAGGTTAGCATTAACCAAAATAGCTCCCGTCAAGTCAGCAGCTTTGAGATCTACGTTGTATAAATCGGCTCCAGTTAAGTTAGTACGTCTGAGGTTGTTGCGCTCAGATTGTTCGCCACTAAGATTAGCTTCCCGAAGAATCGCGTTCGTTAAATTAGCGTTTGACAAATTAACGTTTTTGAATGTGGCTTTGAAAAAATTAGCTCCATTAGGAAAGTTGGCATTAGGAGCAAAGATAGCACTTGAAGCGTCAACATTGAGCAAGACTGCTTCTTCAAAGTTAGTACCTCTCAGTTGTGTGCGGATAGCTTGCCCGTTGGGATTAAATAGGACGTTTTGAAGTGTGGCTTTGAAAAAAGAAGAGCCATTCAGGTTTTGACCACTAAAGTCATTTCCTACTAGGGTTTGGTTGTCAAAGTTCAAGGCTGGCATATTGTTTGTTACCTCAAAAAAGTTAATGATTTGAAGGGGTATAAAGCAATACGGTTCAGTTAACGTTTTAAGTTCTTAGATCCCCCCAACCCCCCTTTTTAATTTAAGGGGGGCTAAAAACTTTCTTTTACCCCCTTAAAGAGGGGGTCGCCGCAGACGGGGGAATCTTAACTGACCCGTATTGAACTATGGGTAAGCAGATTCTCTATTTGATGAATCGAGAATCTTGCAAACAAACTTGGTGGGTTGGTAGTTTGAGGTTTTATACCAATTCGTGATTACGAAATTTCGACAGCATATAGAATTCTGGGTTTGAAACTGTTGCCGAATTTTAGAGAATTGGTATTTATTAAACTTCTCAGTCTGGAAAAGTTTTACAGCGCTTCCCGCTATTATGCAATACAGTTTTTCTACTTGCCCTTTCCTAGCATAGCTTTCAGCTTTAAAAATGTACCTAATAGCTGCCGGAAGTGCTGTAATTGCAGTAGAGCGTAGAGTGAACAATGGACACCATATCCGGATTATGGAGGACAAATGCCCAACCTACGTGTATTTGGAAATAAAAAGACTATAGTTAAGGCTTAATCCGAAGAGTAGCTCAACAAGTTATCTAGACTCTGTAGCTACTCTTCGTGGTTGGGGTAACTATTAGGTGTGTGTTACTTGGCTGGTACCCAAGTACACCGCCTAGTTGCCCATTTCTTAGACAGGGGTATCAGTAACAAAATCTAACGCGTCGAACCGTCCTGGAAGTACACCTTGTACAACCCCTAAGGTTTCGGCTTGAGAAATAGGAATGCCAGCTGCAGGAGTAACGTAGATTCGAGTACTAGCCGTAGCAACACCACCAACACTTAGATTTATGCGCTGGAACGACAGCTCCTCAAATTCAACACCCTCAAGCAAGAAGAAGTCAGTACCATCCTGGAAGTCAGTAATCCAGTCGCCAGCCGGAGGAGTTACGATTGGCTCACCCGGATCAATTGGCTCTGGCACAAAGCCTGTGAATAGTAATTGGAAGTAATCAGTGTCAGCCCCGCCAGTCAAAGTATCACGCGCAGTTTGAGTTTCTGGGTCTTCGCCGCCAAATATCAGGTCAATACCAGCCCCACCGATAACCCGGTCAACGCCAGCACCACCATCGAGGAAGTCATTACCAGCACCGCCATTGAGGACATCATTACCAGCAAGACTTTCTTCAGCATCGAAGTCACCGTAGATGGTGTCATTCCCCCCAAGTCCATTGAGGTTGTCAGCACCCTCACCACCATCAATGAAGTCACCGTCAATACCGCCTCTGATGGTTTCCAAGCCAGCACCGCCCAAGAGGGTGCTAGTACCTGCGCCACCATCAAGAACGTCATTGCCGTCGCCGCCATCAAGGTAGTCAACACCGTCTCCACCTAACAGGGAGTCATCACCGGCATAGCCGAAGAGGGTGTCATCGCCTTCACCACCCAAGATGGTATCAGCACCACCCGAAGCCAAGCTGTCAGCTTCGCCATAGAGAGTATCATTGCCCTCTGCGCCATCGATGTAGTCAGCACCTCCAGAAATAGTACCTTCGGTATCATCACCGTACAGCACATCATTAGCGAAGCCACCAATTACGGTGTCATTACCAGCACCGCCCTGTGCAGTATCCTCAAAGCCACCATATACCCAGTCGGCACCCGCACCCCCATCAAGAAAGTCTTTGCCATCCAGAGCATCGTCAATGGTCGTGCCGCCAATTAGGGTGTCATTACCAGCTTCACCATACAGGGAGTCCTCACCTGCATCTCCAAATAGTCTGTCAGCACCATTACCACCAAACAGTGTGTCTTTATCAAGTCCACCTAAGAGTAGGTCAGCACTCCCTAAGCCATATAACTCGTCATCGCCAGCAAAGCCGCGCAGCGTGTCCGCATTCGCAGTACCTTGAAGGGTATCTTTGTCTGCGGTTCCATTTCTGATTGCCATAATCTACATCCTTGATTTTGCTAGTTCAATTGAACGTGCTTGATAAACCATATAACTCATGTGTTGCAAGTCTCACCATTCATTTTCCCCCTCTCTCCGTTGGAGCTTGTGAAGAAACAACGTTCCTTCTTTTTAGTTAAAAATGCTTTCTCAGTAAGCTTTTTAGGCGGCAAATTGTAAAAGTTGTTTCTTGACAGCCTCTTGGAGAGAGGGGGAATCAATTTCTGGTGAGAATTTTGGTGATCAGAATTAGCAGAAAATCATCAAACATACTTCGTAGTATTTCAAATTTAAATATCATATGATTTGGAATAGTTGTGTACCTTTGGGTAATGCAGAAATGCAAAGATAATTAGTAAGGATTCAGGTGTTTGAAACCCAGTCACAGAGACAGTTTCAAAATTGACTTTTGTTTATTAACATACCTTCAGTCGCAATAAGGCACGAGAATATGGTTGTTACGCAATCCTTATTGAGAATAAAAAGTTATGGCTAATCCCTAGAAATCTTTATCAGGAAACTCCCACAGTTTTTACACAACTAAACATACATGAGTTTTGTAGTACCGACTTACTTAGAGGGTGTTTGATTAGCTTAATCATCAGACTCAACCCTCCATGACTCTGTTGATTAAGACTTTCGTATTTTCTAGTATTACTGTTAAAAATGGAAGGACAGTTAAGACAATTATTTAATATTTTATAAGAAATTCATATATACTTTATCATTGCTTTACAATAGCATAGATAAAGCTAAATTTCTCGCTACACTAAATAATAGCTGCAAGTTGGAGTACTTAAGTCCCAGCCATTTTAGAGGACACGCCTTTGACCAAGCAAGCAGTGAGGAGTAAGCTTTTTCTAAATTTTAAAAATTATCAGTTATTCTTTTTTGTTCTTGAGTATAAATACAATCAATCTCAAAACAATCAATCTCAAAAAGTATCAAAGGAAGAAATTGATAAACTAAGACCGTATAGTAATGTAATAGAAATATTTACCGAAAAAAATAGTCCAGATAACTCAAGGGCAGAAGAGTTTCGCAAATTTATAGAAAAACACTTATCAACATGAGTATGATTTTGTTTTTATTGAAAATAGTAAGTGTTTAAAATTTACCCCAATTTAGTAATATCTAAGTTGGGGTAATACTTGTATCTTAGTGGACTAACCCGATCGCACTTTTCCTCAAGTCTCCACAGTCATGCTGTAATTTCCCCACGCTTCCAGATAAAAGTATCCCGCTTCTAGCTCAAAAATCAAGTTTTGCGACTTGTAAACTAAGTTTCTGACTTGTAAACCAGCTTTTGCAACTTGTAAACCAATTTTTGCAACTCGTAAACTAACTTTTGTGACTCGTAAACTAACTTTTGTGACTCGTAAACTAACTTTTGTGACTCGTAAACTAACTTTTGTGACTCGTAAACTAACTTTTGTGACTCGTAAACTAACTTTTGCGACTCGTAAACCAGCTTTTGTTAACGGATTTCAGCAAATTTACCCCCATTGTTTCTGTCTGCTAAGTTCTCTTGAATAAAAAAACGCAAATATACGCATTCCAACGCCATTTTCAGCGTTTCTATACGTATAAATGCGATAAAAAGTAGAAACAATTTTAACCTTAATGGACTAACGCGATCGCACGTTTTGTCAACGCTTCAGCAGTCAATCCATTAAACGCCATCAACTCGCCAGCACTCGCTGTAGTTTCCCCACGCTTCCACGCAAAAGTATCACGTTTCGCGTTACTCCTTAACAAAATTGGTTCTAGCATCGCCGCCGCACCACCAGTTACAGCAATTAGCGCATCACCATCAAATAATTCGCCAAATTTCGCATCATCCAAAAAACCACCTTCGGGTTCAGAACAACTATCCCACGCAGTATCATGGCTACGATACAATTGCCGAGGATTAATTACAGTAACAATCTTCACGCCAATACCTTCAGTTTCCAAGAAAGCAGCAGCTTCAAATACTGGTATTAATGTTAAATCGCCAATCACAGCAAATACAACTTGTTTATCCCCAGCAACTTCATGCAATAGCACCGCACCATCGCGCAATCCTTGACGAGTTTGTTCTAAAGTTGTGCGAATTGGCAACGGCGATTTACTTGCAGTAATTACAATTCCCTTATTTTTAGTTTTCAACGCCCAGTCATAACAGACTTGAATACTATTAGCATCAGGCGGAAATAATGGGAAAACATTTCCATTTCGCATCAACGAAGCAAAGTAAGCTTCAATTTCTGGACGTTGGTGAGTCCAACCGTTGCGCCCTTGCTCTAATGCGCCAGCTGTGAATAAAGTAATAGTCGAGGGAGTTTGACGGCGCAATTCTGCCATTGCTTGGGTAACAGTTTGCCAAATTGGTAATCCATTGATGGCAAAAGATTCGTAGGAACACCACAAAGTTCGTGCACCCATTAACGCTAAACCCGCAGCTAAACCGGCACAAGCATCTTCACTCAATGGTTCATAAACTTGTCCATTTGGCGCTTGATTATATAAGTCGTCGGTTGTGGGGTGGATAATCTTTAATGCTTGGTTAATGTTGGCAATTCCTGATGCTTCGTTACCATCGGCGTTGGTGACGAGGAAATTTTGATCTTTATTTCCAACTATTCCTACTAATCGTCCCATTGCGGTTGTAGAAACTTTTGGTTCACCACCAACGGCATATTCTTCTAAAGGTAATTCTCCTAATTCTGGTAATGGTAATTCAAATTCTGTCACCACAGTTTTTGCTGCTGGGCCACCGCCAGCGCGTTCTGCATTTGTCCGCACTAATTGCCAAGCTTCCGCAGATAAAGCACGGGTTTGCAATGCATCAATAATATGCGGCGCATCCAGCGTATCTTTGGGATAGAGGTTGTGAGATTTTGCACCCCGCGCGTGGACTCCTGCACCTTTGAGTTGTTTAATAATGAAGACGGTAAGTTTGCCACTGAGTGCAAATTGCGCCGCTTGATCTACACCGGAAAGTACTGCTTGAGTAAATTCTAGGCGCTTCTCGAAGGAAAAGGCGGTACTATCAACGTAATCCCCTGGCTGGTTTTGATCGTCGAAATCCTTGGCATCCACTAACACGACTTCATCAAAACCGTTACCTTGCCAATATGCTTGCATCTGTTCGTTGGTTTTCAGGGAAACCATACTGTGATGTTCTTGGCTGTAACCGTTCCACACCAGCACCGGTAAAAAGTTTGTGACAGCAGGATAAGCAGTATGGAAATGCGCGATCGCACTTACAATATAAGGCTCACCCAATCCACCATCACCAACTGTAAAAGGGAATAACTTATCTTTGTGCAACAGTGCAGCCGCCATTGCAAAGTGTTGTCCTTGTCCCAAAGGCCCCGCAGGTGCGAGAATACCGGGAATGAAACCAGAAAGGTGTCCTAAAAGTCCATGCTTTTCTCGGAAGCGATCGCGCAATTGTTGGACTGTAAAGATTCCCATATCCTCTAGTGAACGATCCAAGAACATGGCACTATAAAATCCAGGGGCGTGGTGTCCAACTTCGGTGATAATGTTTTTATATCCCAGCATGACAAGAGATGCGTAAGCTTCTGCTTGGCTAGCGAATCCGCCGGGATGCCCAGAAGCTTTACTAGCGGTAACTTGTAAAGTCAGGTAGCGGAGAGCATCGGCAGCAAGTAAAGTTTGATATACAGCTGTAGAATCTGTGGAAGATGCGATCGCTACTTTACCCGACTCTATAGCAGGTGTTGCACCATAAGTTTCAAAATCTGGTAAAGCTTCACCAAAATATTGAATTCCTTCAGAAAAATCGGGAAGCGCTGAAGATGCCTTTGGGGAAATTGCAGTCATGCTGAGTACCTTTTGACGATTAGGTGAAACTGTAGATGCTCGTTGAATTTAACAAAAATTTTACATCTTCGAGGTTGTAACAGTTTATTGCTTTTTTGCAACGTTAGAATAAGTACTTTAAATGCTCACGCAACCAAAATTTTAGTTAATTTAAGTCAACTTAGAGCTAAGGCAATAGAATTCGCAGCTACACAAACAAAGTCCACCGAGGTGGACTAATACAAAATCAAAGGTTCTTTCTTAACCTAATTCATAATTAAAAAGGTTTGTAATCGGTGCTTAGAGGTTGTTTGAAAAGTAGTTAGCTGTGACTTTAGGCACTTTTAGATCCCCCCTAACCCCCCTTAAAAAGCTATGGTGTACACACAAGTCATCGAATTACCCGAAATCCTTGGAAAACCTCACCCTGTCCTGGCGGACATCCCTCTCCTTACTAAGGCTACGGTGTACACACAAGTTATCGAATCACTACCAGTTCTCGAATTACCCCACCCTAACCCTCCCCTTGCAAAGGGGAGGGAACAAGATTTTCCGGTTTCCCCCCTTTACAAGGGGGGATTAAGGGGGGTAAT
>NZ_WBKM01000296.1 GCF_015714725.1 Nostoc sp. WHI
TAATTTAGATGATTTAGATTCGGCGATTATTGCTTATAAACAACGGTTTGATATTGAGGAGATGTTTAGAGATTTTAAGAGCGGTGGTTATAACTTAGAAGATACTAAGGCATCAGGAAAACGGTTAATTTCTCTAATTTTATTAATCTCGCTTGCCTATACATCTGCAACTATATCTGGTCAAGAAATTAAACGTATGGGTGTTCAAAAATATGTCGGTCGAATTAAAGAATCGGGGCGGACAGTTCGCCGTCATAGCAGTTTTTATATTGGATTATATGGAGCTAACTGGGTCAATTTTATGGAAAATTCTTACGAACTGGTGGCGGAGTTAATGACATTAGCTCCTAATAAGCGAAAGTATTATCAACAAGGAGAAAGGGCTATGAGGCTTATTTTATCTGCATTCTAGCCCTTTTTGTCCCCCCGTAAGCAAAAATACTATCCCTAGATATCAATTCCCATAAATATCTTAATTGTGCTTGTTCGTCTATCCAGCCCCCTGGTTTTTGACTGAAGTTGAGCGCTCCCAGATATTTATTTTGGATTTTTACCCATTTCCTATCAAAAAATGGCACTGATTGCTCATTCTCTAATATATGATGTCGAATGTGAAAATCACTTGTTTGGGTTTCGATTAATTTATCTATTTCATTGATTTTTAAAGGGTTAGGGATTGCTGTTGGTTCCGAATGATTAAATTGTTGCCAGATTACCGACCAGATTTCTTCGGCACTCAAAGCTTTAACACCTAATTTCATCTTATTGCTAAGTAAAGCCGACCACGTTTGAAAGCCATCATTGAAGGAATTTTGCAGAATATTTTCAATCCTGGTGTTATTAATAGAGTGGATTTCTCCTGTAAAGTTATACCAACCTTTTTCTAATTTTCTAATGATAGACTCCACAAAATCTTTACTTCGTTCATCATTAGAGGCAACAGTATAAGTACACCATAATCTCAAAAACTTGTTTTTACGTACTCCAGTTTTAGTTAAGCTTTTTACTCGTAATCTTTCACTGCGTATTAAGAGTTTTAATTGCTCTATTTGACAGTTGGTTTCAATTGTTCTTAGTTCTTGTTGTCGTTCATAATCATCTGTAAATGACCCTAGATGTATGGTCAAAGATTCGTGTTCAGGAATTTCTTTCAATCCCGCTTCTATCCCTTCAAACATCGGTAATATTTGTTCACTGGCTAGATTCGGATGAATCCCTAAGCAATCGAAACAAAATTTAATTTGAATATCTTCACCTTTTTTGAGGATTAATGCACCAATGCCTTTTCTACCTCCTAGATTTAAGTTACAAATCCCAGCTAAGTGAATAATATCCTCGAAAGGAGTTATGGTTTTGACAACGTTAATCTGCTCAGTTTCTAATGTTTTCTTACCTAATTTATCTGGATATCTTGATTGTTTAGGAGGTTTCATTTAGCTTATTAAAAGGGAACAGGGAACAGGGAATAGGGAATAGGGAACAACTTTGAAAATCTGAACATCCTTATTCAAATCTCTTGCTTTTAAATATGGCGATTTCGCTGTTGCCTCTTGCCCGTTCCCTGTTCCCTTTCAACGTTTGAAAAGGCATATAACCTCTACTAATGCGAGGTACGCCGACAAATTTCCCCAAAAAATCTTTATTTGTAGATAATACCCACCAAGTAGCCCATCCCCAAGCAATACTTAATCCAGTTGCCAGCCATCCGGCTTTAAAGGTGTAATAAACAACGAATACATTTAGGATGGCTATTACCGACCAAGGGAAAATCTGATCGGCGGGAAATGGCCCTAATCGGGGGCTGTCTCCTAATATTCTATTTACAGTCCGAAAATTATTTTCTTTTCTCATTCCTTCAAGAGTCGTATTGACCAAACAATTCGCTGCTTTTCGCAGTTCGCTGCTTTTCGTAATTGCGAACTGCGAATTAGAGATGACTCCTATTACTCAAGTTTTTTTAGACTGCCCCACCCCCACCAATAATTAAGCCAGTGACTAAATCTCCTACAAATACTGCAAGTACAATAATTAATGGAGTTCTGGCTAGTGTTTGCCAATCTTCATCATTTCGAGCCGCCTGAACAATTCGGACTAGACTGATGCCTACATAGAGTAGGAATAGACCCCTCAATACGTTGAAGAATAATGTGATGACAGCTGTTGTTTGACCATTCCCAGCAGCATTGCCAAAGGCACCATTCATCCAGGTTTGAGCATTATTGAAAAACTGTGCGCTTGCTGGTGCTGCTGCAAAGTCGAGTATACAAACAATCGTCAAAATCGCAAACATTACTGCATAAAGATTAACTCCATACTTGCGTTGTATCTGATCAAAGTTAGTCAGCAGAGCAAGAGATTGCTTTGGTAGCGCTACTGCAATAGCGGCAGTGATCATGAATCCACCTAACAAAATGTTGTGGACTGACATGGACACTATCATTAACGCACCCGTTACGGACATCAGAGTAAGTGTGCTATTTTCTATCGTGCTGTTCTTTTTTGCTGGAGGCAGTGCTGCTGTATTCACAAAGCTTTCAGTCTCGTAGGGATAAGTGTGCATTTCGTTCTCCTGAAACGATACGAATATTATTCAAGTTCAAACTAAAAAAACCTACAAACTAAAGTACTAAAAAAAACCGTACTTTTGGCTACATAAGATATTTAATACAATATATTTGGCAGTAAGATTAGTAAATATAATGTTTAGATAAGCTTTATAGCTATCTGGTTTCCGTAGATAAAATTAACTAAGTATAAATTTTGATGCTTTATAACAAGAATTAGTCAAGCAAATATTAGAGAGCCTATTGACTTTTTTCCTTTCATCTGAAATAGCCCATAAATATTCCCAGGATAAAAGCAGTAACCAAAAGATAACGTTTTGTCACTCTTTGCAGTCTTAAGAATGGTGACATGATGACTGCTAAAGCTATGTAGAACATAGCTTGATAAATGTCATGAGCGTAAAATTTGATGATTGCGGCAATCACTAAGGCAACACTTATCAAAATTTCAACTATGAGTTCAATCTTGTCCCACAGCTTCGTGTCATACAGGTAGCGCATCTTGCCAGTCCCCAACTTTAGCTAACATCTTACCAGGGAACAGGGAACAGGGAACAGGGAACAGGGAACAGATAAAAAACAAAAGTTGCTGAGTTTAAAGCTCAATCAAAAAAAAGATGTTTTTTGAGCGGAGAGTGCAACGAAAAAAACAGTGTCATTATTCCAATTTCATGTTTTTAAACATGAGTTTCTCCTGTTCCCTGTTCCCTGTTCCCTATTCCCTCTTACTCTGGTTTTGATTTTACATTTAATAATATGTGTCCGGTAATAACATCTAAACTTATATTTATATTTCAACAAAGTTAAATAAATTATTTAAGTAAATATGTTATAAATATTTAATAATCCTGTAATCGAAGTAATCAAAATGATTCGATTAGTAATTATTGAAGGTGAACCTCTGAGCCGACTTGGAATTAAATCAGCTATTAATCAAGAGCCAGATATGGAAGTATGCGGAGAAGCTGGCGCTGGAATTGTAGGAATAGGGTTAGCACAGCAACTAAAGCCTGATATTGTTTTGGTTGAGATTGGCTTGCCGGATATTAATGGATTGGATGTGATCTACAACATCAAGACTAATACGAATAGTAAAGTAATCGTTCTGACTTATCATTCCAGTCAAGATGTAGTAAATTCGGCTCTGCAAAATGGGGCTGATTCCTACATTCTGAAAACAATGGATTTGGAATTAATTAAACACGCTATCTATACTACCTACCAGAATAATTGTTTCATTGACCCTGAGATTGCAAAAAGAGCCTTCAACTTTGCTTGTCAAAACCAAAAAATTAAAGGTAAAAGGTACAGAGAACCGCTTACTACTAGAGAACTTGAAATCCTTAGCTTAATTGCCCGTGGGTTATCCAATAAGAAGATAGCCGATGAACTGTTTGTTACACTCAGTACAGTTAAAGGACACAGCACCAGTCTTTTTTCAAAGTTAGGAGTTAGCGATCGCGTCAATGCTATTCTTAAGGCTAAAGAGCTTGGACATCTAAAAGAACTTGGTCATCGAGAAGCAGAAAATTTGAGAGCAATATAAACTACTTATTAGTTTTTTTGATCCGAATCAAACAATATCCTTGTAGTTTATTTTCTTGTTCACAAGCAGCGATCGCTGATTGGTTGTCTAACAATAACTGGTACATTTGTTTTCCTTGGGTTGATTTAGCCCATTGCAAAACTTTCATGTCATTGGCGGATACAACAACTGACTGACTTCCACCCAAATTTGAGACAACATTCCAAGTTGTGAGTGAACCTATAAGTGCGCCGATGGCCATTACTCCTCCACAGATAGCTGACACAGACCAAAATCCCAACTGACCACTACCTATTGATGAGGTATTTAAGGTTGTTGGTTTTATGCTTTTCATTTCCTCCCGCACGGCTGAAGAGACTACTGTGTAGTGCATCGACTGAGCGGCTTTACTTGTCGCTTCCAACTTCTGGTCAATCATTACTGCCCAAGCTTCAACCATTGCCTCCATTCGTGCCTGGAGGTCAATCATCGTTTCTTCATATCTTCCCAGTGTTGCCATGATTTGAAACATCGGGTCATCTAAGGCAATTCCTAATTGATGGGACATTTGAGCTATGCGTTTTTGTTCGGCATCAGAATACCCCTGTAACACTTCTTCTGTTTTCATATTTCAAACCCAAATATTGAATAGCTGCATTGTTATTGAAAATTGAGTTGTAGAAGTTTTTTATCCAATAAAAAGTATAAATACGATAGACCACATAAATCGAAATATCTTTACAACACAGAAAGTAGGGCTTACCCGTTCTCTCTAAGGCTTCATAATGGTCACGATGTAGTGCCGATAATTCTATTTCAGCGCCTCCGATCATTTGAAACTTAGTTTGGATTAATTCTTGATACTCAAGAAATCTAGTATCAAAATGATGATTTTTTACCACTATATAATTAGCATGATCCGTGGCGACATTTATCAATTGATCTAGATACTCAATACAATCTTTTCTGTGAGAAATGGGTTGGAGGAAAGTTAGCTCCCATTTATACTCAGGCAAGAGGTTTAAAAAATCGCATTGGACAATGTATTGGCAAATCTTATCTATATATTGCCCTGGCATCTCAACCAGAATGATGTCAAGTTCAGGTTCGTTCAAGTTGTTTAAAATTTTATCGGTGTCATGCCTAAAAAAATCTAGACTTTCAATTATTACTACTCCTTCATAAGCCTTTAATCTTTGAGGATTATCATGGTTATACACTTTGATTTTCTTTCCTTGGGATTGAAACAAATCAATCAATAGTTTAATAACTGTAGACTTTCCCACGCGAGAGTCACCGACAGTCATGATCATCCGTTTATAGTTCGACATCATCTAAGCCTAACAACATTTTTACTGGTCTAATCTCTTTTTTAAAAGTTCCTAACCAACTTATCACTCGCGCTCTTACAGAAGGGATATCCTTTTGCTCGGACCCTTGTTGAAAAGTGATACTATTTTCATCTATGTAATCATAAGCGTGTGATATTAACTCTGGCATTGTGATGTCAACAAAGGGAATCTTTTCGGACTTTAATTCATCCTTAATCGCCTGGATTTTTGGGGATTTTTCGTATCGAGTAAATTCATCTGATTCTCCAAAAAATAAATTCTTCACTACCACGTAGTCAGCCTGATTTCCGCAAAAACTATATAAATCTATTAGCTGATTAATAGAGTCGATAACACGGCTAATAACTACCACCATTGTTACCCGCACACCATAATCTTTCTGAGCTATTTCTAGAAAATTCATTTCCTCCATGAATTTTTGCAATATTCGCCGAGATTGTGGTGGCAATTCTAGTAAAATTAAAGATTCAGGTTGTGGCGGATGTCCATATTGATCTGCTTCTGGATTAGTAATGTTTTTCAATCGGTCAAAAAACTGATCTATCTTTCCTTTTCTAAAGATATCAAGTGGTTCTATATGGCAAAAATGCCCATAGAATCTTAGTAACTGAGAATTGGAACTATCAGCATCAAAACCTATAAATGTCTTGTTGTTATCCAGATATGTTTGCACAAGTCCCCTTGCAAAAGTAGACTTACCCACGCCCCCTTTATCTCCTGTTACTATCACTAACCTATGCGGGTATACTTGAGTAATTTCTTGCTTTTCAAGTTCTTCTTGATTTGGATCTTCAGCATTGGTATTTTCAGTAGAATTGATAATATCTGTCATCTTTTTCCTTCGCCTCATAATTAATCTTTAACGGTCGTTTGATTCCAATATTTGGAAGTATAGTAGCAAATATCTGAGATGGCTAAAACTTGCTTTTTTATTAGTAAGAGAGTTCAAAGTTGGGAGAATTAAACCTTGTTTGACAATCATCATCCAATCAGGATTATGCGATTTTATCAAGTCATTATATGTATCCAATTTTTGTGCAATCAATAAATCAGCAAATTTGACCACAAAATATAACTCAATACTTTCTCTTTGTAGCTGCCAGACTTCAGGACTTTTCAAATATAAGAACTCTTGATTATAAAAATTAGTTTCGGAAAATAAATATTCTGTTCGAGGTTCTATAGCCAGATTTATATGCTTCTTAAAAACAGGCGTTATGTTGCTTCTCACCCATTGCATAAATTGCCTGATTACATCAGCTTTTACTATCCCGATCAAAGAATGAATAGCAAGAGCATTCATTGTGTTAACTATAACTATTTCCTGATTAATCAGAACAAATCGCTGATTGGCTTTAGCATTTATTAATGTTACTTTTTCATCGTTAAGCACTGGGGCAACTATTTGGAATACATCAACAGCGAATAATTCTAATCCACTCGGAGCATCTATCACTCGCACAATATTGGTCGAGAAATGCTCAAATTCCCAAAAATGCCAAACTTCTACCATCTTTTCTGCTGTAGAGGGCGATATATCAATTCGCAATTCGCAATTAATAAGAGTAATTTAGATGCGTTCGCCCCTGAACACCATGCTCATCCTGTTAAGGATATTAGCTCTGTACTCAACTGGTTAATTTCTAATTTTGTCCACAATTGCGTTAGCACATCGGGGCGTAGCAAGAGTGCGAACTGCGAATTGCTTTCACTATCTCATATCTGGTAATTTCAAGGGAATCGACAAAAGTACGAAAATAATCCGTACTTTTATCTCTTGATTTTTAATTATTTATCGTTATATTTTAGAGGGTTAAGCATTTGCAATGATTTGGCGAGCGCAGAGTGCCGCATTCCTTAGCAGATGATATAGTTCCGTATTTTCGTTAAATCCCACACAAGACCTGCTCTATCCAAGTTAAAAGCACCATGCTATTTTGTATTGATGTAGACCGCTCTGAGAATATAGAACCAACTGGTAAAACAGTTGGTTTAGACGTTGGACTTAAGGAATACTACACTGATTCAGATGGAACAATGGTTGAAAACCCAAAGTTTCTTCGCATCGGAGAGAAGGTTCTTAAACGTTCACAACGTCGTGTTTCGAGAAGAGTAAAAGGTTCAAGAAATAGAGGCAAGGCAAGACAGTGATTTACAAAAAATATTAACCCCCACAGAAATCATCCACGCGCAGATCCCGCCAGACATCAGAAATCTGCCAGCCGGAATTGCCCACAGATTGTACTGGAGGATTATCACGCAATGGAATATAGTCAGGTTCTCTTGGAGGAGAAATGGCTGTTGTTTTGTCCTCAACCGCAGGAGTTGAAGAATTGAGGGTATCAGATTGAAGAAGCTGGTCTTCAGCCTCCTCGATTAGCTTCATCTGTCTCAGGGTAAGCTTATCAGATTTTTTGATGATCTTCTTGGTATCTATATCATTAGAAGTATTCATTGGCTTTTCTCTCGAAGGCATTGGCTCAAAAATCGGATGGCAGTAAAGTTGGGAGAAGTTAGGTATAAATATAAAGCACGAAATTAACAAGGTACACCAAATTTATGAAAAATACGAGTCCCTAATTGTAAGAATTTATTAATTGTGTACAAATCTGTTTTCGGGTAGATGCCCCAGCATAATCTGTTGCACAGATGCAAGTATTAAGCGATCGCTTCTTTCCTCATGACTGTACCTCAAGATTGTTTTGCGGTTTTGACTCTTTAATATAAGTTGTGATTCGTTGGTTGGTGACACAACATCACAGTTAGATAATTTAGATTTGGTGTCAGTCACTAATAATATAGGTTGTGATTCGTTGGTAAGTGACACACCCCAAGAAAATACTGTTCAGGGCTGGTCTGGGCTGAAGTTGAGGTTACGCCAGGGTTTACAAGCTGCTGGTCACTTCTACCAAGAATTAGTCTCCAAAGTGGGCGAGGCTGTTGGGGTGGCTGATGGTGAGCCGTTTTGGAATGAGTATTTGGGACAGTGGCAGGTTTGGGTTAATTTCGCGGTGGGGTGTCGGTCTGTGGGGTGTGAGTGGGTTGAGTGTGTGGGGTGATGCTGGGTTAAGTATTTCAATACCACGCGAATTACCAAAGTCTTGAATTTTCTTAATTGCGTTAGCGGAGCGGGGCGTTAGCTCATTGCGAATTGCGTTAGCGAGTCCGCGAGCGTCATTGGAAATTGCGAATTGTTGTGATTCTTGGTGGCAGCAGGTTAAATGTTATACGGCGAGGTTAATAGAGCGGGTGGAAATTGGGGTTGAGGCTGTCAAAGAGTTTCTCAGTACCTTGGCAAGTGATGAGCGTTGGGGGGTGATGTTGGCTTTTGAGGAGGCGGAGCCTGTAATGTTTGGGCAGTTGGTGGCGGCGGCTCCTGATTGGGTGCAGTGGCTGGGGTGATTCTGCGGGTATAGCAGGAAAATTAAATACCAAGTCGCAGACATAGACTTACGTAAACTTTAACACCAAAGCAGGTGTATTTATCAGTGTGCAAATCTGCTAGGAGCAAAATAAAATGAAGCAGATTGCAGATTGCTATCCAAATAATTGCTGATCCCTGAATAGCTAATTAAGCGAGAAAACAGGCTGATACGCTGCGCTATTACCTGTTTTCATTTGAGACTGAATTTTGACTCGAATCAAGAGTCATTGTTATGCAGTAACACATAGTCCTGCTACTGCATGAGCATGACTATTGTACAATAGTCTCCTTTTTACTGAGACTTGTTTTGAGGAATATATTCCTCATTTTAGTACTTGATTAAACACCTATTTACACCTACTAAAACTTATGTCATCTACTCCATACCTAGTTTCAGACATTAATCAAACTACTTATAGTTCCAATCCACGGAACTTTATCAATGTTGGAGGCTTTCTTTATTTCATCGCCGATAACGATATCAATGGCACTGAATTATGGAAAGTTGAGCAAACAACAGGTGTTGTCAGTGTTATAGATATTAATCCAGGTTCAGGAAATTCAAATCCAACTAATTTAACCAATGTCAATGGCACACTCTACTTCCAAGCATATAATCCCACTAACGGTTATGAACTATGGAAGGTTGACCCCACTACAGGAACTCCCAGTGTTATTGATATTAATCCAGGTTCAGGAAATTCAAATCCAACTAATTTAACCAACGTCAATGGCACACTCTACTTCCAAGCATATAATCCCACTAACGGTTATGAGCTATGGAAGATTGACCCCACTACAGGAACTCCTAGTGTTATTGATATCGTTTTTGGTAGCGGTAATTCCAGTCCCACTAACTTAACTAATGTCAATGGTGTTCTGTATTTCACCGCAGAAAGCTATAATGGCACAACTCCTCTTGGTCGAGAGTTATGGAAACTAGACCCGATAACTGGTAGTCCTGTTTTCCTGAGAGATATTCAAGTCGGTGGTAGTAGTTCTAACCCAGGAAACCTTACATATAGCAACGGCAAACTTTATTTTACGGCTGATAACGGCACCCAAGGGATAGAACTGTGGGCAACTGATGGAACGGTGGCTGGCACAAGTCTTACTCAAGACATTAACCAAAGCTCTTACGGTTCCAATCCACGCAACTTTATCAATATTGGAAGCTTTCTTTATTTCATCGCTGACAACGATATCAATGGCACGGAATTATGGAAAGTTAATCAAACAACAGGTGTTGCCAGTATTATCGATATTAATCCAGGCAGCAATAGTTCAAATCCCACTAATTTAACCAATGTCAATGGCACACTTTACTTCACAGCGAATGATGGAACTAATGGAACTAAACTGTGGAAACTAGGCACTGATGGCACCCCCACACGCCTTGACTTTAGTAGTGTTAGTTCTACTCCAAATAATTTAACCAACGTTGATGGCACACTCTACTTCACAGCTTTTGGCAAAAACGGTACAGATGCTTACGGGGGGACAAAAAGGGCTAGAATGCAGATAAAATAAGCCTCATAGCCCTTTCTCCTTGTTGATAATACTTTCGCTTATTAGGAGCTAATGTCATTAACTCCGCCACCAGTTCGTAAGAATTTTCCATAAAATTGACCCAGTTAGCTCCATATAATCCAATATAAAAACTGCTATGACGGCGAACTGTCCGCCCCGATTCTTTAATTCGACCGACATATTTTTGAACACCCATACGTTTAATTTCTTGACCAGATATAGTTGCAGATGTATAGGCAAGCGAGATTAATAAAATTAGAGAAATTAACCGTTTTCCTGATGCCTTAGTATCTTCTAAGTTATAAC
>NZ_WBKM01000322.1 GCF_015714725.1 Nostoc sp. WHI
ATCCCCCCAACCCCCCTTAAAAAAGGGGGCAAAAAGCTCTAAAAGTCCCCCAATTTATCGGGGAATTTGGGGGGATCTACGACGATTTTGGTTTTTTATAAAGATGTGTGTACACCGTAGCCTTAAAAAGGGGGGAACCGGAATCAAAGCCCCCCAATTTATCGGGGGACTTAGGAGGAGCTAGAACGTTTTGATACCTATAATGAGACTTTTAAAACATCCTCTAAGAAAGCTTGCAGCGTAACTTGAAGGCGACTTTAGTTTTGGCGCATCTGCATCTTTATAATATTTAATTACTTTAAATTTTTAATTAATTACTAATAATGATTTGATTAAGACAGTCTATCGGAAGAGAGAGTTTAAGAATATTCACACCAGAGAAAGATCAATTAAATGCATGTGGTTTGGTAAATTGCTATTAATCTCTTTACTAAGGAATCGTTATGGATAATAATTTAGTAGGCGGTATCATTCCTCCACAACCACCAGTACAAGCACAATCTGATGTTCATGTCTTGAAATCTCGCTTGGAATGGGGTGAACCAGCTTTTACAATATTGGATGTGCGCGATCGCATAACCTTCAACCAAGGTCACATTATGGGAGCAATGCCCATGCCAGTAGATGAATTGGTAGAGCGTGCAGTACCCTCTTTGGACAAGAGCCGTGATATTTACGTTTACGGTGCTAATGAAGAAGAAACTGCCCAAGCCGCACAAAAACTGCGTTCTAATGGATTTGAGCACGTCTCCCAACTCAAAGGTGGTCTTGCTGCATGGAAGGCAATTGGTGGCCCAACAGAAGGCATTATTGAATCACAAACTCCTCCAGGTGCAGGTGATTATAACGTTGTAGATCGGCTAAAGAATCACCAAGAAAATCAGCCAAAGGGAGGTAGTAGCGCCACAGAAGCCATCAAAAAGGGAGCTAGTAACCTAAAAGAAGGCATTCAAGAGGGAGCTAGTAACCTCAAGGAAGGCATTCAAGAGGGAGTCAGTAACCTCAAAGAAGGCATTAACGAATTTAAAAATCCAAATGATAGGTCTTAGGCAAGAAATAAGCTAGAAAATCATTAATAGACTTCTTGCAAAATATCGATTTCTGATGAGGATGAAAGCCAGAATTTAAGAGACAAGATATTCTGTCTTTTCCAAACTTGCCCTCCAGATTAAAAAATTTTGCAAGAGGTTTATTATTTTGTCAGTGTTCAAACAAATCCTTAAATTGTAATAAATCTAAGGAAACTATTGTTGGCAAAAATTTAAAGCATTCTAAAGCAAGTTCCCAACGTTCTTCTCGTTTAAGCATTTCTGTTAACTTCTGCTGCACACTGAGTAAGTAGCGCACATCATTGGCAGCATAACTCAGTTGAGCCTCAGATAAATTAGCGGTATTACCCCAATCAGAACTTTGAGCGGTTTTATCCATATCTACTTGTTCTAACTCTTGCACCACATCTTTAAGTCTGTGGCGATTTGTATAAGTACGGGCTAATTTACTAGCAATTTTGGTGCAAAAAACAGGCTGAACCTGAATTCCTAAATTGGATCGCAAAGTGGCAAGGTCAAAACGAGCAAAGTGAAACACTTTTAGGACGATCGCTGCTTCCAAAAGTTTTTTTAAGTTTGGGGCTTCGACTTGTCCTTTGGGTATGCGGATTGCAGTCACTTTCCCCTCTGGGTTACACAGCTGGACGAGGCATAAGCGATCGCGCAGTGGTAATAATCCCATCGTCTCTGTATCAACTGCGATCGCTGTAGATTCTAAATACTGTTCAAGGGCTGCGTCACTAAGGTCGCGATCGCTCACCTGAAAATCTTGTAATATCATGAAACATTCAAAAACAATAGCAGTGTCCAGCAAACAAAAGTCTTGTCAGACACTACATTATTATTGTGCAAAAAAATCAGAAATTAAATCTACCTAGTGCGAATAAACATTTGTGTAAGGTATACTTCCCCTTGATTATTAGTAGCAACGCCAATCCCAGTCAGGTTGTAATTTCCTTTAAGATTCTTTAGATGTCCAGGACTTTTGACCCAACCAGTAACAGCTTCATCCACCGGGTTGCTATATCCCCGATTGAAAGCAACATTTTCCGCCGCACTGTTGTAGCGAATAGGCATAGCTTTGACTCGCCGTTCAAATCCTTGATGACTAAATGGAGTTTTACCTTTAGCCATGTTTTGACTGTGAATTCTTGCCTGTCGAGTGATATTTGGATTTAGGGTCAACTTTGGCAGCCCTTTAGAAGCCCTATATCGATTAATTTGGTCAAAAACTGATTTTTCTAGCTCAGTAGTTTTAAAAGTAGGAGTCGATATTGCAGCTTGACTGGAAAAAAGCGACAACAGCTTATTACGGGTGGATGTATTTGTAGAAGTGTGATTTGGTATCGGAACAGTCGTTAATCCACTAGCAAGGACAAGCGCACTTAAAGCGATGCCAAAAGCAGTTTGTCGGAACATGGAGAATTGCGTAATGTGTAGAGATATAAGACTTATACTCTACCTTATAGTTCCTATGATATGTACCACGATACTATTAAAGATTGATAAATTTCGGCAATCTGCCCACATCCTTTACAGGCAATACAAACAATCATTTCCAATTGTCAATACTTCAATAAGTCAGATTGATAAAAATTACAGTTACTTTTGCTAAGAATTTAAGATTTTCATGAATTACTAAAAAAATAATATAGTATTCACTAAACAAATGTCATTAAGACTACATTATTCCACATTTGGCAAAAGCTTTGCTAACAGACTGAAGTCTGGGGAATTTGGGGAAAAAACCTAAATTTTACCAAACTTATCGGCGAATAAAAATTTGTGTGAAGTAGATTCCACCTCTACTGTTCTTGGCGACACCAATCCCCGTCTGATCATAATTACCTTTGATATTGTTTAGATGCCCTGAACTTTTGAGCCAGCCTTGAACAGCTATTGTGGCAGGATCACTATATCCCTGGTTGAATGCGACATTTTCACCAGCTGCTCTGTAAGAAATACCCGTTGCTTTAACACGTTCTGAAAATCCATTATGTCCAAAGGGAACTGTACCATTAGCCATGTTCTGACTGTGAGTTCTGGCTTGATTGTCGATGGCAGAATTACGAGTCAGCGCTGGTAGCCCTTGGGAAACTCTGTAGTTATTAATTTGGTTGAAAACCGCTTGTTCTAGAGCGGCAGTGTTAATGCTAGATTGTGCAATCAGAATAGTATCACTTGATATATGTGAAGAAATCGGCGTAAAAGTTGGATTTGTTGCAGGAGTAGCGATCGCACCACTACTTAGAAAAATAGTGCCTAAAGCAACACTGTAAATTGTTGTTTTAATCATTTGCTCAAAGTAAAGTTTTAGACAATCTAACCAGACTAGTATCAATGTGACAAATTGGTTATAAGTCTATATACCTCTGTTTATGGCGTTTTTTGTGTAAAAACTACGAGCAAACGTTTAAATTCACGATTTTACGAAAAAAACTTACATTATGTAGGATTTAATAACTTGACTACCGTTTGTACATCTTTATCACCGCGTCCAGAGCAGTTGATTACAATCCGAGGACTGCCGGTTAGTTGGGGGCACAGGGTTTCGAGGTAAGCGATCGCATGGGCTGTTTCTAATGCCGGGATAATCCCTTCCAATTTTGATAATCGCTGGAATGCCGCCAAAGCTTCTGCATCCGTCACACTATAGTATTCGGCGCGACCAGTATCCTTTAGATAGCTATGTTCTGGCCCCACACCGGGATAATCTAACCCTGCACTAATTGAGTGTGCCTCAATAATTTGTCCATCCTCATCTTGCAGCAGGTAGCTCATTGCTCCGTGCAATACACCAACTCGTCCTTTTGTCAATGTTGCTGCGTGTTTTTGGGTATTGACACCTTCTCCGGCTGCCTCAACCCCAATGAAGCGTATAGAAGATTCATTAATAAACTCATAAAATAGTCCCATTGCATTGGAACCACCGCCCACACAAGCCAAAAGAATATCAGGTAATACACCCCACTTTTCCATTGCTTGGGCGCGAGTTTCTTCGCCGATTACTGCATGGAAATCACGAACCATCATCGGGTAAGGATGGGGCCCTGCTACCGAACCCAGGATGTAGTGAGTTGTTTCCACATTTGTCACCCAATCGCGGATTGCCTCAGAGGTGGCATCCTTCAGGGTTCCTGTTCCTGCTTCTACCGGACGCACTTCTGCCCCCATCAACCGCATTCTGAACACGTTTAAAGCTTGGCGTTCCATGTCATGAACGCCCATGTAAATTACGCATTCCAGCCCAAAACGAGCGCAAACTGTGGCTGTGGCAACTCCATGTTGTCCAGCACCGGTTTCGGCAATAATCCGTTGCTTACCCATGCGTTTCGCTAACAATACTTGACCAAGGGCATTATTGATTTTGTGAGCGCCAGTATGATTTAAATCCTCGCGCTTTAAGTAAATTTGCGCCCCCGTGCGATCGGGTCGGGCATAATGAGCAGTCAGGCGTTCAGCAAAATACAATGGTGTGGCACGTCCTACGTAATCCCGTAACAACTGCTGTAGTTCTGCTTGAAAATCAGGGTCATTGCGGTATTGCTGATAAGCTGTTTCTAGTTCAGCAAGAGCAGGCATCAGCGTTTCAGGTACATACTTACCGCCGAAGCGTCCAAATCGACCTAGCTGATCGGGAACCTGAGCAGTTGAAATTGGAGAGAGGGGAGTGATAGTCACAAGTTGATTTTGATGACAGGAATGATTTAATTATTATAAGGGAAATGCTGAAAACCCCTGAGAAACAGCAACGTAGTTGCGTATTTCGTACTTCAGGCTGGTATTTTTGCCAGAAAGCACCTAAGAATAAGTAGGCAACGGAATGAACACGCTAAAAAAATAGCGCGTAACGTATGCAAGTCTAGCGACTTAGTAGCCTATGAAGACTTACAAGTGCGTAATCTACTCAAAAATCATTGTTTGGCTAAGTCAATTGCTGACGCTAGCTGGTATTTGTTTCGACAGTGGATTGAGTATTTTGCTGGTAAATTTGGTAAATTAGCTGTTGCTGTAGCACCACATTACACCTCGCAAAAATGTTCGAGTTGTGGTGTAATTGTAAAAAAATCTCTATCAACTCGCACCCATATTTGTAGTTGTGGATGTAAATTGCATAGAGATGAAAATGCCGCGATTAACATTTTAAATCTTGCAAAAGCTACCTTGGGGCACAAGGAAGTAACGCTAGGGGACTAATAACCTCTACTCTTTCTGGTGAGAACCTGATTGAGCAAGTAACTAGGATGAACCTAGAATCCCCTCGGCAATAGCTGCGGGGAGTGTCAAAGAAAAGTCTGAGACAATCTGGGCAGTAACCCCAATCCCTTGCAGTGGATTTGTGATGTTAGCCTAGAAATAGATTTACCAGCAGAATAGTTACATAAAAATCTCAATTGCTTCTAATTTTTTCTTAATAAAGATTTTATGTCTTCTTCCAATCCCAAATCTTCCGATAAAGGCTTTGTGTACCGCGAATTTGGCAACGACAACTCTGCCGCCACAGAAAGACCAATTTCAGAACTGCCCCCACAACAACAAAATCTTAAAGTACAAGCTTCCCGCAAAGGACGCAAAGGCAAAACCGTCACAGTGATTAGCGGTTTTCAAGCCAAACCGGAAACCTTGGAAGACTTGGTGAAGCAATTGAAAAGCCAGTGTGGCACAGGTGGGACAATTAAAGACAACGAAATTGAAATTCAGGGCGAACACAAGCAGAAAATTGTCGAGATTTTGACTAAGCTAGGTTACAAAGCCAAAATTAGTGGTGGCTAAGATTAATTGCAATACCCCATGCCCCAAATCGATTATTCTGGCTGGCTACAATACTTATTCATCTTATTCACTAACGTATCTGACTGCTTGCCAACAGTTGTAGCTGTTGTCAGTACTGAATCAATTTCGGCTCTCGCCTTTTGGCTTTTTTCTCTACCCGATGCCGAGGCTTCTGCTGTCTTGGTCGCACCAAGAGCTTTACCTGCCTTAGCGATCGCTTGACTGAGATTTTGAAAAATCTTGACAAAACCGCTTTGAAATTCCTTCAGTTTAAGGTCTGTTAGATTCAGTTCCCTAATCGATTTAGTCACAAATTCTAAATCTTTAGATAACTGTATGGTGGTTATTACTTGCGTTCCTTTATTTTTATCAATCAGAGAAGTTCCTGCATTCACAACTCGAATTAGTTGCTGGCACTGGGAGACTTTACTTTCGCTGCAACTAGTAATAAACAAAGCAATGCTCAAACTAACAGGAGCAATAACAGTATATTTATATAAAACAGACATTAACACTCCAACAGCAATAAAACTCAGAATATAGTACCCAATATTACGAGTAAAGATAGTAACTAAGGTAGGGGGCAAGAGGCAGAAGTTAGAAAACTCTGTTCATCCACCTTTGATACTCATTAATGAAGTTCCGAACTCCACTCTTTTGCCCCCTGCTTCCTGCCCCCTACTCCCTCTGATCTGGAATCACCAATCTATCGGCAAACCTAACTGGTCTAAAATAGCACCATCTTGCAAAAGTGGCTGAATCTTGCTGTCTATTTGAATGCGACCACCAGCCAGCACCAAAGCGCGTTGAGTAACTCTGCCTAACCAATGTAGATCATGGGAGGCAATTAATATCACCTGCACAGGTAACTTTAACAACACTTGCGCCAAATGCCGGCGCCATGCTGGATCAAGACCGTTAGTTGGCTCATCCAAAATTAAAATTGTCGGTTCTAGGGCTAAAATCGAGGCTAGGGCAGCCAGGCGTCTTTGTCCACCAGAAAGTTCGTGGGCGGAACGATTGGCATAGGCTTCTAAACCAAAATCAGCTAATAACTGCCGGGCGCGATCGCTCGCCTCTGCTAACGACATTCCATAGTTGCGTGGCCCAAAGGTGATATCTTCCAAAATGGTCGGCATAAATAGTTGGTCGTTAGCATCTTGGAAGCTAAAGCCAATTTGCCGCCGCACTTGGGGTAAAGTTTTCGGTTCTACGGAAATGCCATTAATCGTAATTTTCCCAGCTTGCGGTTGTTTTAAGCCGATTAGGTTCTCCAGCAAGGTGCTTTTTCCAGAACCAGTGGCTCCCATCAACGCCACGCGATCGCCCGGATTTAAGGTAAAAGAAATTTCTTGTAATACTGGCTCCTGGCGAGAATAGGCATACACCAGGTTCTCAACCTCGACCACGGCTGCGTGGGGGTTACGGGTTGGTGGTTGGGGATTAGAAGTTAAAGATTTCAAGATTTATAACTGCGTTAAATTCTGTAAGAAGTTAAGGTTACAACAGCAGCGATCGCCCAAGCTACTAGCAGGGCAAAACGCTCTTTTGGTCTGAGGGTAGAATCTATGGGTAATTGCCCGGTGTAACCACGAGCTATCATTGCCGCATAGACTCGCTCTGCCCTGTCCAAACTACGGAGGTATAAGGCTCCAATCATAGCAGCACTGGCGTAGCGCAGCCATCCCCCAGTCCCAGTTAAGCCGCGTAATTGAGCGCTACGTTGCATCCGCGTTACTTCGGAGAGCAAAATTTCCATATATTGCCCAGCTAACAACAAGTTTTCCTTTAAAGGTGCTGGTACAGGTAAGCTTTTGAGGGCGATACCGAAACTGTGGGGCGGTAAGGTTAACAAAAAACTATTCATGGTAATCAGACAAATCAGAGAACGAACTAGCAAAAAACTGGCTCGTTCCCAGCCCAAGGGTAATGCCAGCAATGACAAAAAAATCAATTCTGTACCGAGTAATCCTCCTAACTGGAGAATTGGTACACGCAACAGCCAAACCCACAAAAGTGCGATCGCGCCATATACACCTAAGCAAGACCAAGCATAATGCTTTAATAAAGCTGCTCCTACCACAATCACTAAAGATAGTTGCAAACGTAACGGCAAGGAAAGTTTAAGCATTCTTCGGTTTCACCACCTTAGCAATCCCAAAGGCAACAGCAAAGCAAACCGCAGATCCTACCAGTCCAGCGATACTAGTGCCAATTGGCCCCAAACCCTCAATACCATAGTCAGCTAAGGGTGTGGGCACAATTATCCGCACTTTCTCGGCTAAGTCGATGAAGCCTACGTTTTCGGCAACTTTCTCCAAACCATCAGGCCATGCTGAGGCAAACAGTGATAATACTCCCGCAATCAAGAAAATGCTGACAACGGGCACCCACCAACCGCGAAACTTCTGCTGTTCCCCTGGTAACAAATCTGGTCGTGCGGTAGCTAGGTAAGTCAGCACACCCCCAGTAATCAGCCCTTCGCCAACGCCAATCAAAATATGCACACCAGTCATGGCTGGTAAAACTATGGCTGCTGGTGCAGTTCCAGAGAGGGTTAACTCAATGGCTGCTGCTACAGCTGCTACTACTACACTTACACCAGCTGCTATGCCAGCAGCCAAGGGTAAACGTCCTTTAGACCCGCCAAACAGCCTTTGCAAGGTTTGGGTTAAAATCCAGCCTACCCAAACACCAATCACTGCCATGTTCAAAATATTTGCGCCCAAGGCTGTGATCCCACCATCGGCAAATAGCACGGCTTGAATAATTAAAACTGTGGAGATACACAACGTCCCCGCCCAAGGACTGCCCACAACGATCGCTGCTAAAGCTCCCCCCAACAAATGACCACTAGTACCTCCTGCTACCGGAAAATTGATCATCTGGGCGGCAAAAATAAAGGCGGTGGTTAGTCCCAGTACGGGCGCACGACGGATACCAAAAGCTTCTTGCGATCGCTCAAAGGCAATAAAGAGTGCTGCCACACTCGCTAAACCAGTAGCCCCTGCCACTGGAATAGAAACAAATCCATCAGGAATATGCATAATGTACCCTGTCTTTTAGATGTTCTTACTCAAAACAAGCAATAAAACTACGGCATTAAACTAATAAAAAACAGAGTTTTTACCCTTTGTGCAATGCCCTACCGGGGGATTATTTAGTGTTACTTTTGACAGATTTTCAATCAAATACTTACTAAACATACTATGTTATTAGGTATTTTATTAATTTATATTAATTTTATTTTAAAAATATCGCTGAATCTTGACTTTTTCTGAGAAAAGTGGAAAGATTTCTAAGTTTAAAAGAAGAATTCAGTCAGCAAAGCCGGAGACTGCCGTTGTCTTCGGTCAATATTCAGAAATTAGCATGAATTGGAGTCCGACTAGTATTAGCTAGTACTTACGCAAGACTACAGGCGCTCTGGGGCAATTCATAAATTGCGCGATGTGCGACTTATTCTTAAAACCCCTCTCCAAACCTCTCCCCGAAGCGGGGAGAGGCTTTAAGTCTTGCTCCCCTTCCCTTGTAGGGAAGGGGCTGGGGGTTAGGTTTGAGAGAAAGTTGCACACCGCGCTAAATTGCCCTTAATGAAGAAAATCATTCTTTTCGGCTGTTGTTTGCGTAAGTCCTGTTAGCGTAGCGTTAAAAAACCTTTGAGCATCACGAGCGTCAGCCGTAGAGTGGATGAATAAATGGTGAAACACCATCAATTGTTTTGATATTTTTCTATATTGTGGTATTTAGTTAATTCAAGACTTACTAGATTAACAAGTAGATTTCTATGGCTATAGAAAGGTTGTGCAGTCAGCATTTGCACTTTGTTTCTGCCTGCTCATATTCTCAAAAAAAAATATACTCGCCTGGAACTGGAATTATTTGTTGATAAATTAATAATCTAGAACTATTAATTACCAATTACCAAATTTTAGAATACTTTATCTTGACTTAATATTAGCCTTAGTAATATTAAAAAGTCATAGAATACTCGTGACAAACATGTATATTCGCTGACTTGTTGAACTGGAATGTTACAGTATTAAGTGTTTGTATAAAATTACGTGAGTGTCCAGACAGCACCATAAAAATAACTCGTAAAATGTAAATTTTAGATGAAGATGGGAAAAATATTATGAATCGAAGTGCGGAAATTACTAAACTTTCAGAGCAGCTAAGTGTAACAAAAGCAGTCATAAAATTTTGAGTAACCAAGTTCAGTCAACAAAGCCAGAAGATGTTTGGCTGTATTTACCACGGTCTTTATACACCCTCGTTCGGCAATTTTAAATATGAAGACAAACTCATCCAACTTGCTATTAACAGTTCCAACTGGCCCACTCAAGATTTCAGAGTTGCCCCCTAACCGTGTGGGTGTAAGTAGTGAATCCATCCATCTATCTCTAGTAATTCCTACTTATAAAGAGCGTGACAACATCAAAAATGTAGTCAGTATATTGAGTAAATTATTGGATGAATCTATTCCAGGAAACTATGAACTAATTGTGGTAGATGATGACAGCCCAGATCGAACTTGGGAAATAGCACAATCCCTGATAGAAGAATATCCCCACTTGCGGGTGATGCGACGCCAACAGGAGCGGGGGCTGTCCTCAGCAGTGATCCGTGGGTGGCAAGCAGCGACGGGGAGTGTGTTGGGGGTAATTGATGGAGATTTGCAGCATCCACCAGAAGTACTGATGCAACTGTTGCGTAGTCTTGAGCAGGGAGCAGATTTGGCAGTAGCTAGTCGTCACGTAGAAGGAGGGGGTGTCAGTAGCTGGAGTATTGTCAGGCGTTTGTTATCTCGTGGTGCTCAGTTGTTAGGCTTGGTGATCTTACCGGGGGTACTGGGCAGAGTTTCCGATCCAATGAGTGGTTATTTTATGGTGCGCCGGAGTGCGATCGCTAATGCAACACTCAATCCAGTCGGATACAAAATTCTCCTAGAGGTAATTGGACGGGGAAAAGTAGACCAAGTTGCGGAAGTTGGGTATGTGTTTCGCGAGCGCAAAGAAGGTGAGAGTAAGGTTACATGGAAGCAATATATAGATTACATCCACCACTTAGTGCGGTTGCGGCTTTCCACAGGGCGAGTCGGACGATTGAGTAGAAAAGTCAATTTCCCCGTCGGTCGATTTGTCCGCTTTGGGTTAGTTGGCTTGAGTGGGGTATTTGTGGATATGGCAGTGCTTTACTTACTCAGCGATCCGACTACATTGGCTTGGCCACTGACACGCAGCAAAATTATTGCTGGTGAAATTGCGGTTTTAAATAACTTCTTCTGGAATGACGCTTGGACATTTGCTGATGTCAGCGCCAGACAGCAAGAATGGCATCAACGCTTGAAGCGATTTGTGAAATTCAACGCTATTTGCCTGGCTGGACTGGTATTGAATGTACTGATATTAAATTTGGTATTCAATTTTCTCATTCCTAACCGCTACATCGCCAACCTGATAGCGATCGCAGTTGCTACCATTTGGAATTTCTGGGTGAATTTAAAACTCAGCTGGCGCGTCACTGACGTTAAATAATCACAACGAGGGATTTGAGATTTTGATTTTTGTTTTTAGACTTTAGAACGAAGTTAAATCTCAAACGTCAAATCTACAAATCCATGAGTGTGAGGCTCGGCTATGAGAGTTTTTTTTTGGGGTGCATTCTATTTTTGCAAAAAGATTATCTTGTTGTTGCCTACCTATGCTCATCACATTGTGCCTCAGGCAGGTAAAAGCTCTGCGCCGCAACAGATACCTTTGCACAATTGGTATGCTCCCCTTTCTCATCGCTGGTTTCATCCCTTGATGTGGTTCATTATCGGCCTCGGCTTGCGCCTAACCAACTTGACTGCAAAGCCTCCTTGGACTGATGAGTTTTCCACTTTGGTGTTTAGCTTGGGGAATACTTTTTTAGCAGTACCTCTAGATCAAGCGATCGCACTTAATATCCTATTGCAACCACTCCAACCAAACCCAGCAGCTAGCATTGGTGATGTCATTCATAACTTAGTTAC
The DNA here is from genome assembly GCF_015714725.1 of Nostoc sp. WHI. GTDB lineage: Bacteria > Cyanobacteriota > Cyanobacteriia > Cyanobacteriales > Nostocaceae > Nostoc. Next base: position 11,839 of record NZ_WBKM01000322.1, read on the forward strand.
ACAAGATACCCATCCACCACTGTATTTTGTACTAGCTTACCTATGGATGAAATTATTTCCTAGTGAAGGAGGATTGGTATCGCTGTTTGCGGCGCGATCGCTACCAGCTTTAATTGGCGCCGCCTCCATCCCATGCGTTTACGTATTAGGTAGAGTAGCATTTCGTTCGCCATTAGTGGGACACTTGGCTGCTGCGATGATGGCAGTATCACCCTACGGCATATTTTTAGCCCAAGAAGCGCGCCATTACAGTTTGGCAGCCTTATGGGTAATTGCTTCGCTTACCTGCTTAGTAATTGCCACCCGTCATATTCAAAATCGCACCCCTTTACCCATCTGGGTAGCAGTTTCCTGGGTGGGAATTAATGCTTTGGGTTTAGCTACTCATTACTTCTTCGCCCTCACCCTCTGCACTGAAGCTGTAGTTTTGATTTTTCTTGCTTGGCTTCAATTACAGACTAGCAGCAAATTTTCTTTCCTCTTCTCTCCTCCTTGGCGGCGCATCTATGCCGTTGCTACAGGTACTTTTGTGGCGGGTTTAATTTGGCTACCAATCTTTTTAGAGAATAGAAATCGGAGTAATTTGACCGAGTGGATTCAAGGTTCGCGCGTCGGATTAGATTGGTTAAGCCCAATCTTCCAAGCTTTAGGAACATTGATTGCAATGATTTCCCTATTACCAGTTGAATCTTCACAGATATTAGTTGTGATTCCTTCTGGAATAGTGATGCTGAGTTTCTTTATTTGGGCAGTACCAATTTTGTTACGTGGGCTTAAGATTCAACTACAGCAACTAGAAAGCCGGATGATGATTCAGGTGTTTGTTGGAATTGTTGTCGGAGCGATCGCTTTATTCTTTATCTTTACGTACTTTTTCGGTATTGATCTGACCAGGGGTGCTCGTTATAACTTTGTTTACTTTCCTGCGATCGTTGTTTTACTAGCGGCAAGTCTCGCAGTTTGTTGGCATCCCCCCAAGGAATGGATAGGAAGAGAACAAGGAAAAAATAGCATAGGCAGATGGGGAATAAACGGGAAAAAAGCCGTGATATTAATTTGGTTAATGGGATTTTTTAGTGCGGTTACAGTAGTCTGCAATCTCGGCTATCAAAAATATTATCGCCCTGACCTTTTTGTGCAATTAATCCAACAAATATCCCCAGTGCCAGTACTGATTGCCACCACCCAGAAAACTCATGTACACATTGGGGAAATGATGGGAGTAGCTAGGGAGTTTAAACTTGCCAATTCACCCCTAAATCCTCTGTTTCTCCTTGCTCATCAAGACAAAGATCCACATACTTCTACCATTGCTCTAGAAAATACTTTAAAGAAGTTACCACGACCTTTTGACTTGTGGTTGGTAAACTTTCACGCCCCTGTAGCAGAAGCCGTGAAAACATGCGTTATATCTGATACTCAATCTTTACCAAACGTGGACGGGTACGAATATAAACTTTATCGTTGCCAGCAAAGTTAATTTGCTTATAAATACTAGACACTACTCGAATCAAAAATCTGTTGAGTAGTCAAATTCAACTCTGGGAAAATAGGTGATTGAATGCAAGCGCTATTCCTAAACTGAACTAATATCATGTCCGGTTGAACACAAGTCAATTGCGTACTCCCTTGGAGAACCCGTAGGGTACGAAGTGTTTGCGGAGCCTCTCTATGAAGTTGCACTTAATAAAGCAGAGGTGATGTAATCCCATCCACAAATCGATGCGATCGCTTCGACAGAAATAGAGTCAAGAACCTGTTTCCCATACTCTGCACCCTGTTCCTGCTTCTCTTAATTTAGTGCATCTTCATGGAGAATTGGTATTACTAGTTTGGGTATGGCTTGAGTCATAATTTATTGCCCATAGTAGTCGTTTCGACCATACCGCTTCCTTGCCTTGGCTCGATTCACGGTTATAGCCTTAACTGTAATATTAAGGGGTACAGTACAGGAAAAGATTTGTTGTGGAGAACTAAAACTATGGTGGCGATAACAACATCCGCAGAAAATAGGGTTTTACTCCAAAATATTAGCTGGCAAACATTTAAAACCATGCTGGCTGAAATGGGTTCAGAGCGTAATTCCCGATTTGCTTATGACAATGGAACGATAGAAATTATGACCCCACAAATGCCACATGAGAACTCAAATCGCTTAATAGAAGTTTTTGTTGGCGTGCTGTGCGAAGAGTTGGGCTGGGAAATTAAACGCGCTGGTTCGCTGACTTTAACGCGAGATGATTTAGAGAAGGGAGCCGAACCAGATAGTAGCTATTACATCCAAAATGAAGCGTTAGTTCGAGATAAAGAAAATATTAACATAGCCACTGATCCACCCCCAGACCTAGTGCTAGAGGTGGAATATTCTAGGTCTGCAATAGACAAGCTTAGACTTTATGCTGCGATCGCAGTCCCCGAATTTTGGCGTTATAACGGCAGTGTATTACGGGTTTACACCCTTGCAGGTGGGCAATACTCAGAAGTCCAAACCAGCCCTACTTTTGCGCCTGTGTCAGTGAAAGAGATTCCCCGGTTTATCCAAGAAGCTAAAAAAAATGGGGAAATTGCTACTACCCGCGCTTTTCGAGCTTGGGTGCAACAAAATATTTCTGGTGGGAAACAGTGAAATTATGACTTGCTTACTGAAAATGTGAGTCCATCTGAAAGATCCCCGACCTCTTTAAGAACTTGGGGAGATGAGCCTTCGATTCTCATATAAATTAATTAACATCAGCAATAACTCTTCAAGATTAGTAATTAATCCCAATAATACTAATCATCTTCCACTTCCCCACTCTTCTATTTCCCTGGCGATGCTGCGGCGGGTTGCCCCTAAACAGTTTTTACTAGGTATTTTTTCCTACTTTTAGGGTGGTTTTTAGTGAAACAACTACCCTAATATTACAAAACATCCTGAAATCTATATAAATTAATGGTTTCATCTATCCACATCAGGCTACAACGCCTTAGAATGATTCATTGAAAAGTCGAGCCGATGGGATGTACAGCCGTTTTGAGTAAAAATGCTCCCAAAGGATGACTTTTGTATTCCCGCAAACAGAGAATTCAGTACAGATGTGTCAAGGTGCATCCGTAAAGAATCTCAAGTAAATTTTAGGAGTCTGACATGAACAAAGGTGAATTAGTTGATGCTGTAGCTGAAAAAGCTAGTGTTACCAAAAAACAAGCGGATGCAGTCTTAACTGCCGCTTTGGAAACGATTATTGAAGCTGTTTCCTCTGGTGATAAGGTAACGTTGGTAGGATTTGGCTCATTTGAATCACGGGAACGTAAAGCCCGTGAAGGTCGCAACCCGAAAACAAATGAAAAGATGGAAATTCCAGCGACGAGGGTTCCTGCCTTCTCCGCAGGAAAGATGTTTAGAGAAAGGGTAGCACCCCCAAAATCATAGGTTCTGTCTTAGGGAACCCTTTTTTAATGCGGCAACCTGCACACGGGGGAAATTTAGCCTGGGCAGCAGCACTGGCTAGCTGTTCCCCTGATGCTATTCTGGATTTTTCTGCTAGCATCAGCCCTTTGGGACCTCCAAACAGCGCGATCGCTGCTATCCACTCCCAAATTGGTAATCTTAGGCACTATCCAGACCCAAACTATAGTGAACTGAGACTAGCTCTCAGTCACTTCCATCAATTGCCACCTGAGTGGATTCTGCCGGGTAACGGCTCCGCAGAATTACTTACTTTAATAGGTAGGGAATTAGCTGAATTAGCCGCGACAATTTTAATAACTCCAGCCTTTGGCGACTACTACCGAACCCTGGCAGCGTATAAAGCTAAAGTGCTGGAGTCTCCTTTGTCATTAGTCACTGGTCATTGGTCATTATTCCTTGACACAGGACAAAAGACAAAGGACAAAGGACTATTGCTGAATAACCCCCACAACCCAACCGGAAAACTATTTTCGCGGGACTCTATTTTGCCCTACCTGGAGCAGTTTGCCCTGGTAGTGGTGGATGAAGCGTTTATGGATTTTGTGCCACCTAATGAGGAACAAAGCCTGGTTTCAGTGGTGCAGGAATATGCGAATTTAGTAGTATTGCGATCGCTGACCAAATTTTACAGTCTCCCAGGGCTGCGACTAGGATATGCGATCGCACACCCGGATTTTCTGGCTAAATGGCAGCTATGGCGTGACCCTTGGCCCGTAAACACCCTAGCGGCGGCGGCAGCAATTGCGGCACTCCAAGATACAGAGTTTCAACAGCAAACCTGGGCATGGCTACCACCTGCACGAAACCAACTCTTTCAGGGTTTGGCCGAAATACCAGGATTGCAACCCCAAGCCAGCGCTGCTAACTTTTTACTGGTTGAGTCCCAACAGTCTACTTCGCAGTTACAGCAACAATTACTCGTGCATCACCAGATTTTAATCCGCGATTGCCTTAGCTTTAAAGAACTAGGCGATCGCTTTTTCCGGGTTGCTGTACGTTCTCAGTCCGATAACCAACGTTTATTAACAGCGCTAGGCTCAGTGCTGAGTGCTGAGTGCTAAGTTTTTTTGTTAGTGGTCAGTTGTTTTTTATTTTCCACTGACCACTTACTAATGACCAATGACTAATAGACCTCTTGCAAAAGTCCTTCTTTTCGCTTTCTTCTTTGCGCCTTTGCGCCTTTGCGTGAGACAAAAAATTATTTATGCAAGAGGTCTAATGACTAATGACTAATGACTAATGATTAATGACTAATGACTAATGACTACGATATTGTAATTATTGGCGGCAGTCTTGCTGGATACTATGCTGCCCTTGCTGCTACTGAACTACGTGCTACAGTTGCCTTGGTGGAACCCAAAGTAGACTACGGGTTTATTCATCACCATACTCTTAGCGAAATTAGTAAACTGGCGCAGAAGTTTGGTGTTGTTGCTGGTTTTGGTATTCATGCCACACACACTGATAGCTTAGAAGAATGCCATATATCTGTAGCATGGCAAGAAGCGATGCTGTATGCTCAATCTGTCGCCTCAAATCTCGAAGAGCAGCATTCACCCGCCATCCTAGCGGCGCGAGGAGTAGATGTTATCGTTGGTAGAGGTCAATTTCAATCGTCACCCCAACTGGCTTTTGCTGTTAACAATCGCCTGCTACTAGCACGTACTTATTTACTTGCCAGTGGTTCGCGTCCAGAAATTCCAGAAATTGACGGATTGGAAGCTACTGGCTACTTTACTTTATCTAACATTTGGCAATTCCTAAACGGAGCAACATTACCCAATTCTTGGGTAATTATTGGCGGCATTCCTCAAAGCATTGAAATCGCTCAAATTTTAGCGCGGTTCGGTTGCAATGTGACGCTTGTAGTCAAATCTCGCCATATTCTACCTTTTATTGATCCTGAGTTAGCCATACTGCTTCAGGCACAGTTAGAAGTCGAAGGTGTGCGCGTCCTCACCGAAAAACCTGTAACTCAAGTGAGGCGAATTGAAGATAAAAAGTGGATTCAGGCAGGAGATAAGGCGATTGAAACTGATGAAATTTTAGTGGCGACTGGACAACAGCCAAATATTGAATCTTTAAATTTGGCAACAGTAGATGTGAAATGGCATCGGCGTAGCTTAGTGGTAAATGAGCAACTGCAAACCACTAACCACCGCATTTATGCTTGTGGTGATGTCATTGGTGGTTATAACTTTGCCAATATTGCTAATTATGAAGCAAAAATTGCTCTGAAAAATGCGCTCTTTTTCCCCAGGTTACGAGTCAATTATCAGTCTATTCCTTGGGCGATATTTTCTGTGCCGATGCTGGCGCAAGTGGGTTTGACAGAGGCACAGGCAAAACGCCAATTTGGTCTAGATGAAGTTTTAGTTTTGCGGCATTATTTTAAAACAGTGGCAGCAGCCCAACTCCAGGACGAAACCACTGGTATGTGTAAATTAATTGTGCTACGCAACGGCGAAATTTTGGGAGCTTCGGTATTGGGAGCAGAAGTTGGAGAGTTGATTAATTTGATTGCTTTAGCAATTTCTCAAAAGATTAAAGTCAAGCACCTAGCAAATTTATCTTCCGTCTATCCCAGTTTCTCAGAAATTATCGAACAAACTGCAAGAGAGTGGAGTAAGCAAAAGTTAAATAGCAACATGGCTCTGCAAGAGCTTTTAGAAGGTTTTTTACATTTCCGCCGCAATTGGAATTTGTGAGTTAGAAACTATAAATAGGTAAACATAATTAATTACACAATGACTGTAAATATTTTTGTTTATTTAGTTCTCATGTCCGCATAATTGTTTACGATTAAACTTCGATTTTAATCCACCAATGAAAACCAGTTAACCCTTCAATCAAATCTTGCCATTAAAGCAGAGATTGGCATCGATTAAATAAAACTTCCTTTTTTAAATGAACACCCAAAAAACAACCCAACTATCCATTCCCCCGCACTTTAACCCCCATAAGGTCGGCGAAGTCTGGCGCGTACCTTACCAAGAACGTGCCGCCGAAGCTGAAGCTTGGTCAAAAAAGCACGATATTAAACCAGCATCTTTAGATAAAACCCGAATTTGTCTACTATTAATTGATGTCCAAAATACCTTTTGTATCCCAAAATTTGAATTATTTGTCGGTGGAAAATCTGGGACAGGGGCGGTGGACGATAATGTTAGATTGTGTGAGTTTATCTATCATAATTTGGGAGTAATTACAAAAATTGTACCTACCCTGGATACCCATAAGGCGACGCAAATTTTCCATCCCATCTTTTGGGTGAATGCTGCTGGAGAACATCCCACCCCGGCAGCCACTAGCATCACTCCTAAAGATATCGAACAAGGTATCTGGAAAGTTAACCCAGCAGTTGCTAATAGTATTACTAATGGCGATTACGAATTATTAGAAAAACACGCTTACCACTATGTTAAACAGCTAAGTCAGGACGGTAAATATCCCCTCACAGTTTGGCCTTATCATTCTATGTTGGGTGGTATTGGTCATGCTTTGGTTTCTTCGGTAGAAGAAGCAGTATTTTTTCACTGTATTGCTCGTCAGAGTCAGACGCAATTTGAAATCAAAGGTGAAAATCCATTAACAGAAAATTATTCTATATTACGTCCAGAAGTGTTGGAAGATTTTGAGCAACGTCCACTTGCTCAAAAAAATACGCGCCTAATTAAGCAACTTTTAGAATTTGACGCTGTTATTATCGGTGGTCAAGCTAAAAGTCACTGCGTCGCCTGGACAATTGACGATTTATTAACAGAAATTAAACAGGTAGATGCTACCCTTGCTCAAAAAATTTATTTACTAGAAGATTGCACTTCCCCCGTTGTCGTTCCCGGTGTTCTGGACTACACAGAACACGCAGAGGCGGCGTTTACAAGGTTTGCAGAGGCAGGAATGCACATCGTAAAATCTAGCGAATCTATTGAAATTGGGCATGGGGCATGGGGCATAGGGCATAGGGCATAGGGCATGGGGCATAGGAAAGACTTGCTGCAATTTTCCCTCTGCTTCCTTATTTCTTCAAGTAACCTTTGGGATCTTGTGCTACCCAACCTAGAGATGAAGTAGAACGCATTTCAAAATGGAGATGCGGTTGACTGGAAGTTGGTTTTCCACTGATGCCTACCGTTCCCAGTAAATCTCCTTTTTTCACTTGCTGACCGACAGTAACTTTAATGCTCTCAAGTTGGGCGTAGCGGCTTTGCAGTCCGCCACTGTGGTTAATAATGACTAACTTGCCATAAGTACCCTGATCGTTGGCAAGGGCTACAGTTCCAGGTGCGATCGCTAGCACATCTGTACCAACTGCTGCTAATAAATCAACGCCGCTATGAAAGAAAACTTCACCTGTAGCAGGATTAATTTGCCAACCGTAAGGTAATACCACAGTTACCACTTGTGCCAAAGGATATCCAGACAGGGATGCACGGTTTTGAGTACCTGCATCAGTAGATAAAGGGGACTTAGTTACAACACCATTCGGCGACCAATTTACCCCTGGAAGAAACACAATTCTGGGGTCTTGTTGGCATCCATTCACCTCAAAAAGACTATCAGCCCGAACTTTGTACTTTGCCGCTACTTGTCGCCAAGTTTGACCACGAGGCACTTCGACTACAATCCCATTGTAGGGAGGAATTTGAAGTACACTACCGACGGTGACGTAGGTGGAACCCGCCGCAGGCATCGCACCATTCTGTAAAGCTGGATTCATGCCAATAATAGTTGTAGGTATGAGATTGTAGCGCTGCGCTATGCTCTCCAAAGTTTCGCCACGAACAACTTTATGGCGTTGGAAGCGAGATAGGGCTGGAGTTGGGCAACCACCAACAGCAGCGTCGGCACTATTGGAGTTTGGCAGTATCGATACTAGGCCCAAGGCGCTAACTAAGCTACAGAGAAACAGGTGACGAGAGGGTAAAGTCATGTATAGACATCAAGAGCGCATTAACTTTAAATTTTAGATGGGAAGACTAGGGAGTGGGAAGACTAGGGAGGCAGGGAGCAGGGGAGCAGGGGGGCAGGGGAAGAAGAACTATTGATTATTGCCCAATGCCCAATGCCCCATGCCCAAGTTTCTGTTTCTATATAAATTGATCTGTCCACTTGCCGTTAGCTTGACTACACTTAGAAATTAGCAACTGCATTGCTGTCCTTAAGCAAAAAGATTATGAAGTTATCCTTAAAGCAACTAGCGATTTATGGGTTTTTACTGGTGATCGGCGGTGGTGCAGGTTTGTTTGGCAGTCGCTATCTGTTGCCACGAAATCTCTCGTTCCAACAGTTAAAAAATGTAACAATGGCTTTGCCTCCAGAATCCGTAGTGCCTAATTCTCCTAACGGAGCGATTGGGGCTACTGGGGGAGATAATGTAAATTTTATTGCAACAGCAGTGCAAAAAGTTGGACCGGCTGTGGTGCGAATTAATGCCACCCGCAAAGTAGCCAATCCCATCTCTGACGCTTTGAAAAATCCCCTTCTGCGGCGATTCTTTGGAGAGGATGAGCAACCAATTCCCCAAGAACGTATTGAGCGCGGTACAGGATCAGGATTTATTTTGAGCGAAGATGGAGAATTACTCACCAACGCTCATGTGGTAGCTGACACAGATACGGTACAAGTCACCCTCAAAGATGGGCGGACTTTTGAAGGAAAGGTGGTAGGAGTTGATTCTGTGACAGATGTGGCAGTAGTGAAAATAAAGGCGAATCACTTACCCACTGTGAAGCTGGGCAATTCGCAAAACTTGATACCGGGACAATGGGCGATCGCTATTGGCAATCCTCTAGGTTTAGATAATACTGTCACTATTGGCATCATCAGCGCTACAGATCGTACCAGCACTCAAGTTGGTGTCCCTGATAAGCGAGTCAGCTTTATCCAAACTGATGCCGCAATTAATCCTGGTAATTCTGGTGGCCCTTTGTTAAACGCCCAAGGCGAAGTGATTGGTGTTAACACTGCCATCCGCGCTGATGCTCAAGGACTCGGTTTCGCCATCCCCATTGAAACCGCCGCCCGCATTGCCAATGAACTTTTTACCAAAGGCCATGTGGAACATCCCTTCTTGGGTATTGAAATGGCAGACCTTTCTCCCACCAGAAAACAGCAGATTAATCAAGAAAATCAGCTTAACATTCAGCAGGAAACTGGGATTGTGATTAAAGGACTCACAGACGATTCTCCAGCCAAGCGCGGAGGACTGCTTCCTGGGGACGTGATTCAAAAAGTTAACGGTAAACCAGTCAAAACTTCAGCCCAAGTTCAGAAGCTGGTAGAGTCCAGTAAAGTTGGGGATATCTTAGCGATCGAAGTCAACCGCATCGGTAAAATTCAAACCTTCAAAGTGCAATCAGGCGTTTATCCTGAAAAGAAGTAGTCAATAATCAATAGTCCTAGAATGTTTGACTATTGATTATTGACCATTAGACAAATGCTCTAACTGCATTCTTTGTTCCATCTGGCGTAGAAAATACCCCGTCATCATAGCGGACGCTAGAAGCCCAGCTAAGTTTTCCCGATCTGTTGTAATTTGCACGTTAAAACTTTCCGAGGGAAGCATTCCCACTAGCCCTTGGACATTTTGCGAGATGATTTGTTTAATTTCGGGGCTGGCGGACTGAGCAATCCTAGCTAAAACATCAGGAGACTGATGCTGTAGATATTTGAGTAACTGATTAGGGTATTCGTCAGGGTGGTCGGAAAGAAGTTGATTAGGGTGTTCCTCAGAGTTGTCGTTCAAAAAGTCAGGATTAAACACCATTGGCAGTTTTATTTAGCTTAATTGCTAACTCTACTCTAAACCATAGTACAAGGGTAGCGTATTCACCACGGATATAAGTCAAGAGGAGGGGAGTGGGGA
>NZ_WBKM01000381.1 GCF_015714725.1 Nostoc sp. WHI
GAGTGGGGACAAGGAAAATTAGAACTGGATTTATCCATCTCGGAACCGGATTCATCCACCTTTAATACTCGTTCATCCACCTCGGAACCGGATTCATCCACCTTTAATACTCGTTCATCCACCTCGGAACTGGATTCATCCACCTCGGAACTGGATTCATCCACCTTTGATACTCGTTCATCCACCTTTAATACTCGTTCATCCACCTTGGAACCGGATAAATCCACCTTTGATACTCGTTCATCCACCTCGGAACTGGATTCATCCACCTCAGAGACTCATGCCCAAAATTTAATCTATGCCAACTACTACAGATTCTCCTTCGCCCCGTACTCCATCTGGAACCCGTGACTCACGCAAGCACACCCCCAAGGCAGATATGCGGGGACTTTATCAAAGAGCAATTCGTGAGTCATTTCTCAAGCTCGATCCTCGAATTACTGTCAGAAACCCAGTCATGTTTGTTGTTTGGGTAGGGACAATTGTCACCTTCCTTGTCACCTTGAACCCAAATTTGTTTGGCACAATCGAGGCAGATGTCAACCAGCAACGCCTTTTAAACGGCTTGATTACCTTTATTCTCTTTTTTACCCTCGTTTTTGCAAACTTTGCCGAAGCCGTAGCTGAAGGACGCGGTAAAGCCCAAGCAGATTCACTGCGATCGACGCGATCGGACACGATCGCTAACAAAGTCCTCCCCGATGGTTCCATACAACAAGTCAATTCCACAGAACTGCGGCGGGGCGATTTGGTAAAAGTGATTGCAAATAACATGATTCCCGCCGACGGGGATGTAATTAAAGGTATTGGCTCAGTGGATGAGTCTGCGATTACTGGGGAATCTGCCCCTGTACTAAAGCAACCAGGTACAGATATTGCTAGCTCAGTAACCGGAGGTACACGCTTACTCTCAGATGAGTTGACGATTCGCATTAGCGCTGACCCCGGTCAAGGCTTTATTGATCGGATGATTTCCTTAGTAGAAGGAGCAGAACGCGCCAAAACTCCTAACGAGATTGCCTTAACAGTATTGTTGGCAGTGTTAACACAGGTGTTCTTAATTGTCGTGGCGACTATGCCCCCCTTCGTTAATTACATCGCCAACTTTATCAGCACAGCCTTTGGGGTTGAGGCGGAAAACAGTTTGCGTGCGGGTGCTAGCGTTGCTATTCTCATATCGCTACTGGTAGCTTTAATTCCCACAACTATCGGTGGTTTGCTTAGTGCGATCGGCATCGCAGGGATGGATAGGGTTGCCCAATTTAATGTCATTGCTACCTCTGGTCGAGCAGTAGAAGCCTGTGGTGACATTAATACCTTAGTGCTGGATAAGACTGGTACTATTACCTTGGGTAATCGGATGGCTGACGAGTTTATTCCCTTGAATAATCACTCGGTAAAAGATGTGGCGCAAGTCTCCTTAGCTGCTAGTGTATTTGACGAGACGCCAGAGGGCAAATCAATTGTAATACTAGCAGAAAAGTCCCAAGCTGCTGTAGACTTCAATACCGACAAAGCCGAAGGTGTGGAATTTTCCGCAAAAACCCGGATGAGCGGCACGAATCTACCTGATGGCAAACAAATTCGCAAAGGAGCGGTAGAGGCGATTAAGGGATTTGTCCGTTCTCGTGGCGGCAACGTTCCTGATGATATAGACGCAGCTTATGAGCGAGTTTCCCGGTTAGGTGGTACGCCCTTAGCTGTCTGCCAGAATGACGAGATTTATGGTGTCATTTACCTCAAAGATATTGTGAAACCTGGACTAAAAGAACGATTTGACCAACTGCGCCGGATGGGTGTTAAGACCATCATGCTCACAGGTGACAATCGGATTACTGCTGAGGTGATTGCTCAGGAAGCTGGGGTAGATGATTTCATTGCCGAAGCGACTCCAGAAGACAAAATCGAGGTGATTCGCTCCGAACAATCTCAAGGTAAACTGGTGGCAATGACCGGGGATGGTACTAATGATGCACCTGCCTTAGCTCAAGCAAACGTGGGTGTGGCAATGAATTCGGGGACACAAGCTGCCAAAGAAGCTGCTAACATGGTGGACTTAGATTCTGACCCCACAAAGTTAATTGACTTAGTAACCATTGGTAAACAACTGCTAATTACCCGTGGAGCATTGACAACATTCTCCATCGCTAACGATATCGCCAAGTATTTTGCGATCATTCCCACGATCTTTGCAGCTGCTGGAATCGGCGCACTCAATATTATGGGATTAAAGAGTGCCCAATCTGCGATCGTCTCGGCGCTGATTTACAATGCTTTAATTATTCCGGCACTAATTCCGCTAGCGCTCAAAGGGGTAAAGTTCTTGCCTTTAACAGCAGATCAACTGTTACGCCGCAACATCTTAATCTTTGGTCTTGGCGGCATCGTTGCTCCTTTCATTGCGATCAAACTGATAGATATTATCCTACCTTTGTCTTAATTCACTATGAAACCCGTTCAGATCAGACGCACTATCGTTGCATCCCAAGTATTAGAAGAAATAACTGATATCTGGTGTCAATGGCGTAAACAAAAGCTGCCATTGTATTTGTTCTTGGCGATGTGCTTCAACTTAGTAATTGCACCTTTAGTTTATGCTGCCACAGATGAACAACTTTCCCGCAGTCAATCTTGGGGATTAGGACTGTTAGGAATGTTAACGCTAGGACTTTCCATCTATCTATTTTTTGTAATGTTTGTACCGGAGAAATTCTAATGAGTTTTGCACGCGAAGCTAGCAGAGCTATTCGTTCTACCTTGGTACTTTGGGTAATTAGCGCGATTATTTATCCTTTTGCGATGATTGCCTTTGGGCAAGTTGTGTTTCCATTTCAAGCAAATGGTAGTCTACTGACAAATAATACAGGTCAAGTTGTCGGTTCTGCTTTGATTGGTCAACCTTTTAGTAGCGATCGCTATTTTAACAGCCGTCCCAGTACCACCAGCTACAGCACAGCCGATCCCAAAAAGGACGATGCGGGAGTTTTGAAAACTGGAGTTTCCGGTGCTAGTAACTTGGCTCCCAGTAATTCAGCATTACTGGAACGCATCAAAGGTAAAGATGATCCAGACCCCAGCAAAAGAGTTGAAGGTGATTTCAATCGCCTGAAAACAGCAGGTATACAGCCGACTGCCGATTTAGTTTACACCTCTGGTTCTAGCCTTGATCCTCACATTACTCCCGAAGCTGCGATCGCACAAATTGCCCGAGTAGCCAAGGCGCGGGGAGTTCAGCCCACCCAACTAGAAACTTTGATTGCTCAAAACACCGATGGTCGCTTTCTTGGTATCTTTGGTGAGCCTGGAGTTAACGTTTTGAAGCTGAATTTAGCTTTGGATCAAATTAAGGCATAAAGTTTAGGATTGCCACGCGACCCTCGCAATGACATAAGTATTAAGTCGAACATGATATAACCCTTGATTGAACCGTATTGATCTATCGCAATCCTTAATGATTACTTAAAATCGAAAGGTTTAAATTCCCGACTTATTTAATAAGTCGGGAATCTTATTATTCACGAATGATTAATACCATTGTAATTAATGATTGCAACACATCCTTGGGTAGAGACGCGATGAATCACGTCTCTACAGATGGTCTATTTGTTGCATTCTTTTTCCAAATTGGTATAAGTAAGGCCATATCAAAGCTATATCTCTAAATATATGCCTCCAAAGCTAATCAATAAACATATATTTTATTTGTCTAATACATTTTATATATCCTGAAAATATATCTAGTAAAAACATATTTTTTTGTAAAATATTGCACAATATTATTAGAGCTAAAAAATCTTTTGTGCTGAAAAATAAAAAGACTTTAGAACCAAGCCTATTTGGTGTTTTAATCCAAGCCAATAGCGTTTACTGCGGCATTTATTTAACTGAAATTCAGTTACCTGAACAATGCGTTTTTCTAGGAATTTTAAGAGAAAGTCAAGTCATTTCAGTAAGAGATAACTCTACTGTTTTTGCTGGAGACTATATCTTAGCAGTAGCAACCGATCCTATAATGATTCCTGCTCTCAAAGTCACTCTCAAAAAAATCCATTCTCTTTACTATTCCCTCAACAATTGCTTACTGGAAGCTCGACCAACAGGCAGCCAATCTGTTAATTCAGATGACTCAGACGTACTAACTATTAACTGAAGAAAGGTTGCAAACAATAAATACTTCTGATTCATTTTCAAGGGCACATTTCTTTCAAAACCTGGGATGGAAACCAAGCAAGTCAGTATTTTCTCGCTAGCCTCTGAAGATGTTTCATTTACATGACCTTTACTGAATTTAAGTTCGATTAACTAAAGGTTTTTAATATGGATACTTCGGAGATTTTTCGACTTTATTTATCCGCCGAAAAAATTGTTCATCAATCGACTTTGATTGAAGCCAAACTGACTAATGGAACATCTGGTGACACAAAACCCCAGTCCGGGGACATTCCCTTTGTAGCAGTCTTTTTGGCTCACATTTCCTTCATGATTGTTTGGGCAATTGTCGTTTATATCGTTTCACACGCCTCCAAAGCAGTACAAAATGCCGCACAAAATGCGGTACAAGATAAAGACGAAATAGTAAGCATTAAACATCTACACCAACATCCCTGTAAAAACTGCCAATTTTTTAACAACAATTATTATCTCAAGTGTGCAGTGCATCCTTCTACTGCTCTAACTAAACAAGCGCTCAATTGCTCTGACTACCAATCTCAGTAGAGTTATCCTCCATAGGAAGATAGCAAAAGTACAGCATTCCCACTTCTAAACTTGAGTTCATATTTATGAATCATGTTTAATCGCGGCTTGACAAAAAAATCACCAGATATACTAATCAAAAGTGAATTAATGACACGACTGAATCATGACATTAAAAATAGTTTTCTCTATCCTCGTAGTTGCTACTATGGTCAACTTACACCAGAGAACCTAATATTTAATGCTAACTTGCAAGAATTTGCTCAAAAGGTTGGCTACATCAGCAGTTTAGAAACTAATGGGAAACTATCTCCTGAAGAAGCTTTGAAAGAAATTGACGCACTCTGGCAACAGTTTAAAGCCAGTAAATAGAAACTAGTGATTTGCGCTATGCGCTACGATCTGAACTCTGTAATTTTCTTAATTTGAGAAACCTGAACACATTTTATGAAACAAAACGAGACAATATTTGTTATTCCGACTCATCGACTAAGAGATGTAGCACAGACAATCGAAAAATATGATGAGAATTTCTGGGTAAATGGTCATGCTTTAAAAATTATTGTCTTTGATGATTCCAGTATTGCCAATCACGAGAAATATTACCCAATTTTAGAACAGACTAAGACAGTCAATGATGTGTTTTATGTCGGGCCCCAAGAGAAAGAGCAATTTATTACATTTTTAAATGAAAGACTGCGCGATAAGAAACTAGAGTCACTGGTGAAAAACTTATTTCGACCTAGTTATGGAGGAAATCGTAACTTCACACTGATGTATACCCTTGGTCATTTAATGGTTAGTGCAGATGACGATATGCGACCAGATGCATTAATTGAAACTAGCCCAGAATCTTTAACGGGTGATGAAATATGTCGAGGTAAACTGATCAAGTCCAATCAACAAGGCGGCTACATACATAAATCTTTTGACTTACTCACAGCTTTTGGTGACGTTCTCGGTCAAAAAGCCAGCCATGTACCGGAAAACTTTGAGGCTGGAGAATTGGTCGTTGATACAGCAATGGATTTAGAGACTAACACGACTAAGGGTTACTTTCGAGAAAACAGCCTCGTATTACAACAGGGGAGAGTATTGAATAATGCCATCGTCAAGATTGCCCAGACTTTTAGAACAGGAACTAACGATATTGATACACTCGATTTTATTCATATGTATCTTAATGATGAAAACCAAATTAGTCCAAATGACCTGAATGATTTTTATATTCTTACCAATTTTCGACCTGTTATTACCAACAAAAATTGGAGAATGGATTGTGGAGTCGCTGGATATGATAATCAGCTAGGATTGCCGCCCTTTTTTCCGACTCGGCTTAGGTTTGAAGATTATATCTATAGGATTTGGATACAGCAAGAAGGGATTGTGGCTGCACACGTTGATGCTGTCCAGAACCATATTAGAAATAACTATATGCGTAATCCTCTGGCTAGTGAACTCTTTAATGAAGAAATATGTAGCCTGCTGAAAAAGAAGATTAAGAGCAGTGTTTATCAACTTGATGACTTGGGAATCAAGTTTGATAGTTTGATTACTCTGGCGAGGTGACGTTGCTAGACTCTGAGGAAATCCTAGAAAAAATCTCTGCTATCCACAGCCAGGTAGTCAAAGCCTCAATGTCCACCCAGAATGAAGAACGTAAGCAATCCCTCCAATTATTTGCTGAGAACTTATCGAGAGTATTTTATGGGTTTGAACCCGACTTTTTTCAGCAAAACGTTTCCAGAATTATCGATGATGTCATTAGCCAATTTCATGGCTCTCTAGAAATATGGCCAACTCTCGTGGAAATCTGCTACTTTTACAAAGATAAAAAGGACTTACCGCAAATCCGGATTAAAAACAATAAGCTAAAGTCCAGAAATGGCACAAAACCGAGCGAAATTACCGTATAAACGCGACCCTTGGCAAATAACCCATCTGCAAGACTTTACGATTCTTTATCCGTAAAAATTCTGTGAGACATAGTTTTAGTTGACTGTAATCTGATAAGATTTTCAACAAGTAGAATAACTCCTTGTTCTCTTTTTCTTGAAGCCACTAACTTCAGGTCTTTTTTGGAAAGGATAATAAAAAATGTCTCATTTATTGTGGAAAACTCTGGTACTGAGTCCAGTAGTTTTGGGAGTGACGGTGTTGGTTTCCGCTAGGGCTATGGCTACTGAAGTAGCAAGCTCTTCTGAAAATGCAAGGGCAAAAGCTGCTCAGACAAAGACATCAGAAGCTATTGGCGCTTCACTATTGATCCAAACAGAGCAACCAACTGCTGATCAATTTTTGGTTGCCCAAGCAAAGACTGAGGATAATAGTGTCCTAGAACAAGTTAACCGCTACAGCAGCGAAGGCAAAAACCAGAATTCCCTGTCTCAGGTAACATCAGTTTCTCAGTTTTCTGATGTACAGCCGACTGACTGGGCATTCCAAGCGTTACAATCCCTGGTTGAACGCTATGGTTGTATTGCTGGATACCCAAATGCTACTTATCGTGGCAACCGGGCATTGACCCGTTATGAGTTTGCAGCAGGTTTGAATGCTTGTTTGGATCGGGTTAACGAATTGATTGCCACAGCAACTGCTGACTTGGTGACAAAACAGGACTTGACAACCCTCCAGCGTTTGCAAGAAGAATTTTCGGCAGAACTGGGAACCCTACGTGGTCGAGTAGATGCTGTAGAAGCACGCACTGCTGAACTAGAAGCAAATCAGTTTTCTACTACCACAAAATTAGTGGGTGAAGCTATTTTTGCCGTTAGTGATGTGTTTGGTGGTAATACTGGCGATAACAATAATACTGTCTTCCAAGATAGGGTACGTTTAGACTTGCAAACCAGCTTCACAGGTAGAGACGTTTTACACACACGTCTTGCAGCCGGTAATGCAAGAGCCTTTAGTCAATTGGATAATGGTGGTTTTCCTATTGATACTGCTGAAGGCACACAAACCTATGAAGTTGGTAGCACTGGTAACAACGGTGTCATTATAGACTGGCTGGCGTATTACGTACCAATAGGCCCAGTCCAAGCTTACTTTGCCGCCACCGGAGGTATTCATAGTGATTATGTTGCCACTAATAACCCTTACTTTGAAGACTTTGATGGCGGTAATGGTGCTTTGTCTACCTTCGCTTCTGAAAGTCCCATCTATCGGATTGGTGGTGGTGCAGGTGCAGCACTGACTTTACCCTTTGGTAGCGGTGGCAGTTTTTTCAAACCTTCACTGACTATAGGCTACTTGGCGTCAAATGCTAATAATCCTGCACAAAATCAAGGTTTGCTTGAAGGTAACTATGCAGCTCTTGGACAGTTGAACTTTAGTGTTGGCGATCGCTTCTCTATAGGTGCTACCTACGTTCACGGATATCATGGTGCTGGAGGCGGTAACTTATTTGATCTAGGTGGTGGTTTGGGTAGCACTAACCGCGTCGTAGGTACTGGTCAATCTAACACCCTAAGTGCCTTAAACGCATCTTCTAGTAATTCCTACGGGATATCGGCAGCTTTCAAACCCAGTGACAAACTATCAGTTAGTGGCTTCGTTTCTTACCACGATGTCATAGGCTTTGGTGCTGGTGATGATTATGAAGCTTGGAGCTATGGACTTGGGATAGCCTTACCTGACTTCGGTAAAAGGGGTAACGTTTTAGGTATTTTTGCTGGTGCAGAACCATACTCCTTTAACCGACCAGGCTTTGCTGGTAATGACATACCTTATCACTTTGAAGGCTTTTACAAGTATCGCGTATCAGATAACATCTCAATCACCCCTGGTGTGATTTGGTTGACCTCTCCTGGTCAAAGCAGCGAGAACGACGATGCAATTATTGGTACACTGAGAACCACTTTCACCTTCTAAAGGTTTAAAGAGATTTGCAGTGTCAACTTAGAGCCAGGGCCAATAAAATTCGCAGCTACACAAACAAAGCCCACCTTGGTGAGCTAAGAAAAAATCAAGCTTTTTGTAACCCGCGCAGGCGGGTTTTGCTTGTGTAGAAGGGACATGATATAACTTCCCCGTTACCATAGGTGTCAACAGATATTTGTGCAGACAAAGTTAATCACATCTGCAAGTCCAGACTGAGTTTTCAAATTAGTAAAAATAAATGGTTTATCACCGCGCATTTTTTTAGCGTCCCGTTCCATAACGCCTAAATCTGCGCCAACATAGGGTGCAAGGTCAGTTTTGTTAATCACCAACAAATCAGATTTAGTAATACCAGGGCCACCTTTGCGGGGAATTTTATCGCCAGCTGCAACATCGATAACGTAAATCGTTAAATCCACTAATTCTGGACTAAAGGTAGCAGCCAAATTATCGCCACCACTTTCCAAAAATACTAAATCCAAATCAGTAAAACGTTCTTCTAACTGTTCAATTGCCGCCAAATTCATCGAAGCATCTTCGCGGATGGCAGTATGAGGACAACCACCAGTTTCTACACCCAAAATGCGATCGCTTGTCAAAGCCTGAGAACGCACTAAAAATTGAGCATCCTCCTGGGTATAAATATCATTCGTCACCACCGCAATCTGATACTGCTCACGTAGCCCCTTACACAAAGCATCTACCAAAGCCGTTTTCCCCGAACCTACCGGGCCAGCAACTCCTACTCTAAATGCATTCATTCTTATTTGTCCTTTGTCACTTTTCCTTTGTAGATAGTTATTAGTTCTAGGACTTACACATTGACAAAAATATCATCTATGGAGTCTAGATAAAGCCATGACTGCTAAGGTTTGCAAAAATATGCTCACGTACAACTAACTTAGTATCCCTCCTACCAAGTTATTTTTTGGGGCGTTACGCGATCGCTAACGCACCTTACTAGCGTGGCAAGGCTAAAATAGTGCATTACTAATCTCTGAAACATTGAGATTTTGGAAACATAACTCAATTTTTCTATTGCATCAATTTAGCCTTGCCACGCCACTACAAGATTAGGCGATCGCACTTCTAACACAATTCACCGAAAGTCTAAATTTTTGGGAGGTCTATTTTAACATGAGCGATCGCACGCTCATCAACCATCTTAAATAAGGGATCGCTTGACTATTAAGACAGTCGCTACAAGATCAGGTGATACCTGCGTCGGGCTGCGCCTACGCACTAAAATGTTAAGTAAATCAGAAAAGGTTAACGATGGCAGCTAAAGATAAATTTCATGCTGTGGTTAGAATTGCTTTAGAAAAGGAGCAGTGGAAGATAACCGATGATCCTCTGCGACTGGAAGTTGGCGGAACTAAGTTTGAAATAGATTTAGGTGCACAGCAACTGTTAGCAGCAGAGCGAGGTGAACAAAAAATTGCAGTTGAGATTAAAACGTTTTTAAGTGATTCACCACTAACAGATTATCATGCTGCGTTAGGACAGTTTTTGAATTATCGGCTTGCCTTAGAAATCAGTGATCCAACTCGCATTCTCTATTTGGCAGTGCCTATAGGTGTTTATGAAGCTTTTTTCAAGCGGGAATTTGCCCAAATATCTGTAGAGAGATATCAGATTAAACAAATTATTTATGACCCAATTCAAGAGGTAATTGTACAATGGATACCCTAGAATCTTATCGCCATATCATTCAGTCGTTGTTGACGGCTTATGCTGCTATCCCAATAGCCAATGGTCAGATTGATTGTTACACTGTTTTTGATACAAAACAAGACCATTACATGGTTATAAATGTGGGATGGGATGGTCATCGGCGAGTCTATGGTTGTGTTTTACATTTGGATATTAAACAGGGAAAAATTTCGATTGAGCAGAATATGACGGAAATGAGAGTGGCTCAAGAACTTGTAGAGCTAGGGGTTCCAAAAGATGATATTGTTCTAGGATTTCAATCTCCTGAAATGCGGGAATATACGGGCTATGGAGTTTTTTAACGACAACATCGCACTCTGATTTTATCGTCATAGCAGCGATCGCATTCACAAAAACACAACAGGCGATCGCACTCAACCGACAACAGCGATCGCATTTTTAGTGAGAATGGAGAGAGCGATCGCACTTCGCACTTCACACTCTACAATATCAGGCGATCGCACTACGAGGTGAGCGATCGCCCTTCCAGTTTTTCGCAACCCGCGATCACACCTTCTCGATTTTATACACTGAGCGATCGCAGTACATGAACCATCCTAAACGAGCGATCGCACTCATCAAGCAATTCACCTCAAGTTTAAATCCAGGCAAAAAGTAAGTTCGACTTTTGGCTACTTTTGATTCTGATGCAGTAGCTTTAGCCTGGATTCTAGGAGAGATTTTTTATTTATGGACTCAAATCAGCAACAAACTTTTTTCACGTTCGATGGAGATGTTGGCGGGACTGCTGGCTACGCCGGGATTTCGGCGACATCTAATGCTAGCAAAGCGGCTAAATCAGCAAGTAAATACCTCAATGACTCATTGTTGATGAACCAACTCACCGAACATGTGTATAAACTTTTGCTAGAAGACTTGCGATCGCAGCGAGAAAGGCTAGGTAATTATGATTCCCAAAGGTGGTTGTGATGGCTACAGGCGCTAATAACGGCAACATTACTCACGAATTAAATTATGTCACCACTAATCGTTTTTATGTAGAGATAGACAGTTCTATTGCTGCATCTTTCGCTGAATGTACAGGATTAAGTGTTCAAATTAAGAAAAATATTTTTCAGGAAGGTGGTGTAAACGATCAGCAAAGAATTTATTTAGGTCATACAGAATTTGCAGACATAACTCTTAAACGTGGATTTACCGATCATCCAGGTTTTTGGAACTGGATGAATGCAGTTTTTGATGAACAAAAGAAAACATCTCGACGCAATGTTAATATTCTGATTTTCAATCAAGCTGGTGAAACGATGATGAGTTGGACTTTAATTGGTGCTATTCCTATAACCTGGAAAACACCTGCACTACAAGCCGATGGAAAAGCAGTTGCCATTGAAGAATTAACTTTGGCTTATGAAGGCTTACAAATTGCAAGAGCTACAGGAGGAGGCATTTCTGTAGTACGAAACCAAAAAACAGGATATTTTGTTTCGAGTTAATTGGCTCTTTCTCAACTATAATTATGCAAATTATTCAACCTTTATTAGGAAACAATGTTCATCCACTTGGGGTAATATCATTTTTATCTCATCCTGACAGAAGACTCTTGAGAAAAGAGTCTCATTCTCTGAATTTGCGAAATAATTTTATCAGCACAATACAAACCAAACCACCATTAGTCACATCCTCTAAATTTTTATTATCTCGTGAACATGAACCGTCGATAGAACCATTAATAGGTCGGGATACTCAGGATATAAATAGTGAGTTTCCATTACTTGACTTTGATTCTTTTGATTCAATAGCTCCACCCGAAAAGAGTAATATTAATAGCAGTAAATCAGTAAAAAGAAGTATTCCAGAGATACTACCAAATCGCATTGATAACAATACCAGTAATGATACGTCACAAGAAATAAGTATTAAAGGTAAATCTAAATCAAAAAAAACAAATAAATCTCAACAGCCAGCAGAAAAAAAGTCAAAGCTGAAATCTAAGACTACAAAAACAGTCAAGTCATCAGCAGCTAAGAATGTTCCTCAATTTGTTGATGAAAATAATATTACTATTAACCGTAACGAAGATAACTTATTACTATCGGATGAAGCTCTGTCTATTGAAACTAATTCGGAACTCCCTACTTTACAACTTGATATTGCTTCAGAAAATATTACAAATGATAACGATTATCTTAGTATCCTAACGCCTAGTATAA
Source organism: Nostoc sp. WHI (assembly GCF_015714725.1). Taxonomy (GTDB): domain Bacteria; phylum Cyanobacteriota; class Cyanobacteriia; order Cyanobacteriales; family Nostocaceae; genus Nostoc. Next base: position 12,462 of record NZ_WBKM01000381.1, read on the forward strand.
CGGCACCAACTTCGCCTATTGTTGAAGATAAATCGACTTTGTTCAGGAAGATTGATAACGATAATCTAGAAGTAAATTATGAGATAAAATCTAGTTTTATAAGTACAGAATCCTCCGTTTTGGCATCACCAGAAAAGACTGAATTAGACAATAATACAAGTGAATTAGCTGAAGATTCGCTTATAGAATTTCCTTTGTCTAATAATGTAGAGGAAATATTTACTCAGTCTAGCAACTTTGCCAAAAATGAGCAACAAATAATCACTGAAGCATCAGAATCATTTAATATATCAGATGTTCCAATCAACCAAACGCTATCAAAACAGAATATTAAAACATATCAACCTTATTCTCTAGTTGACAATTCAAGCACTGCTTCACAAACAAATTTAATCCAAGCAGAAGAGATATCACCAACTTTAAAATCTCCATCGCAGGAAGAAGAATTACCAAATACCAAAGCTATTGAACGAAACTTAATATTGGAAGATACCACAAATAGCTTTGTCACAGATAATGCTGTCGTTGATAATTATTTAACTTTATCGCCAACACTAACCTCACCTGATGTTGACGACACACTTTATTCTGTGGCAAATGATGAAAATACCATAGAAACGAATATCGCTGCACCTAATTCTGAGCCTTCAGTAGCTTTATCGCCAACACTAACCTCACTCGATGTTGACGACACACTTTATCCTGTGGCAAATGATGAAAATACCATAGAAACGAATATCGCTGCACCTAATTCTGAGCCTTCAGTAGCTTTATCGCCAACACTAACCTCACTCGATGTTGACGACACACTTTATCCTGTGGCAAATGATGAAAATACCATAGAAACGAATATCGCTGCACCTAATTCTGAGCCTTCAGTAGCTTTATCGCCAACACTAACCTCACTCGATGTTGACGACACACTTTATCCTGTGGCAAATGATGAAAATA
>NZ_WBKM01000049.1 GCF_015714725.1 Nostoc sp. WHI
ACGTCGCCCAAGGAATTACTGTATGAAAGAACCGCAACATCGTCCGATAACTACCACCAATGCCTGCCCAACGCGAAATTCCCAACATAGTGACTCGACCGCTCATTGCTAACATCGCCAGGATTATTTGGTTCAATTGCCGCATCGTTGTAGCGTTGATCTGCGGTAACAGGCATTGTAACAGTGATAAGATGTTGAACATGGGCTGCTTGTAGTTTTTGAGTTGTCGTTGTGAGAGACAATAACTCTACTACGCCAGCCCTCTCTCTTCATAATCTTTTTTTGGCGAAGGTATTGAGTAGATGGACATAATTTAGAGGAATTAATTACAACTTTCCAGCAAGCACACAAGATTGTTGGGCCAGTCCTGGTGCATGTAGCAACATTAAAAGGAAAAGGTTATGCGATCGCCGAACAAAATCAAGTCGGCTACCATGCCCAATCCTCATTTAATCTGACCACTGGTAAAGCGATCGCCTCCAATAAACCCAAACCCCCGTCCTACTCCAAAGTCTTTGCTGAAACCTTAATCAAATTAGCAGAAAATAATCCCAAAATCGTCGCCATTACCGCAGCCATGTCCACCGGCACCGGCTTGGATAAATTCCAAGCTAAACTGCCAGAGCAATACATTGACGTTGGTATTGCTGAACAACACGCCGTCACCCTGGCTGCGGGTATGGCTTGTGAAGGGATGCGTCCTGTGGCAGCAATTTATTCTACCTTCCTGCAACGAGCTTTTGACCAAATCGTTCATGATGTCTGTATCCAAAATCTACCTGTCTTCTTCTGTCTGGATAGAGCTGGTATTGTCGGTGCCGACGGTCCTACACACCAAGGGATGTATGACATCGCCTATCTGCGGTGCATTCCTAACATGGTGCTGATGGCTCCTAAAGATGAGGCAGAACTACAGCAGATGCTTGTTACCGGCGTTAACTACACCGACGGCGCTATTGCTATGCGCTATCCACGTGGCAACGGCTACGGTATTGCTTTAATGGAAGAAGGCTGGGAAACTCTGCCTATTGGTAAGGGTGAAATTCTCCGCCACGGCGATGATGTCCTGATGGTGGCATTTGGTTCAATGGTTTACCCAGCGATGCAGGCAGCACAAATCCTCAGTGAATACGGCATTGAAGCTACTGTGGTTAATGCCCGCTTTGCTAAACCCTTGGATACTGATTTGATTGTGCCTCTAGCTGCGCGGATTGGTCGAGTTGTCACCCTGGAAGAAGGTTGTTTAATGGGGGGCTTTGGATCAGCAGTGGCAGAGGTTTTGCTAGATCACGATGTAGTGGTGCCAGTGATGCGGATTGGAGTGCCTGATCAATTAGTAGATCATGCGACTCCCGAAGAATCTATGGCGGCTGTCGGCTTAACTCCCTCTCAAATTGCAGAGCGAATCCAAATTGAGATTCGACACCCCAAGGAATTGAAACTGCCAGAGTTTGAAAAAGTTTAACAGCTACTCAATGATGAAAACATTAATTACAAAACATCGCCAGTTAATCTGTTAAATCACTCCCAAGTTTAGTAATGCTAAACATTACTCTCACATTTTTAACACCTCGCGCTTTGTACAAAATTATATCTACAAAAAGGTAGGAACAAATGACAGAAATTATTGAAAAACGCACACAGTCTAATCAAACAAAATCGGCAACGGTTGTCGATAAAAACCCATTGAATCTTGCCGCTTCTTGGTACATTGCTATGCCCTCCAAAGAATAATTCAACACCTTTAAAACAGACTCTCCACTCAAGGGCAGCCAAAATTGATGTACCAACAATTGCGGCTGACCTAAGTAGAAGTGCGATCGCATTTGGAGTTTAGCCTGACAAATTCTGAAGGTAATAACTAGGTGGCGATGGCGCAAAGCGATCGCATCTTCTCCTCTGTTTCCCTTGCCTGAGTTTCCACCTGCTGAAGACGAGCGGCATAAATATATGCCTTTTTCCTTCACATTCAACACCAAAACGACGGTGCGACGGGTACTAGAAAATCCGTATGACCATTATCATCTAGCCACACTACATAAGCTACCCACTCCCACTACCTCCATTCAAGTCACTCTGCTTGATGAGCTTCCTCCAGATTCGCAGAGCGAACCACGCACTAAAAATGAAGCCAGGTATGGGGCTTTAGTTGAAACCAAAATTGAGAGGTATTTGTATTTTGGGCCAATAAATGCATTAGCCAAGGTTTTAGGGTTAAATACTGAAACCTTTATGACGCGAATAGACACCTGGCCTAGTGGACATTTTTTCACAATTTATATTAACGGTAAGGAAAAGGTTTCCATGATGCAAGGGATCACTCCGGTGGGCGAAAACAATACAACCGAATATGTTGTGCTCATGATCAAGAAAACTGGCTCTTTCTGGCAGGATCTAGTTTCCTATGCAGTTTTTGGTTTGCAAAACAAAGCTGTTGGCGCGCAGGATATACCAGTTTTTAATACCCTAAACGATGATAAGGGAGGGGCTTATGTTAAGCACGACCGACCCGCCTTGAAGTTCAGAGAATTCTATCAAAGTTGGGTTGATAAGGTTGAGATTTAGTGGTATACAATCCAGGTCTAATAGTTAATGGCTTATAGCAATCCTAAATGAGTTGTAAATAGTACGTTGGTAGGATGCCTGATTCATAGTCCTTCCAAATTTTCTCTGTTCAAATCTCAAATCGGATTGCTATATACCTAATTGCTATTAGCTTTGACTCGTCACCCACAATTGTCATGTGATCGCTCTTTAATTTCATTACGTCGAACTCAGGTTAAGTAGGAGTGCGATCGCATACAGGGCTGATACTTTTGAGTTCACCCTGACAAATCCTTAAGGTTATAGCTCGGTTCGCGATCGTATCTTCTAGTGGTGATTTGAGTCCAGCTTAACAACTGGCGCACTCTTTGATTTAGGAATCAGAACTCTTTGGTATCGCATTTTCAACTGAACTTAACAAACATCTTCTTATCAACTTGTATTTGACACTAAATAGTAACCTATGCAAACTCTATCAACTCCGGTCACTTCCGAAGCTAGTATAACTAGCACCATGATCCCCCGGCGGAAAACTCGTCCAGTTCGCGTCGGTGATGTCACGATTGGCGGCGGTTTCCCTGTGGTCGTGCAGTCGATGATTAATGAAGATACTCTGGATGTAGAAGCCTCAACAGATGGGATTCGGCGCTTACATGCCATCGGCTGCGAGATTGTCCGCGTCACCGTGCCGAGTTTGGCTCATGCTAAAGCAGTAGCTCAAATTAAGCAAAGACTTACAGAAACATACCAAAGAGTTCCTCTGGTTGCTGATGTCCACCACAATGGCATGAAGATTGCTTTGGAAGTCGCAAACCATGTAGATAAGGTGCGGATTAATCCAGGGCTGTATGTATTTGAGAAACCTAACGACCATCGCACCGAATATACTCAAGCCGAATTTGATGAAATTGGCGACAAAATCCGTGAAACTCTAGAACCTTTGGTTGTTTCTCTACGAGATCAAGGAAAAGCTATGCGGATAGGTGTGAACCACGGTTCTTTAGCTGAACGAATGCTGTTTACTTATGGTGACACTCCAGAAGGGATGGTACAATCAGCTTTAGAATTCATTCGGATTTGCGAATCCCTCAACTTCCGCAACTTGATTATTTCGCTCAAAGCTTCCAGAGTGCCTGTGATGGTTGCAGCCTATCGTCTATTAGCAAAGCAGATGGATGAACTAGGCATGGACTATCCCTTACATTTGGGCGTGACTGAAGCAGGTGATGGTGAATACGGTCGAATCAAATCCACTGCCGGAATTGCCACTTTGTTAGCCGATGGTATTGGTGATACCATCCGTGTCTCTCTGACAGAAGCGCCGGAAAAAGAAATTCCCGTTGGCTACAGCATTTTGCAAGCGCTGGGACTACGGAAGACTATGGTGGAGTATGTGGCTTGTCCATCTTGCGGTCGTACCTTGTTTAACCTGGAAGAAGTTTTGCATCAGGTGCGAGAAGCTACTAAACACTTAACAGGTTTGGATATTGCCGTGATGGGCTGCATTGTTAACGGCCCCGGTGAAATGGCAGATGCAGACTATGGTTATGTCGGCAAACAACCTGGTTATATTTCCCTGTATCGTGGGCGCGAAGAAATCAAAAAAGTGCCAGAGACGAATGGCGTTGAAGAATTGATTAATTTAATCAAAGCCGATGGCCGTTGGGTTGAACCTTAACAGTTAACACTGCTAACTAATTGATTTGGTCACTATGTATTAGGAAATAAGTCCAATGAATACTCAAGTCTTTGAACGAGCATTACGGAATTCTCAACCTGACGCTGGTCAGGTAATTGAGCGCAAAACAGACAAAGCAACCTTTGACCTCAAAGCCTACTTATCAGAAAAACGAGTCGAAGTAGAGGCAGCGCTTGACCAGTCAATCACAGTAGTCTATCCAGAAAAAATCTATGAGGCGATGCGTTATTCCCTACTAGCTGGGGGAAAACGCTTGCGTCCGATTCTGTGTCTTGCTAGCTGTGAGCTATCTGGAGGCACAATCGCAATGGCGATGCCAACTGCTTGCGCCTTGGAAATGATTCATACTATGTCTCTAATGCATGACGACTTACCTGCAATGGATAACGATGACTATCGGCGAGGTCGGCTGACGAACCATAAGGTTTATGGCGAAGATATTGCCATTCTCGCAGGTGATGGACTTTTAGCCTATGCTTTTGGTTTTATTGTCGAAAAAACAAAAGATGTACAGCCTACACACTTGTTGCAAGTCGTTTCCAAGTTGAGTTATGCAGTTGCCGCAACAGGTTTAGTTGGTGGGCAAGTACTCGATTTAGAATCTGAGGGAAAGCAGAATATTGATGTAGAAACACTGAAATTTATTCACGCCCATAAAACTGGAGCTTTATTAGAAGCCTCAGTTCTGAGTGGAGCAATCTTAGCAGGAGCCAATCAGGATCTTTTGCAACGGCTGACTCACTATGCACGCAATATCGGTCTAGCGTTTCAGATAGTTGATGATGTACTTGATGTGACTGCAACTACTGAAGAATTAGGGAAAACTGCGGGTAAAGATGAAAAAGCCCAGAAAGTAACTTATCCAAGTTTATGGGGCATTGAAGAGTCCAAACGTCAAGCACAAAATTTAGTTGACGAAGCCAAGGCTGAACTAAGTCCCTTGGGTGAGAAAGCTATACCTCTATGTGCGATCGCAGATTTTATTACAGCTAGAACTAACTAAATAAAAGGAACAAGTAAAATGGATACAAAAGCCTTTAAGCGATCGCTCCATAGTTCTGAGAATTACTATCGCAAGGGATTTGGGCACGCCGCCCAAGTTACCGAAAAGGTGCATTTTGAGTATCAGAGCAATTTAATCCAGCAGATCCGGGAGAATGTCTTTACTTGGCAACAAGGTGATGTCACAATTCAACTAGCAAAAGCGATGGGATTTTGCTGGGGGGTAGAGAGGGCGATCGCCTTGGCTTATGAAACACGTCAGCAATTTCCTACAGAGCGCATTTGGATCACTAACGAGCTGATTCACAATCCCTTGGTAAACGAAAACATGAGGGATATGCAGGTTGAATTTATTCCAGTTAATGAGCAAGGACAGAAGGATTTTTCGGTTGTTGCCAAAGAAGATGTAGTTATTTTGCCTGCCTTTGGTGCTAGCTTTGGAGAAATGCAGTTATTGAACCAAAAAGGCTGCAAAATCATGGATACAACCTGTCCTTGGGTTTCTAAGGTGTGGAATAGTGTCGAGAAACACAAAAAAGGCGATTACACTTCAATTATCCACGGCAAGTACAAGCATGAAGAAACCATCGCTACCAGTTCCTTTGCAGGAAAATATCTTATCGTCCTAAATCTGCAAGAAGCTGAGTACGTCTGCAACTATATTCTTAATGGTGGCGATCGTGAAGAATTCTTGACCAAATTTACTCATGCTTATTCTGAAGGATTTGATCCAGATACTGACCTGATACGAGTGGGTGTTGCTAACCAGACTACTATGTTGAAGGGAGAAACTGAGCGCATTGGTAAGCTATTTGAGCGCACCCTCATGCGTAAATACGGTGCAGATGAACTCAATGATCATTTCTTGAGCTTCAACACAATCTGCGATGCTACTCAAGAACGTCAGGATGCGATGTTCCAACTCGTAGAAGAAAAATTAGACCTGATGGTAGTGGTTGGTGGCTTTAACTCTTCCAACACAACGCACCTCCAGGAAATTCCGATTGAGCGTGGGATTCCTTCTTATCATATTGATACCGCAGAGCGGATTGGCCCAGGTAATCGTATCGAATACAAAAAGTTGCACTCCTGTTTGGAAGTGCAAGAAAACTGGCTACAACCCGGCCCAATTGTGGTAGGAATTACCTCTGGAGCTTCGACGCCAGATAAAGTCGTTGCTGATGTGATCCAGAAGATTTTTGACATCAAAGGAGCTATGTAAGAAGACGACGGAATATCTCAACTGCAACCTCTAAAATCTCCCTTATGCATTCCTATTCCTTGATGGCCTCAGCCAAAATCAATTTGTACTTGGAGATCATCGGCGCTCGTCCGGATGGCTATCATGATCTGGCGATGGTACTCCAAAGCATTGACCTAGCAGACCAAATTGACCTCCGCCCACTCGGAACTAATGCTATTCACCTGCATTGCGACCATCCAGAAGTGCCTCAAGACGAGAGCAATCTTGCTTATAAAGCAGCCGCATTGATGGCCGAAACATTTCCTGATGTTTTAGCCAAGTATGGGGGTGTAGAAATTACAATTCAAAAGCGAATACCTGTCGGAGCAGGACTAGCGGGTGGTTCCACAAATGCTGCCGCAGTTTTGGTCGGGTTGAATTTGATGTGGAACCTGAAACTAAGTGACAAGCAATTACAAGACCTTGGATCTTTACTAGGATCTGATGTGCCCTTCTGTATTGTTGGTGGTACAAAACTAGCTACAGGACGTGGTGAATGCCTTTCTTCCCTACCAGTACTGGATGACTTCTATGTAGTGTTAGGTAAGTATCGTAGTCTCTGTGTTTCAACAGCTTGGGCATATCAAACTTTCCGTCATCAATACCTAACAAATGAGCTTGCGAGAGAAAATCGTCAGCAGGAAGTTTGTCTAGAAAAAATGATGTCCGCTATCAAAGACCGGAATAATGGGCAAATCGGTCAGTTGCTTCACAATGATCTAGAACGAGTAGTATTGCCAGAATATCCTCAAGTGCAACAGCTACGAGACGAATTTCGGGGGTTGGGATGTGCTGGTATGATGTCAGGTTCTGGCCCTACCGTATTTGCCTTAACTAATTCTCAGACTCAGGCACAGCAAGTCCTAGAGTCGATGAAAATAGCAATTCCTGATCCTGATTTAGACTTATGGGTTTCAAAATTCAGAGATTCCAGTATTCGTGTTTCATCCTTGACAAAATAACCACTGCTGAGAATTCATTATTCAAAATTTCCGGCTTTTTCAAAAATAAACCATTCATGGAATAAGATTGCTAAGAAAAATTCTTCATTGGCTTGTAAATAATGAATGAATTAATTGCCAATTTGTCGGCAATTGCGAATTATTGAGGTGCGTTATCAGCAGCAAGACACTTGTTTTCTAATTCACGTTGAAAATCAATCTTACACTGAGATAGCATTTGCGAAGCGGATGTTTAAGTATTTTGCGCGTCTCCATGAAAAATATGATTTAGCGATTTACCCAGTTGTGATTTTTTCTTTTGATGAACCCAAACAGGCTGAACCTCAAAATTATCGCGTCACATTTGGCGACTTTAAGGTACTGGAATTTCAGTTTGCAGCAATTCAGTTGAATCGTTTAAGTTGGCAGGATTTCATAACTCAGCCAAATCCGGTGGCAGCAGCATTGATGTCGAAGATGAATATTCCAAGAGAGGAACGTCCGCAGGTGAAAACAGAATGTTTGCGGCTGCTGGCAACATTAAAATTAGACCCAGTAAGGATACAATTGATTTCAGGCTTTGTTGATACGTATTTAAGGCTCGACTTATATGCTTTAATTAGGTATAGGTTTTATTGGCCTATCCTCGATTTTTAATCAAGATTACTTGCATAATTGGTATTGCAATTTCACTAGAAACGCTTAACGCCTGATATAAATCATTTAAGAAGTTTTTTTCTTCTTCAGCTACTATACCTTCAGCTAAGACTAAATCGGTAGCTACTGCAAAAGCTGTTTCGCGCAGGTCTTGGGATAAAGATTCTTTAGCTATATTAAATAAAGTATTAAAACCATCTCCCCGGAGAATGTCTAGGATTTTGTCAAACAGCTTATTCATCATCTCAGAGGGATAACTTTTAAAAATTTTCACCCGAGACAGCACAGAAGTAATAGAATTTGCTTGCTCAACAGAAAGATAACCGTCTGAGGCTGTTGCTATTAAGACAATAACAGCAAAAGCTTCTGCTGGATTGAGTGCTGTTTGAGTTTGGCTTTCTGTCCCCAACACAGCGTCGAATAGACCCATTGTAGTAGCTCCTTGGTTAGGGTCTCAATAGTGGTACAGCTACCTGTTTGGTGGATTTACAGGTGAGAATGCAACGCTGTGAGACTTTTGTAACTTAGTATTCCCAGAATTTCTTCACGGCGAACACCTGAACCACTAATGGTTTTTGGCAATAAGTGCACTAATATGTCTGAACTTAGCGTTCTCCTGTCTTTTCTATTGTTTCAATTACCGCCAAACCTATAGCAGAAGCTGCTATTAACAGTATTGCTGATATCAAATAGGCGTTGGTCAGCATCTGTAAGGCTTCATCAAAAAAAATGTAGGTGGTCATTGCTTCACCCTTTGAATTTTGTGCTGCTAGTACTTTTTATTTCTCCACACCCTGATAGGTGAATTTCGATGAGAAAGTGCTAGCAATTGCATCTTAACAAAACTTTAGCTGTTTCAGAACACCATTCAAACTTTTTATTTCTGAAGATTTGATGAATTTGAAAAAGCATTTGTCAAAGAAATTACTTAGGGTGAAGTTAGAATAAAAGCTGTGTCGCCCTAAATTTACGGAAATATGGTTGTTAAATTGGTAAATTTCAGTCACAAATAATTATGACAATATAGTATACACAAATCACTTATTTCTGCATACTATATTGTGAAATCTAAAAGAGATACGTTTAAAAAATTTACGGAGTAAATTACTTGTTATGTGCCTTTATTTCAGTGGATATACGAAAGCCACTCAATCAGTGATTCCGAGGTTTCACTTAGAAAAAAGAAGTTTTTAAAGTAAACAACGTTCAATCGTCGCTACAACTGATTGAGAAAGTGCGTCAAAATCGTAGCCACCTTCCAAGCCAAAGAGAACTTTACGAGTTAGCTTTAGACAATAATCAGTGAACAAACCATAATCTTCTGATTGCAAATTGATACTTGCCAAAGGATCTGCCGCATTGGCATCATAACCAGCACTCACAATCAATAAATCCGCCTGAAAGGTTGCTAAAAACGGTACTACCTGTTTTTCAAATAGCGGCTGATATACTGAAATATCACTACCAGGAGGTACGGGTAAATTCAACACATTATTGTGAAAACCGTGTTCTGTTGCTCTCCCAGTACCGGGATAGCATGGGTACTGATGTAGGGAACAGTAGGCAATTTGCGGATGAGTTTCAACGATCGCTTGAGTACCATTACCGTGATGCACATCCCAATCGAGGATGGCAACGCGGTTAATTCCGGGTTGTTCGAGGGCAAAGAAAGCGGCGATCGCGGCATTAGAAAAGAGGCAAAAGCCCATACCCGCATCGCTTTCAGCATGGTGTCCTGGTGGACGCGCCAGTACAAAAGCCGGATTAGCCGACTCTAACACAGCTTTAACTCCATCCAACCAAGCACTTACTGCTAACAATGCCACATCATAACTACGTGGGGAAACAGGTGTATCTCCATCCAAAGGGCCGCCGCCACTAGAGGCAATTTCCCAAACTTTTTTGATGTACGCTGGGCTATGAGCTTTAACCAATAAAGACATCAATGATGGCTGTTCTGAAACTGGTGTGGGCGATCGCCAGACAATTTTATCTGCAAAGGTAGCTGCTTTTAAGGCGTTAGCGATCGCAATCAACCGTTCTGGCTTCTCTGGATGGTATTTTCCAGTCTTGTGATCTAGAAATTCGTCGGAATAGATGACTGGTAGCATAGGGCGAAAAAGGGTGAAACTGAGTAAGGAGTAAAATTACGAATTACGAATTACGAATTATATTATCTCTAGTTATCCTCAACATCTGATTTCCACCAGGTTGTAGTTCATATTCAACTTTTTCAATATCTATACTGTAACCTTTTGAAGTGTAATGTTTTATTATTTCATCTATATGTTGTGAAGGTTTCCACATTAAAGTTATCAGGGGAAATATTCGGATTTCTTGAGCAATACGCAGCATCTCACCTATTGAATTTAGGTGAAAATCATAATCGAGATGGTCTGAATATAAAAATAATAAATGTGAACAAAGGGCTATGTCAAATTCTTGATTTTTAAATGCCAATTTTGGTAATTCACCAACTGTATATCTATTGTTTTTTTTGCCCATCTCATAATCAGACAAAAATTTTTGAATTACTTTCACGCGATTGTGTCGCAAGTCATCTGGAGATTTATGATAGCTCCATACCCAATCATTCGGTGTAGCTTTTACTTGGTTAATGATGTTATCTACTACTTCATTAAACCTTTGCAATATTTCATCCCCGGAAAATTGGTATAGTGGATCAACAGAAACTACACTTTTACCCTGATGTGTCATTTCAACATTAAAGCTTGCTGGCCCGTCCCCAACTCCAATGATTCTTTTATTTAAATCTGCGTTTGTTAAATTAAATATTTTTATATATTCATCCATTGACCTTCCAAAAGGAACTACTTTATCTAGAACCATCGCCATAGGTTTTTCCTCGTAAGTAGACTGATTAAATAGGATAACTTTTAGTTTACCTTCTCCAACACTTCTCTTACCCAGTTTTCTTGCTCAAGCGTTAGCACTGATTTTAGGCATCACACTGCTCAAACCAGATACTTATGCTTCGTTATGTATATATATTGGTGATTACTATACAGATGACTTATGTGGGGCTAAAGGTGTAGAAATGAAATGCATTTCGATTGATAGCAAGCAACGTATCTTGAGCTAAGTGAACAGAGAGTTGAAGACCTTTTTCAAATTGAAAATAGGCTATCTCTTGATCAATATTAGTAAACTAAGATTACCAAGCAAGCACAATAAAATACACTAGTACCTCTAGGAAAAATACGTAATGACGCTCGATAGCGTTCGCGTAGCGTCTACTAGGAGCATCTGACTCGCTGACGTAATTTTTATACCGAAAGCGTTTGATTGATTTAGAAGGAGTGGTTTATTTACACCGTTGTGTAATAGTTGCCTAATGAAAGGTTGCAATGCAAATTCTTAAAGTTCTAACTAGAGTCTATCTTAATCCCATAGACTTGGATGAGGCGATCGCTTTCTATGAAGACCTCTTTACAGAAAAATGCTGGTTGTGGTTTCAGTATTCCGAGGCTGGGTTGGAACTCGCAGGTGTAGGTTCGATTCTTTTAATTGCAGGTTCAGCTGAAACACTCTCTCCATTCAAGAGTATACAGGCAACATTCCTCGTTGACTCACTTAATGATTTTAGAGAAGCACTTACTCAGCAAGGTGCAGTGATTCTAGCGGAACCTAACAAAGTTCCCACTGGAATCAATATGCGAGCGATGCATCCTGATGGAACAATTATTGAGTATGTTGAGTTTGCTTGATGAATTTTTAGCCACAAAGGATTTGCTTGAATGTAACATCCTCTCTGAGCAGGTGAACTGCCAGGATATTTACCCTAATTCCTAACTTTTCTACTCTCCTAGCGTCCGTGTATAAATTACCTGACTTTGAGAATCATAAAGGAAAAGGGACAAGTTGGCATTGTCGCTGATTACAGCTAGGGCTTCTCGTAGGGTCTGCAAGTGATTGCTAATGTCAACAGCAGTATTTGACATTTGAGAATTTGGATTAACCAAGCTATTTTGCCTTACTTGGTCATACTCAGGGGTTAACCGGACAATAATCCCTCTGTTGTCTATGGTGAAGGTGCAAATCCGAATTCCATTAATACAGGTTTTATTCAAGTCAGTACGGCTTTGTTGCAAACTACTAACAACTTGGAGTTTTTCTTGTGCTTGCTTGAGAGCGGCTGAATAAGATTCGATGAGGGATTGAGCCGGAGTGTAGTACAAGCTATCACGGGAAATCTGTTCAGCAGAGCGCAAAGCCTGATCCCAGTATGTCGTAGCTGCTTGCCATTGCTTTTGTTGCTCATAAACTTTGGCTTGCTTGGCAGTGCTAACGGCTTGTTGGTAGGTTTTAACAGCTAATTGTTCTTTAGTGGCGCGATCGCGTGCTACTGCTAGTTTAGGTTTATAATCTATCAGTAGCTTTTGAGCTTCTTGGTATCCAGTACTACTTTGGGGAATGATATTCAAGGCATTAATTGCCACCAGCCAAGTAGACCGTACCTTTTGCCAGTCATTCAAAGATTTAGCAGTAGCTTCCCGGTTCTGGGCTGCATTGGCTACAGCTTTTGCTGCCGTTAGTTTTTTTAGCCATTTTTCCTCAGTAAATATCTGCTGATTTACAGCGTGCAAACGAACACGATAATTAAGTAATTTACCTTGCACTAGCCCATAGAGTTCACTACTGGAATTTATCGCCTCTAGTGGCGCTATAGCTTGTCGCCATAAATGTTGCCTAGCTTGTAATTCCTCTAGACTATATGCGGGAGTTTGAACTTTTTGTGCTGCCAAGGATGCCAACTGCAAAGCCTTTACCACCTGGTTGATTTTTTCTGACCGCCCAGACAAACTTGCTTTTAGTTCTTCTGACATCTGATAACGGGGTGCCCAACTAGGAATTGTGTTCAAAGCTGCGCTGGCTTGTGCAAGTTGCTGTTGTACAGCTACTAATTCTTTTTCAGACTTGGCGCGGCGCATCAGTTGCGGGGATTTTGTTTTTAATTGCTCGGCGTTTTGTATTTCTTTACACTCAGACATCACACAAGGGCGAGTCAAGAAATAAGCACCACCGCCTAAAACTATAATTCCCAGCAAGACTGCACCCAACAGGATAGGTTGGACTTGGCGTGCTGATTTTAAAACCGATAAATTTGGCGCATCTGCAAAGGGGTCAAACAGTTCCTCCTCAGACTCATCTAGTGATGGAAAATATGTCAGAGCAGATGAGGGAGATGAAGGGGATGAGGAATATGAGTCGGGTGTTGCTTCCCCATCTTCCCATGCCGCCCTCTGCTGGAGAGTTAGAAAACATTTGGCATAAGGCAGTTGTTCACCAAAAACTCTCAGGAAACATTGCACCCGTTGCTCTTTGTGAGGTACTAGAGACTGGAGTACTTCCTCAAGTACTGCAAAAATTAGCTGAGTATTAATTATTACATCTGATGTGTGTTGCACTAAAACCATTAGCTCGTCTTTTTTGACAGCACACTTAACCTCGAAGACTTCAGCCGATGGGACTTCTACAAGCAATTGTTCCTGCAAAGTTTTGGCTAAAAGCTGTAAGTCTTGCTGCTGGACTGCTACTTTCATAGAGCTTTCCCGCTAAATTTCTATATTGTTTTGATTATCTTTAAGGGGTTGAAACAAACTTATTCCGTTTGTTGAATGCAAATACACGGTTTAACCAACTACAGGCTCAAAATCTGAACGACCAACTTTCTAACACAAATTCCGACTTTTAACCAAAAATTAAAAGAGAAGTAATTGTTTGCCTCGCTACATTTTCAGACGAAATTAGATAATCCGTCTTCAGGGATGAATTTGAAATACAAATGGGAATAATAGAGTTTTTGAGCATTTCTATGACATTACTTTTAGGACTTACGCAAACAATAGCTGAAAAGAGTGATTTTTAGGTAGGGGCAATTCATGAATTGCCCCTACCCCGTGTAGTTTTGCGTAAGTCCTAACTTTGTGACAATTCAACTTACACGAGCTACTGCCTTAGAAAGTTTTAATTCTAGAGCAAGTATGGCAAACTTATTTAAAGGTTTAGGAAACGATGCTCTGTCAGAGGTTTTTGACAGAAATGCTAGTTATCTTCTATGCTGAGAAACCTACTGAGGAGATTAATTACGTCTTGTGGCTCTGGCACAAACAGGTTAGCTATAGAAATTAATTTGCCTCATTTGCTGAATTCGATAAAATTGATCCGTGAAAAATAAATTTTTATAGCTGCCAAAAGCTTAATTCTGTAAGAAAGGTGCTGCAAAATATTCAGACAGCATCAATCAAAGGCTTGGAAAGTGTCAATACAAGGTGCATCAATGGATTTATTAGAGTATCAAGTTAAAGAATGGTTTGGGAAAATAGGCATTCCCGTATTGCCCTCCCAACGAATAGACCATCCTACAGATTTGAAACGTTTAAAAATTGGCTTTCCAATTGTACTAAAATCTCAAGTACATGGAGCTGAACGGGCAAAAGCTGGTGGAGTCAGGTTTGCGGAAACGACTATCGATGCGATCGCAGCTGCTCAAAATATCTTTAGTCTACCAATATGGGGCGAATTGCCGGAAGTTGTACTAGCAGAAGCTCAATACGACGCCAGCCAGGAATTTTATCTCGCAGTGGTTTTAGACACTGCTGTTTGCCGACCAGTACTTTTAGGTTGCAAAGAAGCAGACATTGATTGGGAATCTGCTGGGGAAAGAATGCACCATGTCGTCGTCGAACAGGAATTCTCGCCATTTTATGCCCGACGACTGGCTTTGAAAATGGGCTTACAGGGGACGCTGATGCAGTCAGTAAGCAGCGTTGTGGAGAAGATGTACCACTTATTTATCCAAAAAGACCTGGATTTGGTCGAAATTAATCCCTTGGCAGTCAGCGCTAATAATCAAGTTATGGCTCTTAATGGTAAAGTCAGGGTCAACGAACGGGCGATCAAGCGTCATCCAGACCTCGCCGAGATGGCGGCAAAAATCATCAGCCGTCATACCAATACTGAAATCAACGGTATTTTGGGCAACTGGGATGGTGTAGAAATGCACGGAAAAATCGGTATTTTAGGTAATGGTACTGGTTCAGTGATGGCAACTTTGGATTTAGTCGCCAATGCTGGTGGCAAACCAGGTGTTTGTTTGAATTTACGTCATGCTTTTCTCACAGATACTACACCAACTACTTTCCGCGATCGCCTAGAGACAGGTCTGAAAATTCTAAACGCTGACAAAAGCATTGAAGTAATACTAATTAACTTTTTGGGTAGTATTCCTCAGAGTGAAGAAGTGGCTGAAGTTATAGCCAAATTTGTACAGGAAGACAAGAGCGAACTTAAATCACATATTGGACGTTCTAATGGTAGTAAAAGTCGGCGAGAACTTAATTTTCCACCCTTGGTTGTCCGGCTTGCTGGTTCCGAGTTTAATGCAGCTAGAAAATATTTAGCAACACTAAAAATCCACAGCGATACGTTGATAGTGTTAGAAAATTTAGATGAGGCGATCGCGGCAGCAGTTCGTCTTGCTAAACCAACTGCTAATAAGAAGTAGTGATCAATAATTCGTATCGGTTTTATTGTTTTGAATCTGTAGCTTTGTTTGATTCAATTGGTATTATTTTCTACTACAGGAGATGAATTTTGAAATGTAACCCTAAAAGTTAGAAATTTCAGTAAAAATTGAATCAATACGACACGTTTACAGTGTCGTTTTAATGTCCAGTGGCTCAACTCTCTGAGTTGCTAAACTTACGGTAATTTTTTATGAACCTAACGCCAGATAGTAAAGTGTTAATTCAAGGCTTTTGTGAATTTATATCAGGCACTCATGCCGCTCAAATGAAAGCTTATGGTACAAATTTGGTAGCTGGTGTCAATCCTGGATGTGGTGGACAGGAATTGTACGAGTTGCCAGTATATGACTTAGTGGAGGAGGTAATTGAACAATTTGGAGCAATTGACACGACGATTATCTGTGTAGATCCTTACGATGTGCTAGATGCGGCATTGGAAGCGATCGCATCTGATATTCGCCAGATTATTATTATCACTGCTGGAGTGCCACCTTTGGATATGGTGCAATTGCTCCGCAAAGCCGAAGCCTGTGAAACCTTGGTAATCGGGCCAAACAGTCCGGGGATTATTGTACCAGGAAAAATTCTCTTAGGAACTCAACCTAGCGAATTTTATACACCTGGGCCAGTGGGGATCGTCAGTCGTAGCAGCACCCTCACCTACGAAGTCGCCTACGAATTAACAAAAGCTGGTTTGGGACAGTCGATTAGTGTCAGCATTGGTAGTGATGCGATCGTTGGTTCTTCGTTTCTCCAATGGCTGCAAATTCTTGATGAAGATGAAACGACACAAGCGATCGTTTTAGTCGGTCAACCTGGTGGTGGTAGTGAAGAAGCAGCAGCGCAGTACATTGCTGAGGCAATTGATAAACCAGTAATTGCCTACATTGCCGGGAGACAAGCACCACCAGGAAAAACTTGGCGTCAAACTGGGACTTTAGCAACAGTTATTGGCCGCGCTCCTGATTTTGGCACAGCCCAAAGTAAATTAGCTGCTTTGAAAGAAGTACAAGTTCCCGTAGCTGAACGCCCTTCTCAAATTCCAGAATTGGTGAGAAAAGGGATTAATTGATCTTCTCCCCGGCGTACCTATAAAGTTGTGCCGGGAATTCCTAATATTAAGCCTCTCATGTAAATTAATCAAAAATAAAGTGTTGTTATGACTATCCCGCTTGTAGAGCAACCCACAGAAGAAAAACTGGTAACTCTCAAGGATGTTTCTTGGGAGCAATTCAAAGGGATTGAGGCACAACTTCAAGAGAACCGTAATGTTCGACTATCTTATTTGTCAGGAATCTTAGAAATTATGTCCCCTATTGGAGATAAACATGAAAAAGTTAAAAGTACCCTTGGCTTGCTGCTAGAAGCTTATATGAAAAAGTTGGGCATCCGGTTTTACAAACGTGGCGGTTTCACTTTGGAAGAACTGGGGTATGCTTCTGGCACACCGGATGAGTCTTACAGCATTGGTGTAGAAAGGGAAGTTCCTGACATTGTTATTGAAATCATTGTCATCAGTGGCACTATTAACAGGAAAGAGTTATATAAGCCTAAAAAAGTCCCGGAAGTTTGGTTTTGGAAATCTAATCAAATAAAAATATTCCGTCTTAGCAAAGGTGGCGAGTATGAAGAAGTAGACCGAAGTGGGTTTTTTCCCGACTTAGATCCAGCTTTGCTGCTGCGTTATATCGCTATGCCTGACCAGTACGATGCTGTTGTTGAATTTGAGCAAGCTATCCGCAATCAATGAATATTCATTTCCAGATAATTTGCAAATTTAAAATAAATCCTGGTAAAACATCCTCTCCTGATAATTGTTGTGGAAATGTTAATATTTCCACTGGTTGACCAAGACGATAAATTTCTACCTGACGCATTTTAGGATTAATTAACCAACCTAATTTCACTCCGTTATCGATATATTCCTGCATTTTCTCTTGCGTTTCTCTCAAAGTATCGCTGGGTGACATTAACTCTAAAACAAAATCTGGGGCAATTGGGGGGAACTTTTCTTGTTCTTCGGTTGTGAGTGCATCCCATCTATCTTTACTTATCCAAGCGACATCAGGAGAACGGTTAGCACCATTGGGAAGTTTAAAGCAAGTAGAAGAATCGAAGCAAATTCCTAATTGAGTTTGGCGATTCCAAAACACAAAATCTGCTGCAATTTCAATATTACGATTTCCAGTTTCTCCGCCTGTAGGTGGCATGATTAGAAGTTCCCCGGCTGCATTCCGTTCAAATTTGACTTCAGGATTTTCCCGACATAACTGATAAAATTGGTTATCGGTGAGTTGAATGATGGGGTTTAAGTTAATAGCGATCGCTGTCATAAATAAGTATTCATTTCCAGATAATTTGCAAGTTTAAAATAAATCCTGGTAAAATATCCTCTCCTGATAATTGTTGTGGAAATGTTAATATTTCCACTGGTTGACCAAGACGATAAATTTCTACCTGACGCATTTTAGGATTAATTAACCAACCTAATTTCACTCCATTATCTATATATTCTTGCATTTTCTCTTGCGTTTCTCTCAAAGTATCGCTGGGTGACATTAACTCTAAAACAAAATCTGGGGCGATCGCTGGAAACTTTTCTTTTTCTTCGAGTGTAAGTGCATCCCATCGCTCTTGTCTAATCCAAGCGACATCAGGAGAACGGTTTGCACCATTGGGAAGTTTAAAACAGGTGGAAGAATCAAAGCAAATCCCTAACTGAGTTTGGCGATTCCAAATTCCGAAGTCAACAGAAATTTCAAAATTACGATTTCCAGTTTCTCCGCCTGTAGGTGGCATTATCAGTAGTTCTCCGGCTGCATTCCGTTCAAATTTGACTTCAGGGTTTTCCCGACACAACTGATAAAATTGGTTGTCAGTGAGTTGGATGATGGGGTTTAAGTTAATAGCGATCGCTGTCATAGTAATTATATTGAGATAGTAGTTTCTGCCGTGTTGTACTTGTATAATCTTTGTTAAAGAATAGAGATAGGAAATAATATTTAAATCGTTGCAAACTCAGTATATTTCCTCACTTCTGGAGGCTGAAAAGCCAACACAATATCACTTGCGGGAACATTTAAACTCATTAATTCAGTTGCCATTCCTTCCTCGGTCAAATCTTCTTCAATGTAAATTTTTTCATTTTTAATGCGAATATAGACAGAAACTCCCTTAACTCTTTTCCCTTGTTTCCAACCAATATTGAACCACAAATATTGACTTCTCTCATCATCAAACATTAACACTTCATCCACATCAACAACAGGTAATTGTGACGAAATCCTTTGATACTCTGTTAAAACTTTCTTAATCAGATTTTGATATTGAGTTAACTTGTCCATTTCAGAATCTCCTGTTTATTCATATCAACAACTAATAGTGAGACTTGATATTTTTCCACAATTAATCGAATTGCAACTTTTTGAAAGAAATCTTCATAAATTATTTCCCCTATCGCCAAATATAATTGTTTTTCAGGATATTCAAGAGAAAGTAGAGCTTTATAAATGAGATATTGACCTAATGCGGTTTCAAAATCACGCATAGGAGAACGACTCAGAAAACTTTTAATTTCAATAACAATTTGTTTTCCTTCTCTACTCGCAGCAATGGTTTTTTCACCAGCAAGATCGGCAAACAGTTTAACTTCTTCATACTTAATTGGATAAGGATCGGCTGTAATTATCCAACCATCCTTAATTAAGGCATTTTTAACCGCATCGTGGTACACATCTTTTGCTGGCATTTTCACCCTGTAATCTAGACAAAGTAGCTATTGGAGCTAATTAATATAATTGTACTAAGGGCAGTTATATTTGTGATAATTTAATTCGTTCTTTGAAAATTACTTAGCTATACTGTTGTAAGATTTGAGCGATCGCTTCAGCATCGGCAGCTGGTACGTTGAGACATTTTAATCGGTCATACGTATTAATTCCCACCACCAAAGCGTCTCGACTCATCCCGGAAAGCCCTATGATAGTTGTACCGAATTATTTTCAGCTTCTACAAAAAATTTACCGCATTTTCCGTAAAAATTAGTAGAGGCACACATCCGTACACCTCTA
Organism: Nostoc sp. WHI; assembly: GCF_015714725.1. Taxonomy (GTDB): domain Bacteria; phylum Cyanobacteriota; class Cyanobacteriia; order Cyanobacteriales; family Nostocaceae; genus Nostoc. The sequence continues at coordinate 19,707 of NZ_WBKM01000049.1, forward strand.
TCTGCAATTCTTTCAGGCGAGATTTATTCTATGACCAACTGGAAAAGAAAACTCAGTAATCATGAGTCAAAATATTGGCGCTGCTAAAATTTCGATTATTATTCCAACTCTCAATGAAGCCGGAAATATCAAAGAAGCCATTGCAATTACCCAACCCAGTACAAATGTAGAGGTAATTGTAGTAGATGGTGGCTCAAAGGATGACACAGTAAAAATAGCTCAGTCTTTAGGTGTCAAAGTTATCTCATCATCTCCCGGTCGTGCTGCTCAAATGAATGCTGGTGCTGTAGCTGCTAGCGGTGATATTCTGCTGTTTCTTCATGCAGATACCCGTTTACCGACTGGGTTCGATGAGATGATTCGCACAGCACTACAACAATCTGGGACTGTGGCTGGTGCCTTTAAGTTGCGGATTAATGCCTCATTTATAAGTTTACGATGGGTAGAGTGGGGAGTAAATGTGCGATCGCATTTTTGCCAAATGCCCTACGGCGACCAAGCAATTTTTTTAACAAGAAAAGTATTTCTGGAAATTGGCGGCTTTCCCGAATTGCTAATTATGGAAGACTTTGAACTCATGTGTCGTTTAAAACGCATCGGACGTATTGTAATTATCCCCACACCTGTTCTCACTTCAGCCCGTAGATGGGTAAAAAAGGGAGTGTTCAAAACTACGTTACTTAATCAAGTAGTAATTATTGCTTATTTACTTGGTGTTTCACCTGAGCGAATTCATCGCTGGTATCGCCAAGATAAATTTAAGAAAATTTAAGCTGTTTTTCATGTGGATAGTATATCTTAGTGACATCGGATTCGAGGTGTAAATTTCAACATTGAGCCTCAGAAGGTCAGCGAAGAGGAAAAGGGGCAGGGGGCAGGGGGGAAACCCCATAAATAAATTTATTGGCTCTGAAACAAGGACGTATTATTGCTCGTGTTACGCATCTCAAAATAAATATTTTTGCTTTTGGGCATAAAAATGAAGAAACGTATATTAAAATCTAAGCTCAAACTATTACTGTTATGTTGCCTAGTTGGCACTTTGATAATTTCTGCCAAACTGTTGAACATTCAAGGACTTTTGCAAAACTCAGTCATTTGGGTTCACAGCCTTGGTACTTTAGGGCCTATCGCCTATATAACCATTTACAACTTGGCAACATTACTGTTTATACCAGGTTCTCTCCTAACACTAAAAGGTGGTTGTTTGTTTGGAGTATTTTGGGGGTCAATATATGTGCTAATTGCTGCAACAATCGGAGCTACCTTGTCTTTTCTCGTTGGACGCTACTTGTCGCGGGATTGGGTTTCTCGACAAATGGACAAACATCCTAAATTTAAAGCGATTGATTTGGCAGTTGCCAAAGAAGGATGGAAAATTGTTTTATTAACTCGCCTCTCTCCCGTCTTTCCCTTTAACTTATTAAATTATGCTTTTGGAGTCACACAGGTTTCTCTCAAAGACTATATATTAGGTTCCTTTGCTATTATTCCCGGTACTGTAATGTACGTTTATATTGGTTCTTTAGCCAGTAATCTGGCCATGATTAACACATCTAATCAACCAACTACTCCAGAAACTCAAATCTGGCAATGGGTAATGCGAGTAGTTGGGTTAATTGCTACCATTCTCGTGACTGTTTATATCACAAAAGTTGCCCAGAAAGCTCTTGCTCAAAGTATATCAACAGTAGGAATAACTGATGATGAAACTAAAAATAATTAAGATACCTAAAATTTTTACTCCGACTAACTCGCAGAAGTTTTTGAGACTAAATATATGCCTATTACTAATATTTGCGATTGCTTTTTTGTTAAATACAGACTTTGCCTTGGCACAAGAATCTGCAAATCAAAATTCTTTCAATCCCCAAGTGATTTTACGGAATGCGTTGCAATGGATTGATAGCCTTGGTACAGTGGGAGCGATCGCTTTTATTGGACTTTATATTATCTCTACCGTCGCTTTTTTCCCAGGCTCCATCCTTACCTTGGGAGCTGGTGTTATCTTTGGCGTAGTTTGGGGTTCGTTTTACGTGTTCATCGGTGCCACCCTCGGCGCTACTGCTGCTTTCCTCGTCGGACGCTATTTAGCAAGAAACTGGGTTGCGCGTAAAATCGCAGATAACAAAAAATTTGCCGCTATTGACCAAGCTGTTGGTAGAGAAGGATTAAAAATTGTTTTGTTAACGCGACTGTCCCCAATATTTCCTTTTAACTTATTGAATTATGCCTTTGGTATCACAAGAGTTTCACTCAAAGATTATTTTATCGGCTCCGTGGGCATGATTCCCGGAACCATTATGTACGTTTATATTGGTTCCCTTGCGGGTAATCTTGCCATGATTGGTACCGAAGCTCAACCCAGCAACCCCACCATCCAATGGACAATTCGGATTGTAGGTTTTATTGCAACAGTCGCCGTTACAATTTATATAACCCGTATTGCCCAAAAAGCTTTAGAAGAAAAAGTGAGCAATAATTAAACTTCTCTGCGAAACTTTGCGCTTCCCTCTGCGCCCCTCTGCGTTTAAACTTTAACCCTCAATTTGCTACGATGACTAATTCAGAATTCGAGAGAGTCACTGTTCGCCCAATGGATGAGTATAATCAAAAATTAGTATCTTACGTCCATCCACCAAATTGGGTTAATCCTCAACCAGCCGATATTTACGACTTGGTAGTAATTGGTGCTGGTACGGCGGGATTAGTAGTGGCGGCGGGTGCAGCAGGTCTAGATTTAGGCTTAAAAGTGGCGTTGATTGAAAAGCATCTCATGGGTGGGGATTGCTTAAATCTTGGTTGCGTACCATCTAAAACTGTGATTCGCTCTGCTCGCGTAGTTGGCGAAATCTGGAACGCCAAAGACTTGGGAGTTAATATTCCCCAACATAATATTGATGTTGATTTTCCCAAAGTCATGACAAGGATGCGGCGAGTAAGAGCTGATATCAGCCATAACGACTCAGCAGAGCGGTTCTCATCGTTGGGGGTCGATGTCTTTTTCGGTAGCGGTCGATTTGCGAGTAAAAATACCGTAGAAGTTGGCGACAAAACTCTGCGGTTTAAAAAAGCTGTAATTGCTACTGGCGCCAGAGCCGCACAACTGTCGATTCCAGGAATTGAAAAAGCGGGTTATCTAACTAATGAGACGGTTTTTTCCCTAATTCAACGACCGGAACGTTTAGCTGTAATTGGTGGCGGCCCCATTGGTTGCGAGTTGGCGCAAGCTTTCAGGCGCTTGGGTTGTGAAGTGGTACTTTTCCATCGCGGCTCTCATCTTCTGAATAAAGAAGATGCTGAGGCTGCGGAAATTCTCCAAAAAGTTTTGATTAGCGAAGGAATTCGCGTCGTGTTGAATTCCAAGTTAGAAGAGGTAGTAACTGTTACCGAGGGGAAACGGCTTTACTTTTCCTCCAATGGTCATCGAGATTCGGTGACAGTAGATGAAATTTTAGTCGGTACGGGGCGATCGCCAAATGTAGAAGGTTTAAATTTAGAAGCAGTGGGGGTAGAATACGACAAGGGTCAAGGTGTAAAAGTAAATGATTACCTCCAAACGACCAATCCCAAAATTTATGCAGCTGGCGATATCTGCATGAACTGGAAGTTTACCCATGCTGCTGATGCAGCAGCGCGGATTGTGATTAAAAATACGCTATTTTCTCCCTTTGGTTTAGGACGCTCTAAACTTAGTAGTCTGGTAATGCCTTGGGTAACTTATACTGACCCTGAAATTGCCCATGTCGGGATGTATGAACACGAGGCGCAGAAGTTAGGCATTGAAGTGACGACAATCAAGATACCTTTTAATAGTGTAGACCGAGCGATCGCTGATGATGAAGAGTCAGGATTTCTCAAAATCCACCATAACAAGGGGTCTGATAAAATTATCGGTGCAACTATTGTCGCCAGTCATGCGGGTGAGATGATATCAGTTGTGACTACGGCAATTGTAAATAAGATAGGTTTGAGTAAGTTAAGCAGTGTGATTCATCCTTATCCCACTCAAGCCGAAGCTATTAAGAAAGCAGCTGATGCTTATCGTCGGACACTCCTAACATCAAGGACGAAAAAATTATTGGGATTTCTGACAAAGTTATCTTAAACAAAATCAGTGAATAGCTCAGATAACTATTCACTGACACTTCTTACCAGGGAAGATAGCAATTGCTTATATCTTCTCCAAAAAGCTCTGTAAGCACAGACTGAAACTGACGCTACGTGTAGACTGCATGTTCTTAAACCCTTTTATTTACGATAAAAAGGGAAGCATGAGTATGTTAATATCTCGGAAAAATAAATAATTGCTGTAGATATATTAAACTTTTAAGCCACTAATCAAAAATTTTATAAGCATTTGAATTAAATTAAATTAAACATTCTTTTTGTGTTGATTCATGAAGATGGTATTTTGTCAATATAATTTAGATGCGTTTCCCCTGGAAGCGATGTCTAACGACAAGCCGCTATGGGTCTATGCTCAAGTTGAAAAGTAAGCCAGTTATTCGTAGTGATACCGACAAGCGAGAAAATCAATCTGAGTGTTTCCCACGCGATACACAAGCCGATGCTCTAAATCAATTCGCCTTGACCAAATATCTGCATCCATATATTTCAATGCTTCCGGTTTACCAATACCCTCAAATGGATCTTGCATTACAGCCGTAACCAAATCCAATATTTTTGATGCTTTTTGAAAATCTTGCTTGAACCACCAAGCTAAATCTTCTTTGAATTTAGAACTAAAACCAGGACTTCGATTAACAACAACTGGCTTAATCTCACTAGCTTCAGCTTTCTTTTTCTTCTTGCTCAATTCCCAACTCCTGCTGAAGTTGTGCGATCGCTTGAGGTTGGATCTTGCCAGTTTTCGACTCCTCTATTGCATCTAGTAAACGACGCGCATTAGCAGGCGATCGCAAAAGATACACTGTCTCCAGCAAACTTACCAAATCTGACTCAGCAATTAAAGCCACATTTTCACCATCGCGACGATTGATCATATACACCTGATGATTTTCGACTACCAATTCTAACAACTTAAAAAAGTCATTTCTCGCATCAGTTGGGGATGTGATTTTGTAAGGTAGCATTACTTTATGTACATAAATTTGTACATATATTATAAACTTAACATCGCGCCGTCTACGCCAAAATTGAAGGGTAGTTGGCTGATCAACTACCCTTTCTAGCTGTTTTGCCAAGCTGTTCTAGTGCGATCGCTTGCTCATTACAAAATTTAACTTTTGCTACACAACATATACCGTGAAATTAACTAGATTATCCTGACCAAATCGCAGTACATCACCGTTAAGTAGGCGATATTGCATACCAGGAGTCAAAGGATTGTTGTTTAAATAAATACCATTTGTACTCATGTCAACAATCATGTATGAATTTTGCGACCAGTCCCAATCGACCCGCGCATGACGACGAGAGACTATTCCCTCACTGGGAATACCAGTCAAGTCAATTTCTGGCGGCGCTATTCCTGAACTCTGACTGCGGCGACCAATATAACCTCCTTCCCCAACGAGGTTAAATTCTCTTCCCGTGGTATGAATCAGCTTTAAAAGTGGCGCTCTTTGAGGCGGAGGAGTATAAACAGGTGGTGTTGGTGGATGAGAAACCCTCGGCTGATAGACTGTTGAATAATCAACGGGGGCTTGTTGGGGAACTTGGTAGTTAGGTTGGTCTGTTGCTGGCCGCTGATACTGAATAGGTGGTTGTTGACTAGGTGGTTGTTGACTAGGCGGTTGTGGTGTAGGGGCAACTACATTACCCACAGGAGTGGAACACCAGGGACAAACCTTAGCATTGTTAGGCAGGGCGCGGTTAAAATATTCGCAACTGGGATTAGGGCACCGATTTGCAGGCATAGGAATTTATATCATCGGGCATAGGTTGTAAAGCTACAAGACCTACTTTACTAAGTAAACACTGACCCTGACGAGTAGTTAGCATCTGGGCAAATGTAGAACCACCCGGCAGGCGGCTGCTGTCTTTAGGGTACACTACAAAAATAGGGTATCCCAAGGGATAGCTTTGGAATGTTGTGACATCAACATAATAATCATCATGTTGACACAAGTCATCTGAGGGATTAATTGAGCGGCGTGAGCGCCGTTGAAACAGAGGTTGAATAGCTGACTTTTTGCCATCTGCGATCGCTAGGGGATAGCCAGTACACTGTTTCCAAGTTTTACTGATAATGCCAAAACTTATAATACCAGTGGTTCGCCCCTCTAAAGTCTCGCTACGTATCTGGTTTTGGGTCTTTGTTGTATCAAGTTTAGTAACTTTCGCTGCAAATAAAGCTTCGTCCTGAGGAGCGTTTTTGAGAACTATTTCTTGAAATTTACTGATTGCTTCCGGTTCAGTTGGGGCAAAAGGTTTCACAGTCAGATTTGGAAGCTTGGCACTAATCTGCTGCCAATTAGTAATTTTACCTGTGTAAATTTGACGCAATTGCTCAAGATTTATTTGCCCCCCAAGAGCATTAGCAAGATTTGAGTCTCTCTTATTAAATGCTACAAAAACAAGTAACCCATCATAAGCGACTGATTTTTTAGATAGGTTATTTGTAATTTTATCTCCTAAACTAGTAATTGCAAAGTCTTTTGTGCTTGTTTGTTGTACTTCTTTAATACTTTTAATAGGATTGTTTACATCTGATGATAAAATAGATTCATAGTTATACGTTGCTGTTGCATCTGGCTTGGGTCTAGTTAATAAATCTCCTAAACGACTATTGTCTACTGGTTGTGTCAAAATATAGCTCCATGTACCATCTTTTTCTCCTGTGTAAGTAAATTGTCCAGAAGGAACGTTTGGGACTTCGGAGAAATTTCGCACAAGTCTAGACCATTGGATATATTTATTAGGGCTATCTGGTTTATTACCCCAAAGCCAATACCAAATTCCCCCGCCAAGTAGTAATAAAGCCAGAATCCCCAGCAGAATTAAGGGCATTGGCAAAGGTTTTTTTATTACTTGATCATCTGGCGATCGCAATTTTACTGAACTATTGCCATGATCTTCTTTGGGAAGTTGTAGCAGTGCTTGGCGAGCCGCTTCTGCACTGTCAAAAGGAGTTTCCAGCCCAATTAAATGATAAATAAACTGTTTTAAATGGCTATCGGTATCTGGCCATTGTTGATTATCTCTCGGATCTAAAGGCTGGTGAGAAGATAAATTAGTTGTCCTTCCTACCCATAAATAAAAGGCTACCAATCCTAATGATTGTAAATCTTGCTCTGGTCTAGCGGGCGCGGGTTGAGCAATAATGGGGGGAATAAATAAGTTTTCCCAGATAGCTAAATCACAAAAGTATATAGAAAACTTTTGATTATTTTCTACCTTAATCAAAGTACTATCTAAACTAATATTGCCGTGAGTTATACCTAGTTGTATTTGGTTTGAGGGAAAACGCAGCTTTTGGGTGTGGAGAAACTGGAGAGTTTGCAAACCTTGATTTAGTACCTCACGCACCTCAGGAGATGTCATTGCTCCCTTCTCTATCAGATATTTAGCTAAAGTTTGGGATGATTCTATTCCTTTAGTGATTAAATAGCAGCGTTCTCCTTTATCATCTGCGATCGCTTCTCTAGTTTCCACTAAACGGAAGTTTTGAATTCTACTATCGGCTAAACTTACTCCACCTACTCGTTTAAAAGTGTCTTTCCGCTTCAGAGTCTCGCTTTCATTAAAACAACGATTGGGTAGCAGGTATTCTTTGATGATTACAGGCTGTTTATCCTTGAGTTGGATACCTGAGTATAAGCGGCCTAAACCCTGCACACCGACAAAACTAGCTATCTGATAAGTACCCTGATTTCCTTTAATCTCAGCCTCCTGCGGTAAAGTGGCTGGAAAACCACATTCCAAGCAAAACTTAGCACCCTTGATTTGTTGCGCCGTTTGGAAGGGGCGATCGCAATTTAAGGGAGAATTGTACGAGCAGGGGTATTCTTGATAAAAAGATTCAAATGAAGGCATATACAAAGAGTTTCGTGAATTGCGCTGATTACTTCTGTCGCGCTCAAGCGTGAACTAATCCTAACTTGAGGGCAGCCACAATAGCTTGAGTCCGGCTAGTAACCTTCAATTTTTCAAAAATACTTGTGAGATGCGCCTTAACAGTAGCAACTGTCACATATAGACGCTTCGCTATTTCTTCATTAGAAGCACCTTGAGTTAACCAGTATAAAACTTCTTGCTCTCTTTCGGTTAAATGCACTTCATGACATGCTTTTACACAAGAGTCTGAATAAGCCTGAAAAAACCGGAAAAATCGACTAGCAACTTCTGAAGGTAGATAAATTTCCGACTTTGTAACAGTGTCAATAGCTTCACACAGTTGTGTTGCCAAACGATTTTTAAACACATAACCTGCGGCTCCCGCCTGCATTGCTCTAAAAATCCAGTCATCTTCTTGATGAGCCGACAATACTAAAACCTTGCCAGTATAAGCAGTTTCTTTGAGACGTGCCAGAACTGTAATCCCATCACATCCTTTCAATTGCATATCCAGCAAAATTAAATCTGGACATTTCTGGCCTGTAAATTTTAAAACTTGCTCCACAGAATCAGCATCACCCACAACTTCTACAGGTAACGCAGAATTAATACTATAAAAATTGAGGAGAGTACGTAACCCTTGGCGAAAGCGTTCTTCGTCATCTACCAGCAAAACTGTAAGTTTCTTATGATCATTATTCATCTTTATTAATTACGAATTACGAATTACGAATTACGAATTACGAATTACGAATTACGAATTACGAATTATTTATCCAGTTCTTGGTCGAGGCAGAATCATAGAAAATTGCGCTCCACTTTCTGACAAAACTTGCGCCCAAATACTTCCTTGATGATCCAGAATAATTTTTTTAGCAATAGTTAAACCCAGCCCTGTACCTCCTCGACGCCGGGAATAAAATGGGGTAAATACTTTTTGCAAATCCTCTTGAGATAGTCCTAGACCTTGGTCTGCAATTTTGATTAAGACTTCATCTTGAAAAATTTGCCAGCTACAGGTAATAGTTCCTAAATTAGGACTGAAATGAACAGCATTACTGAGGATATTATCAAATACTTGTTTTATTTGCAATCTGTCTAATCTCAGTATTGTTGATGTATCAGGAATCGATATTTTAAGTTTTTTCTGATTAATTAGAGGTTGTAAATTTGTGATACTTTCAACTACTAAACTTCTTAAATCTTGAAGTGTCATCCTTAATTTTGCACTTTGTCCACAATCAAGAAGCTCATTTAAATTAGTATCTAAATCTTGTATGCTTTCGCCAATGATTGTTGCTTGCTCTTGCCAAGGACTATCTTCTAATCCTAAGCATAAATTATGTGCATACAATCCGATAAGTCCTAGAGAGTTACGCAATTGATGACCGACTCGATGCAAGATATCTTCTAGTAGTTGAATTTCAGTTTTTTGTCTTCCATAGTCTAAAGAAATATCTACATACTTACTCAAAAGCATCGCAGAGCGTTTTACGTATAGTTGCAAACTGGATGATAGAGGTTCATGAGTAATAATTTGAATGTATTCAGGCTTTTGATTTCTGTAGGCTATGGGGCAAATGTAAGAAATAGATGAAAAATCTTTAAGTCTAAACTTATGTAAAGTAAAAGCAGGCGGAAAATCTGTAAGCCATGCTTCTGAGCGCAAATAAGCTAAAGTTTTTTTGGAAAAGGTAGCTTGGTCTTGACCATAATTTATAACCTCCTGATGAGTTTTCAGGAAGCAATCATGATAAACAATCCGAGCGAAAAAAATTGGATATTGACTAGTTAACTGCTCAGACTCTAGCTGACAAAAGCTTTGGATGTCTGAGGAACTCAAACAATTAGAGCCATTTTCTAGTTTTTGTAGAGAAAAGCCTAGTGTCATAGCTTCACTTGCCTTTTGCAACAAAATATTTTTACTCTTATTTTAATCAGTATAAAATTATGCAGTCTCAGTAATGTTTATTTTTTGTTAAGTTATCTTGTTAGATAATTCATACAAAGAATTATTAAATGTATGGACGACTACTAGGGTGGGTTTTTCGTCGCTCCAGACTAATCTACAAACTGAAGTTGCTACTTTTCGGATTGTTGAAAAACTAATATCCTCCAGCCTCCTCAATCATCATTCTGGGGGAGCAGGGAGGAAGTTGCAGTAAGTATTTCCCAATGCCCCATGCCCCATGCCCAATGCCCCATCTAAAAAATATCGACAAAAGTCTAATTAACTTTAGAAGGCTCATACAGATACTCTAGAGGCATCTGGATTAGCTACCAGCACAACACCTTCATGCTTATCTTCGTTCTTCAAACTTTAGCCGAAATTTTAGCTGGAGGAACCTCACTTACCAGTACAGAACAAATTGACTTTAGCCATCCTGGTAATCGAAGGGAAGAGGGAGCAGGGCCGACTCTCAATTTATACATTTATGATATACGTGAGAGTAAGCAGGTACAACATTCTGGTAGGCAAGTTGAACGCAAGCTAACACGCTCTCTACAACCTGCTACTGTAAATTGGGCACCCGCTTGGTTTGATGTTTCGCTGCTATTAACAGCGTGGGATAGAACAGCTTTAGGTGAGCATCACTTTATCAGTGAAGCGTTGACCGTGCTATTGCGCCATCGCACTTTGGAAGAGGAGTTTTTGGTTCCTGAATTACGAGGCTATGGGAATTTGAATATGACAGTTGCCCTAGAGCCGCCAATTGAGGTTGGCTCCTTATGGAGCGCTCTCAATGTGCCATTGCGTTCAGCCTTATATTTGACAATTACAATACCCTTCGAGCCACAACCGACTTCAGTGCCTTTGGTTTGGGAGCGAATTTTCAATTTACGAAATCAAATGTCTCGTGATAGTGACAGTTTAGTATTAACTAGGCGAGTTGCGATCGCGGGTATTGTCAAAAGTGCGGTGACAAATCTGCCGTTGGTAGCGACAGAAGTGACTGTCAGAGGAACTGAAAAATCCATATTAACAACTAAAGAAGGGCTGTTCTTCTTTGAAGACCTTCATTTAGGTAATTATGTTTTGATTCTGAATCATCCTGGCTATTTACCCCAAAACGTCAATGCCTTGGTAGATAACCAAAGTCATACTTTCAAAGAAATATTTCTAACTCCTGAATAATTAGATTTTTACTGACTTGGAGAGACTTTCATGGCTAGACTTGATTACTTTGCTCCTGGTGTCTATATCGAAGAAATTGACCGGGGTAGCCGGCCGATTGAAGGTGTTAGCACCGCAGTTGCGGGATTTGTCGGCTTTACAGAAGATGTTCGTGGTGGGGCTGAGTTATATAAACCCGCATTAGTGACAACTTGGACGCAATATCTCAACTATTTTGCCCGTCCCAACTCTGATGGGTTCACCGACTTCAACGCCTATTTACCCTTTTCAGTTTACGGCTACTTTATGAATGGCGGTGGTCGCTGCTGGGTGACAAGCATTGGTACTCAGTTACCAGGCGCACCCAAACCCGCGACTCCAGAACCGGCTAACCTACGAATCAACTCTAGAGGCAATCGTCCAGCCCTCCGCTTTACTTTGCGCCCTGAACAAGCAGCAGGCGGATTAGTAAATATCATCATTATTGATGGCTCGCCCCGCGCTCTACCTGAAGGTACTGAAGGAGAAGCTCCGCCAAATACAGGGGAATACTTCACAATTCAGATTCGTCGGGGAGATGAACTTCTAGAGCAATATGAGAACTTGACGATGAACCGCGAGCCTGGCGCTCAAACAGCGACTTATGCAGTGGCGGCATTGAGAAATTCGATGTATATCACTGTAGAAGACGTTACTCAAAGCGGACAGCCCTTAGCTCGGCGTCCGGTTAACGGTCAATATGAATTAGCGCCGCCCATTGTTGCTACCACACCCGATAGATTTTCACAAAATTTAGAAGGGGTTCGAGACGATCGCACCGGGGTACGCGGTATCTTTGAAGTTGATGAAATCACGATGTTAGCCTGTCCTGATGTGATGCGGGCTTATCAAGAGCAGATACTTAATTTAGATCAAGTTCATGGCATCATCGAACTGATGATTAGTATGTGCGAGGGTTCTGCTAGTGGCGATATTCCCAATCCGCCCAACCGCATGGTTGTACTGGATGCGCCACCGGATGCCGTCAAACCTCAACAAGTGGTGGAGTGGTTGAACAGATTTAACCGTCGTTCGATGTTTGCGGCCCTTTATTATCCCTGGATTAAAGTTCCTAATCCACGCGATCGGGGTAATCCAATTCTAGTACCTCCTTGTGGTCATGTGATGGGTGTTTGGGCCCGTACTGACGAAACCAGAGGAGTTTATAAAGCGCCTGCAAATGAAGTTCCCAGAGGCGTAATTGGTTTAGGCTATGATACCAATTTTCGCGAACAAGAACTATTAAACCCCCTGGGGATAAATTGCATTCGCAGTTTCCCCAACCGAGGCATCCGCATTTGGGGGGCACGCACGCTAGTTGAGCCAGACAAGACAGAGTGGCGTTATATCAGTGTGCGTCGGCTCATTAGCTATATCGAAAAATCCCTAGAACTGGGGACTCAGTGGGTAGTTTTTGAACCGAACGACCAAGATTTATGGGCGCGTGTCACACGTACCGTCAGTAATTTTTTAGAACGTATTTGGCGTGAAGGTGCTTTGTTTGGGGCATCTCCAGCACAAGCATTCTATGTAAAGTGCGACGAAGAATTGAACCCACCAGAAACCAGAATTTTAGGTCGTTTGTATATTGAAGTGGGAGTTTGTCCCGTCAGACCTGCTGAATTTGTTGTTTTCCGCATCAGCCAATGGAATGGTATTGAGGATAGCGAATAGCAATCAGTACAGCTTTGCGTAAAATCGTAGCGAATTGAGGGTTAAAATTTTAACGCAAAGGGGCGCAGAGGTAAGCGCAGAGGAACGCGGAGAATTCGCTACGAATTAATAGACCTCTTGCAAAAGTCCTTCTTTTCGCTTTCTCCTTTGCGCCTTTGCGCCTTTGCGTGAGACAAAAAATTATTTATGCAAGAGGTCTAATGAAATGTTGACTGTAACTTCTCCCCCAGTCCCCAAATTAATTACACACAAAGGAGTCTAAAAGTATGGCCGGCGAATTTTTAACCTCTTGTAAGTTCTACTTCGAGGCTGATGGAATTACGGATAAATTTATCAAAGAGATTAGTGGACTAGGCGTTGAGAATACCCCAGCCCAAGAAGTCCACGGCTCATCTAAGGGCGCTAAACTCATGCGCCAAGCTACACCAACGGTTGTTAAATTTACCAACATCACAGTAAAAGTCATCGCCACTGATGATATAGACCTTTATAGTTGGTATCAAAAGTGTAACGAAGACATGGGCGACCCTCGTCAGTGGTCACAGAATCGTAAAACTGGTTCGGTGGTTGCTTACGACCAACAAGGTTCTGAAAAGGCACGGTGGAATATTGTCAATTGTTATCCTTGTAAATACACTGGCCCTACCTTAACTGCCTCTGGTGGTGATATGGCGAATGAAACAGTTGAGTTGGTTCACGAAGGAATTAAACGAATCAAATAATTAGCTTATGCAGTAATCAACAGTGGTACAATCCGCAAGCAGAATTCCAGAAGTTCTTACAGCCCATCGGTTCTATTTAGAGCTGACACTAGAAGGTCAAAACGATGCCAATTGCTTTTTTTTGGAGTGTCAGGGCTTCAAAAGAACACAAGAGGTAATTGAAATTTCTGAAGTTACTTCTCAAACCTGGGGTACAAAAGGGCAGTCAAAAGGTCAGGTGGTGAGAACTAAGCTTCCTAGCAATGCTAAGAGTGGCAATCTCACTTTGCGTAGAGGTATCACCAACTCTATGGATTTTTGGAAGTGGTTTGAAAAAGTCCAACAGGGTAAGTGGTCTGAGCAACGTAGACTTGTTGCTTTGTCTATTTATAATCAGGCAAATCAAGAAGTAGCTAGATTTGAATTAGCCGGTGCTTGGCCTGCAAGTTACAAAATTGCCGATGTTAGTGCCCGCAGTCATGACATCGAAATTGAGGAAGTGGAGGTTGCTTTTGAGGAATTTAAACGCGTGAAGTAATTAGGAGGAGTATGTTTCCAACAGAGTTTGAATTTATACTGCCAAAGGGGTATCTAGACTCTGAAGGCAACCTCCACCGCAAAGGTGTAATGCGGTTATCAATGGCGATAGACGAGATTGCACCCTTGCGTGACCCACGCGTTAAAGCTAATCCGGTTTATGCCACAATTATTATCTTGTCGCGAGTAATTACCCATTTGGGTGCTTTATCTGAAATAAATCCGGCAATAGTAGAAAACTTTTTTGCCCAGGATTTAAATTACCTCCAAGATTTTTATCGTCGAATCAATGGATTGGAAGGTGAAACTTCCATAACAGAAGAGACAGTAAATTCTCCCGAAGCACTGCTTCATAATTGAATGGGGCATGGGGCATGGGGCATGGG
>NZ_WBKM01000064.1 GCF_015714725.1 Nostoc sp. WHI
ATTCCCCTCTCCTTACCACTTGCCTAACAGTACCTTTTCGTAGTACATATATACTAACTAAAGAGAGGAATTAGTCGCCCAAAAACATTTGCGGGCGAGTATTCCTCAAATGAGTCGTGAATTTTCAGTGGTCTTCTGTGGGTAGAAGTGCGATGATTTGGTCAACAAACTGTTGATGGTCAACAACTGGCTTAGAAATGTAGCCATCAGCACCGCTTTGTTTGAGAAAGTTCTCGCGATCGCCTTCCATAGCATGTGCCGTCACCAGAATAATAGGTAAGTTGGCTGTTTTTGGATCAGATTTTAACATTTGTGTAATTTTGATTCCATCAACAGACTTACCTTGGTAAACACTTCTGGACAGAGAAACATCCATCAAAATCAGGTCTGCTTCTCCTGATTGGGCAATTTTTATGACTTCTTCCACATTTTCAGTATGTTTCACACCCAAGCCGCCGCGCTTAGATAAAATTTTGGAAAAAACACGAGCATTAATTAGATCGTCTTCAACAATTAAAACAGTTTTCATGAGATTTTACTTATAGAGATGAGCGGATTAGGCAATTCAAAATTCGTCTTGACAAGTTTGCTACGGAGGGAAATATCCTGACCATTTTTCGCAAAACAGCTTGCCTCAACAGATAATTTTCCTTAACTGAACTGTATTAGGTTATGGAGTATGTACAAATTAAGTATGCAGCAGATTACCTTTGATTAAAACACCTACCCGCCATCTATCTCCTTTTTAATAGTCAATGTACATCCTCGTTATCAAGGATGATACTACTGCTTTTTATTATGTGACTATCAAAATTTTGTTAGCAATCCCATTTCATCCGTTATGCTGTGGTTGCTGCAATATTGAGTTCCATCGTTCTTTGTGTAGTTAAATTTCAGGGAAAAAACTCATGGCAAAACAGTTAAACCTTCTCTCAACGGGACAGGTAATTACAACAGCCTTGCATACCGAGATGCAACGGTCTTATCTAGAATATGCCATGAGCGTGATTGTCGGGCGAGCGCTACCAGACGTGCGTGATGGCTTAAAACCAGTGCATCGCCGCATTCTGTATGCAATGCACGAACTCGGTTTAGTACCAGAGAGACCCTATCGAAAATGTGCCCGTGTCGTGGGTGATGTGTTGGGTAAATACCATCCCCACGGCGACCAATCAGTTTACGATGCTTTAGTAAGACTGGTGCAGGATTTTTCTAGCCGCTATCCTTTGCTAGCAGGACATGGCAACTTTGGCAGCGTTGATAATGATCCTCCGGCGGCGATGCGCTACACAGAAACGCGCCTCGCACCCATCAGCCATGAGGGAATGCTGACAGAAATTGGCGAAGAAACTGTGGAATTTGTCGGGAACTTTGATAATTCCCAGCAAGAACCTACGGTGCTACCTGCTCAATTACCATTCCTTTTGCTCAATGGCTGTTCTGGAATTGCCGTGGGAATGGCGACGAATATTCCACCGCACAACTTGGGCGAAATTGTCGATGGGTTAATTGCTTTAATCGACAATCCAGATTTGTCAGATGAAAAGTTATTCGAGCTAATTCCAGCACCAGACTTTCCCACTGGTGGAGAAATAATTGGTCAGGTGGGAATTCGGGAGGCGTATACCACAGGGAAGGGCGGGATTCTGCTGCGGGGAGTCGCCGCCCTAGAGGAAATTCCAGCCACTAGGGGAAGCAAGCGACGGACGGCAATTATCATCACAGAATTGCCTTATCAAGTGAATAAAGCAGGCTGGATTGAGAAGGTAGCGGACTTAGTGAATCAAGGACGCCTGCAAGGAATTTCTGATCTTCGGGACGAGAGCGATCGCGAAGGAATGCGGGTAGTAATTGAACTCAAACGCGATACCAATCCCCAAGAAATTCTCCAGCATTTATATCACCAAACTGCTTTACAAATGACTTTTGGGGCAATTCTCCTAGCAATAGTCGATGGACAACCCCGCCAGTTAAGTTTGCGTCAACTGTTGCAGGAGTTTTTGAATTTCCGAGAAGAGACGCTCAACCGTCGCTACAATTACGAGTTGGGGAAAGCCCAAAGTCGTGTGCATTTGGTAGAAGGTTTGCTCAAAGCACTGTTGAATTTGGATGAGGTAATCGCAATTTTGCGCCAAGCTCCCGATGGAAGTACGGCAAAAATTAATCTTTGTAGCCGACTAGATTTGAGCGAGGTACAAGGAGATGCAATTCTGGCTATGCCATTACGCCGCCTCACCAGTTTAGAACAGCAGAATTTGCAGCAAGAGTTTGAGCAACTAAGCGAACAAATTAACTTATTACAAAACTTACTAAGCGATCGCCGCGAATTACTCAAGGCGCTGAAAAAAGACTTGCGATCGTTCAAGCGCAAATACAGCGATCCCCGGCGTACCAAGTTAGCAACCATCAGCAGCGACACAAAGATCCAAGAGGACAAGGGGACAAAGAGACAAGGAGTAGAGGATGATGAGGAAAATCCAAAATCCAAAATCCAAAATCCAAAATTAGAACAGCCAGCAGAGGAAGCGGTTTTAGAGTTTACCCAACGTGGGTATGTGCGCCGTACTCAGCCATCTGGGAGAAAGTCAAAAACTGAAAACGGTCTGCATGAGAATGACTTTATTATCCAAACGGTGTTGACTGACACAGACAAAGAGTTGCTGGTACTAACCAGTGGCGGTAAAGTCTACCCCATTAATGTGGGAGAAATTCCTCCAACTACTGGGCGTTCTCCACGGGGAAAACCATTGATTACCATGCTCAGTAGTACTGCTCAAGGCGCTCAAGAAGATGTGGTCAGTCGCTTTTTGCTGCCAGCCAATCTCGAAACTACACAGATGATTCTCCTGACAAAACAGGGACGAATTAAGCGTCTGTCTTTGGGAGAATTTACCAACTTGACTCGGCGCGGAATCACGATTTTGAAGCTCAAAGACGATGATGAATTGTCATTTACCCAGTTCACCACTCCAGGAGAACATCTGATTTTAGCTAGTTCAGGTGGGCGACTGTTGCGCTTTCCAGTCAATGATGAACAATTAGCGATTATGGGTCGCACAGCGATGGGTTTACAAGCATTTCGGTTATTGAAAAATCAGCAAATGGTTGGCTGTGTCACTGTCGGTAAAGATGACCAACTGCTGCTAGTTACTCAAGAAGGATATGCCAAGCGGATGGCTGCAAGTCATTTGAGACCGGCTAATCGCGGCGATTTAGGCACGCAAGCGCTGAAATTTGCCAGCAAAACTGACAACTTAGCTGGTATGATAACGGCGATGCCTTCTCTACGAGACGCTACGCGTAGCTTGCTTCCACGAAGTGGTACGGCGGGCTACGCCAACGCATCTGGCGAGGTAGCCCTAGTCACGAACAAAGAGCGGGTAGTGCGGATACCTGTGGAAACAGTGCCAATATTGGGCAGAGATGTGAAAGGTGAAAGTATCCTCCAGCTCGGCCGCGATGAAAAAATCATCACCGTCGCCGAAGTGCGAGCTTAATCAAGGCAAGTTTCTATTTTTGTAGGGTTTGCCTCGTTAAGAGTCTGAGACTAGGAGTGCCTTTTGAGAGGGCTGCCGCCTCCCGAATTGGCGGCAGAAAATATTGAGATGGTGCTTACTAAATCGCTGGATTTAGATCCCCGACTTATTGAAGAAGTTGGGGATCTGGGCAGCAATTTTTGCAAAAGTCCACACAACATTTTTTCTACCTCAGTAAATCTAACTGAAGACTGATGTTTTAATCTGTACAAATAGCTTTTGCCATTTATGTCAAGCTCTGGAAACAAAAGTATAAAAAATGTTGCATCTATGAAAATATTTGTTATATTAATTTACATAGAGCAATAAAGCTTCGCAAAAAAGTTTGGAGTGCTAATCATGACAAATGCAACTACAACAAAAGTTACTACTCCCGTAATTGAAGACCGCAATGCGTGGCGTTGGGGCTTTACCCCACAAGCAGAAATTTGGAACGGTCGCTTGGCAATGATCGGCTTTTCAGCAGCCGTTTTGGTTGAGCTTTTCTCTGGTCAAGGCTTTTTACACTTTTGGGGCATCCTATAAGTTTTAATATCCAAGATGACCTATAAATAAAAAAACCTGGAGTGCTAATTCACTACCAGGTTCTTTATTTGTTTGTCATTAGTCAGTTGTCATTTGTCCTTTGTTTATTTACCAATGACTAATGACTAATGACTAATGACCAATGACTAATGACTACCGAATATACTCCTTGAGAACGCTGTTGCGATTTGGGTGGCGTAACTTACGGAGTGCCTTCGCCTCAATTTGACGAATCCGTTCGCGGGTGACGTTGAAAATCTGTCCGATTTCCTCAAGGGTTTTCATCCGACCATCATCCAAGCCGTAACGCAGTCTGAGTACATCGCGTTCGCGGGGACTGAGGCTGTCAAGAACTTTTTCGAGGTCTTCGCGCAGAAGATTTTTGGAAACTTGGTCTTCTGGTGTTTCACCATCGGATTCAATAAAATCGCCCAACCGAGAATCTTCTTCTTTCCCAATGGGCGTTTCTAGTGAAATAGGTAACTGGGCAGATTTAGCAATAAACCGCAACTTCTCAATGGTCATTTCCATGCGAGTAGCGATTTCTTCTTCGGTAGGTTTGCGACCCATTTCTTGGGAGAGAAGTTTGGTAGTTTTCTTAATCCGAGAAATGGTTTCGTAGAGGTGAACTGGAAGGCGAATAGTGCGCGATTGATCTGCGATCGCACGGGTAATTGCTTGACGAATCCACCACGTAGCATAAGTAGAAAACTTATAACCTTTTTCGTGGTCAAACTTTTCAGCAGCGCGAATCAAACCGAGACTGCCTTCCTGAATTAAGTCTTGGAATGACAAACCACGATTCATGTATTTTTTGGCAATTGAAACCACAAGACGCAGGTTAGATTGCACCATCTTGTCTTTCGCCCTGCGACCAACGTGCAGACGATAACGAAAAGCTGGCAAAGGCAGTTGCACTGCTTCTGCCCATTCGCTATCTCTGGGATCGCGATCTAACTGCTCTGAAAGTCTTTCCCGTACCCGCTCTAATTCCAGCAAATCAGCTATTTTTCGAGCCAATTCAATTTCTTCGTCTGCCCGCAACAAACGAATTCTACCGATTTCTTGCAAGTAAAGCCGAATCGAATCTTCGGTGTAGTGCTTTTTCTTGCTTTGTGTCCGACGACGCGATTTAGCGGCTTTTCCAGACTTTGCGTCGTCCTCATCAGACTGAGGCTCTAAAAATTCATCTTCGCCTTCATCGATGATCAGCAAGTCCTCTTCTTCGTCTATTAAGAGTTCTTCTAACTCGAGCTCAGGCTGATTCATTATTTCTAGTTCAGGCTGATATATGCTTTCGAGTACGTTGGTCTTAGCCTGGTTCATGCCGCGTTCCTCATGCTCCTTGCAGAATCAATTACTCAAGATGTGTTTACTGCTCTTTTAAAAAAGAGCTAGTTGTCAACCGAAAATAAATTTTTTGGCAGATTTGCCAGAAATATTTTCGGAGGTTTTTTAGTTTAAGCCATCACTATAAGGTTACTTGATCACCTTAGTAAATGTTATGTGTGTTGCTATAACACACTGCTTTTAACTAACTGGTCAAAAAAAAGACTCGCCTTTATTAAAAAATTTGCCATCCCATACAAACTAATTCAGAATGTTGGCAGATTTTCTTAATAAATACTTTTCCGATTGTAGCCTGTTTCACAGAAATTGCACTTTTTTTGTGTATTCATCATGAATTCATTAAGCAAATGTTAGCCACCTTTACCAAAAAGACATTAAAAACGGGAGTTATGCCCAGATATTTTTCTCTACTTTTCGGAATTTCAGTGACACTATTATGACATTGAAAAGTAAGTACACTTGCTCCTACCAAATTTCATGTATTTTACACAACATTAGTTACTTAGAAAGAGTGCATTATATGTTAATTCAGACGACAAGTCTTAATCTAACCATTTTTACATTTCCTTCATAAATTAGGCATTCCTTAGATAAAACCGGGTCTTGACCTTGGGTAAATACAACAAGGGTGGTAGTGCTTACCTTAAGGGAGTTAACCTTCTGCGTACTAATTACCTGAACTAAGGAGTTGAGGCTGTGGCAGAATCGACCTGATAGTAGATCAATTTAGGTTTAACTAATTTGGTCTTATTCACACGTTAGCGCACTGCGGCGATTTCAGCCCTATGAAACTTGACAAACTCTTCTTATTGTATACAAGGATATTTTAATCAATTCAAAAATGATTTGCCCTACGATCTCACCAATATTGGCCTATTTAAGGCAAAAGTACATTAGATACATATGACACAATAGCGATCGCCACGGCACTACATGAAGATATTAACAAGTTTTTAGCCAGATGGTGTGTGCTTCCAGTAACTATCATCTCGATAAAAAAGTCGCAAGATTGTCTTATGACTTGCTTACAAAGCTTACTTACGTATGTGAAAAGTGAATTTTAATACTTCTATTTCAGTAACTGTTTGTCATCTAATAATTAGAAATCCTCAATATACTTATTGACTGCTGTTTGATAGATGATATTTAGTTATTGCTCATCAAGCATAACAAATGAGTTTCTAGCTGGTGGGCGAAATTAATCAGCAAGTCAGAGCAACGAGTATTCAGGACTTACGCAACTGGCACAGCGCGATCGCATTTATATAGTATTTATGTACTAAATAAAAGTGGCATACCCAAAGGGAATTGATGAAATTAATAACAGTAATCGGCTGTGTTAAGTATTCTTCAGCGTAAGTCCTGTTGAAATTACGCTAGGGTCTATAGACGTACACATAGCAGATTAGAGTACAAAAGGCTGATGTAATAGAGTTGTTGTTTTTCACTACGACAACTCAAAAGTCTTTCCTGATGTAGAGCCTATGGTTGGTACTGAAAGAGTTTCGAGTGATTAGTAGCAGTTACGATTGAGGAGTAGTGTGATAATGGGGTTTTTCGGACTCACAGTGTGATTTACAAGTATTTATGGTAATATTTGTTCGTTTGTAATTTGATCAAGAAAAGAGTTTCAATGAAGATATTAGCTAGACTGTTCAGCTGTGTTTCTCTAGTGTTATTGATGACATTTGCATTTGTAACACCACCAGCATTTGCCAGCGTGTCCCCTTGGGACGAGCCGCGCAGAGAACCTATTGATAATATTAATTATTACGATTGCTCAAATAAACCAGATGGAAACTATAAAAATCCAAACGACGTTACTAGGTTTATAATGTGTAACGATGGGAGAGCGGCTGATGTACCTTGTGCGAATTGCACTCAAGATGACAGTCGGTGTAGCGGAAGTGAATATTTATATTGGGACGATAGTAAAAAAGTCTGCGAGTATCCAATTTATGTTCTTTAATGTTCTAAACCTTACCAATGGGTTTAAATCAAATTCAAATAACCCATAGAATCAGTGAAATTACCTCACAGTCTATATTGTGGGGTTTTTATTTGGTCAAATAGACTCAGTTTTTACAAAAATTTGTAAATTCAAATCAATTGACAGTTATCACCCCTATCACCCATTCCCTCCACTCTTACTCAGAAGTGTACTGACACAGGCGCATAAAAAACCACCAAACTAACAGGAAATACCTGAAAATTTGGTGGTTTTGTTAATACTTAGATGGGGTTTTATGGACAATACTTTTCACTCTTAATCGCCAAACTGGAAAATTTTAGATATTTCTTGTATTGCCTGCTGATTACCCGTTACAAGCATACGTCCATCAAAAAATAGCTTTATACCAGTACTAGGATCTTGATAATATTCTTGAAAATCTTCAGCACTCATTGTGATAGTGCAATCAGATTCACCAAAATTACCTTGCGTTACTGATTGTCCGGAGTCAGAGGCATTAACATACCATTCTCCACCCCGATCGCCAGTAATGTGAAACTTGCACTTGTGACCTATTTTTTGAAAATATTCAGGTTTTTTTGACATAGCAGCAGGAAGTAGCTCATTAAAAAACTTTTGAATATCAACTGCCATTAGTTGCTCTCCGATTACTTAAATAAATTTGACACATACCATAATTTCAGAATTTCAACGATAATGCAAGAAGTTAGTTAATTGACTTATAAAGGACGTAGTTTGTAGCGTAAAAAGTATAAACAAAAAAATTGATTAATTTTTATTTTGTCATCATCTAAAAGAAATAGATTTTACTACTGATTTTCCATTGGAATACATCAGGATGTAGAAACCATTAAAAAAGTAATGGGTAATAAGTTTTCACCCATTACCCATTACCTACTTCACAAATTATTAGAGTATTAAATATCTAGATCCGTGAAGTTAAGTTTAGAACCATAAGTTTCGATAAATTCTCGTCTGGGTGCGACACGATCGCCCATTAAAATTGTAAAGATGCGATCAGCTTCAGCAGCGTCTTCAATTTCAACTTGCTTCATTTTACGGCTTTCTGGGTTCATGGTGGTGTCCCAGAGTTGTTGCGGCATCATTTCACCCAAACCTTTGAAGCGTTGGATGGTATAGTTAGCGTTAGCAGGAAATTTGCTGATTGCTTGATTTTTTTCGCGATCGCTATAGCAGTACTCATGATTACGTCCCCGTTCTACTTTAAACAGTGGGGGACAAGCAATATAAATAAAGCCCTGTTCGATGAGCGCTCGTTGATATCGATAGAAGAATGTTAACAACAAAGTTCTGATGTGCGCTCCATCTACGTCAGCGTCCGTCATAATGACTATACGGTGATAGCGCAGTTGGGTAGAATCGAATTCATCACCTTTGACACCTAAACCAAGTGCTGTAATTAACGATTGAACTTCGTTATTTTTATAGATTTTAGCATCGTCGGTTTTTTCAATGTTGAGGATTTTACCACGTAGAGGTAGGATCGCTTGAGTGCGGCGATCGCGTCCTTGTTTTGCACTCCCACCGGCTGAGTCCCCTTCCACGATGAATATCTCAGATTCACTGGGGTCACGAGAACTACAATCGGCCAATTTACCAGGTAATGGCGAAGATTCCAGCACCGATTTGCGCCGAACTAACTCCCGTGCGTGACGGGCTGCTTCTGCGGCTTTGAAAGCTTGGATAGCTTTATCTAAAATTGAGTCTGCGATCGCAGGATGAAATTCTAGGTACTCTGTAAGGACTTCTCCCACCAAAGAATCAACAATCCCGCGAACTTCGGTGTTACCAAGTTTAGTTTTGGTTTGTCCTTCAAATTCTGGATCTGGGACTTTAACGGAAATAACCGCAGTTAGACCTTCGCGGACGTGTTCGCCACTGAGGTTAGGTTCATTCTCTTTAATTTTATTGCGCTTGCGGGCGATCGTATTTAATGTCCGAGTTAGAACCGCCTTCAACCCTTCTAAGTGCGTACCACCATCAACGGTACGAATATTGTTAGCAAAACCTAGCACATTATCCGTGTAAGCATCAGTACACCACTGTAAAGAAACTTCCACTTGTACATTGTTGCGTTCCCCCTGCACATAGATAACTTCTTCATGCAACGGTTGCTTCTCACGGTTCATGTAGGCAATATATTCTTTAATGCCGCCTTTATAATCGTAAGATTCTACCTTGGGTGTATCGCTTTTTAGTAATTCTAGACGATGGTCAGTAAAGGTAATTTTGACACCAGCATTCAAATACGCCAACTCCCGTAGGCGACCTGATAAAGTGATGTAATCAAACTCAATGCTAACAGTGAATATTTGGGTATCTGGTTTAAAAGTAACAGAAGTTCCGGTTCTAGCTTCTTTGTAAGGCTTGGTTTCTAGTTCAGTAACTGGGATACCCCGTTCATAACGCTGAATATGAACTTTTTTATCTCGCCAAACTGTAACTTCCACCATGTCAGACAGGGCGTTAACAACAGAAATACCAACCCCGTGTAATCCCCCAGAAACTTTGTAACCACCGCCGCCAAACTTACCACCGGCGTGCAGTACCGTCATCACGGTTTCCAAAGCCGATTTCCCCGTGCGCGAGTGAGTATCGACGGGAATACCGCGACCATCATCTGTTACAGTCACGGAACCATCAGCGTTGATATCCACCTCTATATGAGTGCAATAACCCGCCAAAGCCTCATCAATTGAATTGTCCACCACCTCGTAAACTAAATGGTGGAGTCCTCGCGGCCCAGTAGTACCGATGTACATTCCTGGTCGCTTGCGGACGGCTTCCAGACCTTCCAGAACTTGAATCTGATCGGCACTGTAACTGCTCGTCATGTAAACTCTCCTGATTCGTGGGGTTGAACTCGCTGAAAGGCAAACAAAAGTAAAAACACTCCAAAATTGTAACACAAAAGCCTTGCTAGCGTCTGTAGGGCATTTTCAAGAGAAGTTTATACTGGGGTTGCAGTCCTATTTGAGGAGGCAGGGGCCGGGGGAATAACTATTCCTATGACAAATGACTAATAGACCTCTTGCAAAAGTCCTTCTTTTCGCTTTCTTCTTTGCGCCTTTGCGCCTTTGCGTGAGATAAAAAATTATTTATGCAAGAGGTCTAATGACTAATGACAAAATTGATTGTAATTTGTGGCGCGACGGCAACAGGTAAATCCGGTTTGGCTTTGGCTTTGGCGATGCGGTTGGTTTCTGTAATTCTCAGTGCTGATTCTCGTCAAGTTTACCGTGAGTTTGATATTGGCACTGCAAAACCAAGTGTGGCTGAACAAAAATTCGTACTGCATTACTTAATAGATGTCTGCGAGCCAACAGACATGATGACAGTAGCAGACTACCAGCAGCAAGTACAAGCACTAATTGCTTCTCTTGATGTTACGCCACTGTTGCTAGTTGGTGGCACTGGTTTATACATCCGTTCCATTGTCCAAGGCATGAAAATCCCTAGAGTTGCACCGCAAACAGAATTGCGATCGCAACTTGAATCTCTAGGTCAACATCAACTTTATGCAATGTTACAACAAGTTGATCCGATTGCTGCACAAAAGATTCATGGCAATGACTCAGTACGAACTTTACGAGCTTTAGAGGTATACTATGTCACTGGTTATCCAATTTCAGAACAGCAAGGGGAGAATCCACCAAATTATCCGATTTTGCAAATTGGTTTGGATTGCGATGTTGAAAAGTTGGAGGCTCGGATTAAACAACGGACTCAGCAAATGATCGCAGATGGTTTGGTTGCTGAGGTGGAGTATCTTTGTCAAAAATATGGCGCTGATTTGTCTTTATTGAATACTTTGGGATATCAAGAAATCAAGCAATATTTGGCTGGGGATATTTCCTTAAATAAAGCGGAAGAATTAACGATTTTGCATACGCGACAATTTGCTAAACGGCAACGCACTTGGTTCCGTGCATATCCGCAAATTGAATGGTTTAATGCCGATGATCCTGATTTATTAGAGAAGGTTTGGTATCGGATAAATGAGTTTATAAGTTGTACAAGTTTGTGAGATTTTTTACTCATGCAAAGACGCAAAGTTTTTTTTGCGTCTTTACAGTGAGTGTCCTAGAGAGTGTCGGGATCTACGCCCATAGCCCGTAGCCTATCTGCTAGTAACTGGGCGCGTTGTTCTGCTTGTTTAGCAAGTTTTCCTTCCTGTTCGGCGCGTTCATCCCCAGTTAGCAAAACAGTACCATCTTGGTAGCACCAGCGTAACCAAGTATCCTGTCTACCTTCAAATTGACCTTCCCACAAAGTTACGCCTAAACCAACTTGGTCTAACCAATTTTCTGAAGTTTCAAAGTATCGCCTTCCCCTGATTTCATAAACGTGCAGCACTTTTTCTCCTAATTGCTGATTTGGGTCATAGACGATGTAGTAACTAGCCCGTATTTGTTCATAAATTTTCAGTTTATTACCCAGTTCACCACCTTCTTTATTAGAGACAATTTCGAGGACGACTTCTGGAGGTTTGCCAAAATGCCAAACCATATAACAATTTTTAGGCACTTGGACATCTAAGCTGAGAAGGACATCTGGTACAATGGGGGGCTGAAGGTCTGTATAGTAAATACCCACATTAGCCTCAGCTAAAAAAGTCTGACTTTGTAGAGAACTGTAAAGAGAACTCACTAAAAGACGTTGTTGTTTGGCAAATGCAAAATTATCCACAGGTGTTTGCTGTTTTTCGGAAGCAAAATTGTCCACAGGTTTATCATCTTCAGTGATTAGCTGGTTGGCATCTGGCACATAGTAATCATCATTGATTAGAACTTCCTGAACCATGATTTTATCCAGTATTTAAGAGCGTTATTTCTAGGTTAGTTGATTGGGGATGGGAGGTGCGCGTATATTTCCACAATGACAGACATGTTTGTGCAAAAATCTATAATAAAGTGTCAGTAACATCACTACCATGATTGGAAAAATCCTGCGGCATCGTTACAAAATTATAGAAAAGCTTGCAGATGGAGGCTTTGGCGAAACATATCTGGCTGAAGACTTAGATATTCCGGCCAACCCGAAACCTAAGTGTGTTGTCAAGCGTTTACAGCCGCAAATGATTAATCCAGAAGTGGTGCGTCTATTTGGTAAAGAAGGTGAAACCCTCTACAGACTCGGGCAAAACCACAATAAAATTCCCAAGCTTTTTGCCTATTTTCAGGAGAATCAAGAATTCTACCTCATTCAAGAATTTATTGATGGGCATGATTTAAAAAGGGAAATTAACCCCAGCAAGCCTTGGAGCGAAGTACAGGTAAAACAATTATTGCAAGAAATTTTAGAAGTCCTGGAATATGTTCATGAAAATAATGTGATCCACCGGGATATTAAGCCAGAAAATATCATGCGAAGAAGGCATGATGGGAAGTTGATATTGATTGACTTTGGAGCAGTAAAACAAATTAGTACTCTCCCAGCAAATAATCAAAGCAATACTAGTCGTACCGTTGCTATTGGTACTCCCGGTTATATGCCAAGCGAACAAGCGCAAGGTAAACCAAAATTTAGCAGTGACATTTATGCCTTTGGAATGACAGCAATTCAATTACTGACTGGTGTTGAACCTCACTCGCTTCCAGAAGATAACAAAGGTGAAGTAATTTGGAGAAATCGCACTCGCGTAAGTGACTTTTTCGGAGAGTTTTTAACAAAAATGGTGCAGTATGATTACCGAGCGCGTTATGCAAATGCAACTGAAGCATTGCAGGCACTCAAAGGTAACGTGGTGACTTCTGCTACTCTGCGTGTCTCTCCTGCTCACAATTCAGTTTCAACTAAGATTAAAACTATTTGGAAACCTTTAGTTGAATTTGGAATCGTAATTGTCGCCACTATTGGTAGTTTAAAATTCCTACCGTTACTACCTCAACCAACGCCTAGCATACCTGCAATAACTTCAAAACCAACTCCTAGCAGTATAACTATTCCTAAAAAATCTGTGCCAGCTAAACCGATTATTCTTCCGCAAACAACGCCTAGCATACCTGCAATAACTTCAAAACCAACTCCTAGCAGTATAACTATTCCTAAAAAACCTGTGTCAGCTAAACCGATTATTCTTCCGCAAACAACGCCTAGCATACCTGTAATAACTTCAAAGTCAATTCCTAGCAGTATAAATATTCCTAAAAAACCTGTGCAACAGATAACGATCGCTGATGCAGTTGGTAGTTATAGTGGTGAAGGATTAAATAAAAATGATGGGACAAAATTTAAGGTTTCTCTGGATGTATTCAATAAAAGTCATGTAAGTTTATCTTTTTCTGATGGATTTAGCGGACTTTTATTAAGTGAGTTTTTACTAAATAATAATGGAGAATTCAAAATGAATGAAGATTCTACAAGTATGGATATTAATTCAACATTTAGCCAAGACTGGCAAGTAATTATAAATGCTAAATTTATTGATTTAAATACAATAAAAGCCACATATAAATTAATTCCAATAAAAGATAATCCTTTCAGTAATCAATATGGTGAAATTACCTTTTTTAGGAAGAATAAAACATACTATACCCTATGACGAAAACAAGCAATCACCTTCCATGCACCCATCCAAATTATTGCTGAAGATGAAGATAAGTCCGATCGCAATCTATACCAAGCTGTTAAGCTGTTGTTCAAAAAGCTAGTCTCTTAACTAGAAAACTTGCTAGAGTGAACAAAGTTAGCCTTAATGTCTAATCGCCAAAACCTATACATCTCATGGATTTTGCTAATCTTGCATCCCAGTTAAATGCTGGAACAATTTTGCCAGAGGGGATTGTTATTCTCACCCTCCTGGGGGTTTTGATTGTTGATTTGATTTTGGGGCGTACATCCGCACGCTGGATTGGATATCTAGCGATCGCAGGTTTATTTGCTGCCATTCTCGCCCTATATTTTCAATGGGACTCTCCTAATCCCATCGCTTTCACTGGTGGCTTTAACGGTGATGACCTTAGTATCGTCTTTCGCGGTATTATTGCCTTGTCTGCGATCGCCACTATATTGATGTCAATTCGCTACGTTGAGCAAAGTGGTACCCCTTTAGCAGAATTCATTGCTATTTTGCTGAGTGCTACTTTAGGAGGAATGTTTTTATCCGGGGCTAATGAATTGGTGATGATTTTCATCTCCCTAGAAACCCTGAGTATTTCCTCTTATTTGTTAACAGGTTATACCAAGCGTGACCCCCGCTCCAATGAAGCGGCGCTGAAATACTTGTTAATTGGAGCTTCCAGTACGGCAATATTTTTGTACGGTGTATCACTGCTGTATGGACTATCTGGAGGACAAACAGAACTAAGTGCGATCGCTAATGGCATTGCTACAGCTAAAGTCGGTCAATCTTTAGGTTTAGTAATTGCCCTGGTTTTTGCGATCGCAGGTATTGGCTTCAAAATCTCCGCTGCACCCTTCCACCAGTGGACACCAGACGTTTACGAAGGCGCTC
Source organism: Nostoc sp. WHI (assembly GCF_015714725.1). GTDB lineage: Bacteria > Cyanobacteriota > Cyanobacteriia > Cyanobacteriales > Nostocaceae > Nostoc. The sequence continues at coordinate 14,861 of NZ_WBKM01000064.1, forward strand.
CCACCCCAGTAATCGCCTTTTTATCCGTCGGTTCCAAAGCAGCTGGGTTTGCCCTAGCCATCCGCTTGCTAACAACAGCCTTTCCCCTTGTTGCTGACGAGTGGAGGTTTGTCTTCACTGCTCTGGCCGTTCTCAGTATGATCTTGGGTAACGTAGTCGCCCTAGCCCAAACCAGCATGAAACGAATGCTAGCTTATTCATCCATTGCCCAAGCTGGGTTTGTGATGATTGGCTTGATTGCTGGTACACAGGCAGGGTATGCCAGTATGATATTTTACCTGATGGTTTACCTGTTCATGAACCTGTGCGGCTTTACCTGCATTATTCTGTTCTCACTACGAACAGGAACCGACCAGATTGCCGAATATTCTGGCTTATATCAAAAAGACCCACTCCTAACATTAGGATTGAGTATCTCCCTCCTTTCCTTGGGCGGTATTCCACCGATGGCTGGGTTTTTCGGTAAGATTTACTTGTTCTGGGCTGGTTGGCAAGCAGGACTTTATTGGTTAGTCTTGCTAGGCTTAGTTACTAGCGTCGTGTCCATCTACTACTACATTCGTGTAGTCAAGATGATGGTAGTTAAAGAACCCCATGAAATGTCCGACGCGGTGAAGAATTATCCACAAGTGCGTTGGGATTTGCCTGGGCTTAGACCTTTGCAGGTTGGGTTGGTGGTAACATTAATTGCCACTACCATAGGAGGAATTTTGTCAAATCCCCTGTTTACATTGGCGAATAATTCCATCTCCAATACCCAAATTTTGCAAGCAACACTCAACAGGAATGTAAAAGCACAAAATCTACTGCTTTTGCCAAAGTTAGATTCGGTAAGTCAGTCTCAACCCTCAGCTGATTCTACTGCTAAGATTTAATAACCCGAATCTCGATAAAACTTTGTGCTAGAAGACACGCCTGTTTGCTGATTAGCAGACAGGCGTTTGTCGTACTTTTTAACGTGATATTCTCCACTTTCTTCTACTTGCACTTGAATTTCAATAAATAAATAGGACTTACGCAAAACTACACGCTGTAGGGGCAATTCATGAATTGCCCCTACCTGAAAATCAAGGTTTCGGCTATTGTTTGCGTAAGTCCTGATAAATTTACACCAATTTTACTAAATCCTGAGTGTATTTATGGGCGTGGTGAAAGTTCCCATAAATAAAATTCACGGGGTTATTAATTTCATCGGCAATACCAGTCACCATCTGTAATTTGATCCAGTTTTCTTCTTAGGCGATCGCTACAGGATCAACATTAACTACAAATCTTCATTTTCACTGGAGATAAACATCCTCTTTCATGAAGGCGATCGCTCTGAGATTAGTCATTATTACCCTATCCTTTTACAAAAATAGCATTAAACCAGAAAAATATTGTTGATGCAGTAGTTTAATTTTTTCAGTTAGTCAACAGTATTTATTATGAACAGACATAGAGGTATTTATGTCTTTTTAATAAACATAACAATCCCACATATTCACGGTTATTTTTTAACAAAAAATACTCAATAATACTGGTTAGGTTGTAAAAGATTCATCTAGATTTATACACCTTTAACAATGACGTAAATATGATTTACACACTGTTAGTGGTGTTAAAGTGAATTTTTTGAAAAAATTTTTATAGGCTCTCTATGAGTCTATTGATTTTATTCTCCTGTAATTCATGTTCGTTACTTCTAACTAATATATTTCTATGAAGGAACTACTTTCCTCTGATTTGTACTGTCCATTTTCATCCCAGATCAATAGGAATGTTAATGTTCTAGAAGAGTATGCTCTTGAATGGGTAACTCGCTTTAACCTACTGGCAAATGAAGCAACTTATAAGCGTTTTTGTAAGTCTAAATTCTTTTTATTAGCTGCATCTGCCTATCCTAACTGCCGGCTTGAAGAACTGAAGATTGCACATGACTGGCTAAGTTGGGTGTTTATTTGGGATGATCAATGTGATTTATCAGAGTTAAAAAATCAACCTGAAGTATTAAAGAATTTTCACCAAAGATATTTGGAAATACTCAACGGTGCAGAACTTATAAGTCAGGATACACTGTTCAGTCATGCATTAATTGACTTACGACAACGAACTCTCGAAAGAGCTAGCATAAAATGGTTCAAGTACTTCATCAGTTACTTGGAAGACTACTTCTGTGGGTGTGTTCAAGAAGCAACCAACCGCGCGAAGGGTATTGTACCTGATGTAGACACTTATATTATGATACGTAGATCAAGCGTAGGAGTTTATGCTGTTCTCGCATTAGCTGAATTTTGTAATCAGTTCATGATTCCCGATGTTTTAAGAAATCACTACCTTGTGAAAAAACTGGAACTAATCACAACTGACATTATTGCTTGGTCTAACGATATTTTCTCTGCATCCAGAGAAATAGCAAGTGGTGATGTTCACAATTTAATATTTGTCTTGCATTATCACAAGCAAATTTCTATAGAAGAAGCAACAAAACAAGTGATGGTAATCCACAATAAAGAAGTACAATCCTTGTTGAGCTTAGAATTATTTCTCCCACTTTTTGGAGAAGAATTAGATGTTGATATCGCAAAATATATATCAAGTATGCATAGTTGGATTCGTGGCAACCTCGATTGGTATTCCCACTCTTCTCGCTATCAGAATTTAGATAGGCTGGAACTGACAGAGTTCAAATAAAAAAATACCACTTAAAAACAAAAAATTAGATGCAACTACCTAATATTCTCAAAACTCCCTCTTTACTACAAAAGCTTCAGTGGGTTAGTGATCCTGTGGGTTATATGGAAAATGCAGCCCAGCAATATCCTGATATTTTTACCGGTGAAATTATCGGTTTTGGTGAGACAGTAGTGTTTGTGAACCATCCCCAGGCAATCGAGGAAATTTTAACTAATGATAGAAAAAAGTTTACAGCCGTCGGGAAACTCAACGAAATTGCCCAGCCGTTTTTGGGGAATTATTCAGTCTTGATGCTAGATGGCGATCGCCACAAACACCAACGACAACTCGTGACACCCTCTTTTCATGGAGAGCGGATGCAAGCCTATGGTAAACTAATCTGTAATGCGTCTGAAAAACTTTTTAGTCAGTTACCATTAAACAATCCCTTTTTAGCTCGTAATCTAACAGAGGATATATCTCTGCAAGTCATTTTACAGGCTATCTTTGGCTTGTATAATGAAGAAAAAATTCAAAAACTTAGGCAACTATTGCCGTCGCTGTTAAACCCTTTTAAGTCACCTTGGACTTCTAGTTTATTCTTTTTCCGATTCTTGCAACAGGATTTAGGAGCTTGGAGTCCTTGGGGGAAGTTTCTTCGCGATCGCGAGCAAATTGATCAATTCCTCTACACTGAAATTGCCGAGTGTCGGCAAAAATCCGATCCAGAACGCATCGATATTCTTTCTTTGCTGATATCATCTCGAGATGAAGCGGGCCAACCGATGACGGATCAGGAATTACACGATCAGTTAATAACCCTAATACTTGCCGGTTATGAGACTACGTCATCGGCAATGGCTTGGGGATTCTACTGGATTCACCAAAATCCTCTAGTGAGGGAAAAACTGCTTCAAGAACTAGATACTCTCGGTGATTCCCCAGATCCGATGAGCATTTACCAACTGCCATATCTTACAGCTGTCTGTAACGAAACCTTGCGAATTTACCCCATTACAATGTTTTCGTTTCCCAGGGTAGTGCAAGAATCCATTGAATTATTAGGACATCCTTTAGAGCCAGGAACTGTACTACTTCCCAGTATTTATCTCACTCATCAGCGAGAGGATTTATATCCCCAGCCTAAGCAATTTAAACCAGAGCGCTTTATTGAACGTCAATTTTCTCCCTATGAATTCCTACCCTTTGGTGGTGGTGTCCGTCGTTGTATTGGTCAAGCTTTGGCTCAATTTGAAATGAAGCTAGTATTTGCAACCGTTTTGTCACGCTATCACTTGGCACTAGCTGATCAGCGAACAGAGAAACCTCAACGTCGAGGTTTTAACCTTGCGCCTTCCAGTGGAGTCAAGATGGTAATTATAGGACGACGTGTGCGTCAAGAGTCTTTAGTGAATATGACAACTACACCCGTATCTTAGTAGCTTGTTAGAGTTATTTTTAGAAGTCTTAGAAATCACCCAGTTTGTCACAAAAACTGGGTTTTGAAAATTGTAGGTTACAGTACTTCACTAGTCTAAACATCTGACTGTTGCATCGGTATCTCAATAGTAAACTCAGTTCCCTTTCCTAATGTGGAATCACAGGTTAAACTACCCTTGTGTTTATCCACAATGATCTGATAGCTAATTGACAACCCCAACCCCGTGCCACTTCCTACCGCCTTGGTGGTAAAAAATGGGTCAAAAATTTTCTGCTGCACCGCTTTTGTTATACCAGAACCGTTATCGGCAATCCGAATTATCGCCGTATTAGAATCTGTTAGTTCAGTAAAGATGTGAATTTGTCCTACTTTATGAGAAGCTACAGACGCATCTATGCCCTTTGCTATTTGTTCTTTGTCGTTTCGCAATGATGGATGATCAATGACAAATGAATCTTCTAAAGCATCGATCGCATTACTCAGGATATTCATAAACACTTGATTGAGTTGACCAGGGTAACAAATAACTTCCGGTAACTTTCCGTATTCTTTAATGACTTCAATTTCAGGAAAATCGCTCTTTTCTTTAAATCGGTGTTGCAAAATCATTAAGGTGTTGTCTATTCCCTCATGAACATCTACAGGCTTCATCTCAGATTCATCGAGTCGAGAAAAGTTGCGTAAGCCTAAGACAATGTTGCGGATACGCGAACTACCGACGTTCATTGAATCTAGAATTTTTGGCAAGTCTTCTGCTAGGAAATTCAGATCAATCTCCTCAGCTTTTTCCTCAACCAAAGGCGAAGGACTGGGATATTCTTGCTGATAAACAGCTACCAAATTTAGCAAGTCTTGGACATACTCACTAGCATGATTAATATTGCCATGAATAAAGTTAATAGGGTTATTGATTTCATGGGCAATTCCCGCTACCATTTGTCCCAAAGAAGACATTTTTTCACTTTGAATCAATTGGATCTGGGTACGTTGCAATTCCTGTAGAGCTTCTTGTAAACAGTGATTTTTGTCGTTGATTTCCTTCGTTCTTTCTTGGACTTTTTCCTCTAGGGTATGGTTGTATTCTTCCAATATTTCTTTAGCTTGTGCCAAATTTTTATAGAGGATAGCATTCTCTAGGGATATTGCGGCTTGAGTGGTGAGGAGTTTGAGAACTTCGACGCGATCGCGTGTAAATGCTCCTGTCGTCAGATTATTTTCTAGATAAAGAATCCCAATCAATTTGCCTTGATTAATAATAGGTGCAGACAACATGCTCTTGGGTTGTTCATTGAGAATATAGCTATCAGTTGCCAGAAAGGAAGCAGCCATTGCATTATCGCTCACAAAAATTTCCCTGGAGCGTTTAACGTAGTTAATCAAAGTAATGGGAACATCGGAGCTTAACTCTAGGGAAGTTGATGGAAACTCTGCGTCAGTCTGCTCAAAAGTTGAACTTGAACAAACAGCTGCGACAGTTAATGCTAAGTTATCACCTTTATTTAAAATCAAAGCGCATTTAGAGGCTCCTGCATTCTCCACCACAACTTTCATTAAAGTAGAAAGTAGTCGCTCAAGCTCGATTTCCCCAGAAAGTGCTTGAGATGCTTTAATGAATGCGGCTAAATCCAGAGAGTCAGAAATACTTGTCTTCGAGGCAATAACAGTTTGTTGATTACTCAGGGTAGATAAAGATGATATAGATGTGTTATTGAAAGAAGCAGTTTCCTGGCTGGAATGGATACTCAGTTTTTCTGACTGAAATATAGGAGCGAGTAATTGGGGATAGCGTTTTACTAAATCGTCAACTTTGGCGATCGCTCCCCAGCGAACGTAGCTATAGTAAGCATCTGTTAAATAGGTTTGAGCAATCTTATGTTTACCCCATTCTAAATAGAATTTGGCGGTAAGTTCTTGAGCGAGGGCTTCTTCATTAATATATTCATGTTCTTTGGCCAGTGAAATAGCGCGATCGTAGAATTCCATTGCTTCGAGATATTGACCACCAATCCGATGCCGTTCAGCCTCTACAAGATAATATTTATGTAAATAATTCATCGGAGCATGATGTGCCCAATGCTCCATTTTTTCCTGATTCGCTTGAACCTTATCCAAAATGCACTTTTGCTCATAATCCGATGCCTTAAGGTATACAGCCAGTTGTGCTAGTGAATCATACAAGTAGAAAATAGGAGTCACTTGCTGTCCTATACCACCTTGTAAATACTTTTCTGCTAAATTAGCATTTTCCAAGGCTGAAGAATATTCTTGAAATAGGTAACATAGATGGATTTTACTTACATATAAATAGAAAATTCCCATGACATCCTTCGTGTCAAGGTAAAGCGGCAGCATTTTTTCCTCATCATAAGCTTCACCAATTAAATGACAGGGATTTACTACATTTCCTAGCAAATTCAAGACACTCTGTTGGTAGATGGTAATCCAGTTAAATACTGTTTTTTGGTTGATTTGTTTGATGATATTCCTGTAAGTTAGCATCTCACGTTCTAGCTCTGTGAGTTCTTTACCAATGAAATATGAAGAGTAGGAATAAGAGTGGAGATAATAAGCTGCATATTCTAAATCTCCTATTTCTAGTGCAGTATAATAGCTCTCCAATAAAGGTTTTAATACTTCTCTAATATGTTCCTTCCAAGGCCGGATAGTTGTGTTAAATCCCAGCATAACTTTAGCTTTAACATCTTTAGCATTCCGCTTATCTGCCAGATTAACAGCTAGTTTTCCAAATTGATAGCCAGACTCAATATCTACTACTAAACTGCTGAGTATTAACCCGTAATTACTATAGCCCAAGGCAGATAAGGGAGCATTCCCATATTTGAGCGATAATTCGATTTTTTTCAAAACAATTAGCAGAAAAAGTTTAGGAGCAACTGCATAGGTAATAGGGTTTACAGTTGCTAGTATACGCATTATTGCTAGAGGTTCTGCTTTTATCATCTCCGGTAGATTAATTAAGTCTTCAATATGACTACCGTTGAGATTTGATGTTAATTCTGCCATTGCTAACTCAATATCAGAGTCGCTTGGACGTTCGGGAAATTCCACTCCCAAAAGTTTCACAAATGTGAGTGCAGTATTTATAGCCTCTAGTGCTTGGTTCTGCGCTCCGTAAGCTTGAATTTTGACTTCATAAACTTTTACTTTTTCCAGCAGTGGTTTACGTACCAATACCACCTCTGCTAGTTGCTCCATCTGTTCAAAGTTGCCAGCTAAATATGCTGCCTCTGTTGCAGTCTCATATAAAGCTAGGGTGAGATCATGTTTTGTTTCCCAACTATCGCTTACCAGTAATTGGATGCCGATAGTTAAATATTTAACTGCTGCTGGATAAGCTGTTGATGCTAAAGCTTTACGTCCAGCAATTAGATTCATCTGGGCTAGTTCATCTCGTTTAGGTTGAGGAGAGATGAATTCCACTGCGATATTAAACTGATTGACAAGCTCAAAAATCTTTTCTTCTTGTTCTGCAACTGGAATATTGTTCAATAACAGTAGCCCAATTTTTAAGTGAATTGGCTTTTTTTGTTCTTCGGGAATCAAAGAATAAGCGGCTTGCTGTACTCGGTCATGTACAAATTTATATTTAGGTAACTGTAAATTAGAAATTGGGAATTGTGTAGATTCTATTTCATTAACAATAAATTCCTGATTAGTATTATCTTTAGAAAAGATGTTGTAATTTTCAGTCTGTGGTAAAACTAGCCCATCAAGTAATGCTTGCCACAAGTCGGATGCTGTATCTACTACAGATTTTTCATTGACGATCGCCAGAGTTTTTAAGTCAAATTGATTACCAATACAGGCAGCAAGTTTGAGAACTTTTTGGGTATTTATTGGCAATTTCTCTATTTGAAGCGCTATAAATTCTACTACATCATCTGTGAGAGCTAATTCTTTTATTTTTGAAATATCATACTGCCAATGACCAACATCAAAATTTAATACAATTAACCCATCATCGTGTAAAGACTTGAGGAATTGGACGGAAAAGAAGGGGTTGCCTTTAGTTTTGGCAAACACCATTTGAGTGAGAGGAGTAGCAACTACTTCAGGGCAATGAAGAGTATCAGCAATGAGATGATTTAAATCATCCTGATTTAAGGGTGTAAGGATGATCGTATTAATGATTGCTTTTGCTTTTTCAATCTCCTGTAGTGTCAAATAAAGCGGATGTGCCTTTGAAACTTCATTATCTCGATAGGAACCAACTAATAATAACCCCCCCTTAGTTTCACGCATCTGTTCTGTTCCTTCTGAAACAGAAGACAACGCGCTTTCACACATTAATAACTGAATTAATTTTAAAGATGCTGTATCTGCCCATTGCAAATCATCGATAAAGATAACTAGGGGATGTTCTTTTGTCGTGAAGATTTGGATGAATTTTTGAAACAATAAATTCAAACGATTCTGGGCAGCATTGCCAGAGAGTTCTGTAACTGGAGGTTGCTTGTCAACAATCTTTTCCAGTTCAGGAATTACATCAATAATCACCTGAGTTTGTGTACCTAACTCCCGCAGAATTTTGGCTTTCCAGTGTTGAATTTGGGCATCAGTTTCCGAGAGCAGTTGCCCAATTAAATCTCGAAAAGCTTGCACCAATCCTGATAAGGGAATGTCGCGTTGAAACTGGTCAAATTTTCCTTTTATGAAGTAACTACGCTGCCGCACAATAGGTTTGTGAACTTCATTGACCACAGCAGTTTTGCCAATGCCAGAGAAACCTGCAACTAATATCATTTCTGTTGTCCCACCTGCCACGCGCCCAAAAGCAGCGAGTAGGGTTTCAACTTCACTTTGGCGACCATAGAGTTTTTCGGGGATTACAAAACGGTCTGAGATGTCCCTCACGCCTAGTTCAAAGGATGCAATATTTCCTGTTTCTTGCCACTGTCTTTGGCACACTTCCAAGTCATACTTTAACCCTAAAGCACTCTGATAGCGGTCTTCGGCATTTTTTGCCATCAGCTTGCTGATGATGTCAGACAAAATTGGCGCAATAGTGGAGTTAATCCGGCTGGCTTTTGGTGGTTGTTTGGCAATGTGAGAGTAAACTAACTCCATCGGATCTTTGCTGGTGAAGGGTAACTGTCCGGTGAGGAGTTGAAAGAAGGTAACACCAAGTGAATAAAAATCAGTGCGGTAGTCAATACCTCGGTTCATTCTTCCGGTTTGTTCTGGGGAAATGTAAGCTAGGGTACCTTCTAAGATATTGGGATTCGTGAGAAATTGAATTTCTCTTGGTAGGAGGGTGGCAATACTAAAGTCGATGAGTTTTATTTCATCTGTGGTAGGGTTTATTAGGATGTTGGCAGGCTTGATGTCTTTGTGAATGATGCGTAGGCCTTGCCCGCCGGAGGCATCGCGATGCAGTCCTTCAAGGATAGAAGTAATTTTAATGGCGATGTCAAAAAACTCGTTTAGAGAAACTCTGTTTTTCTCCTTCTCCTTGTTCTCTAGTCGCCAGTCTTGGAGGGAAATGCCGCCAAAATCTTCCATCACTAAGATGTAGCTGTTACGGTAGTTTTCTAAGCTATAGGTTTTAACTATCCCAGGAATATCGAGGTTCTGGCTAATGATATATTGATTGCGGAACTGGGCGATTTCCCCGAACGTAGGATATTCATTCCGCATCAATTTGAGAACCACTGATTTTTGGTCTTTTTCTCTGATGCCCCGATAAACTAGGGTTTTACTGCCTGAGTAGATTTGCTCGGTAATGCGATAGCCAGGAAACGCACATAATGTATCTAATACTACTAGCATTGCAGACTATGCTCATAATTCTTGTTTCTATGGCTTATTATTCCCATTTGAAGACTAGCGATATCATAAAATATGATTTTTTTGTTTAATTTGTATTTTAAAATATAATTTTTAATAAATTCCTCATATTAAACTATATGATTCTGAAAATGCTAATTCTGGTATAAAGGAGTAAGTTTTGCAACCATATTGCTATCAACTTTCTCTGGTAAATAGTTGCTCTTGCTGCTTTCGATCTGTCAATTAGCTATCACGTTTAGACACAGATTTTGTACCTAGTAGACCAAATAACAAAAAAGCCTCCGTTGTCCTTAGCTTAAGAGCAAACGGCGGCTTTTTTAGTGGGTACTAGGCTGCTTTGTAGACTAACAAATAAGTTGAACCCCTTTTCCTGCGTAGACGCTACGCGAACGGGGAATTCAAAAATTATAGAGGTGCAGATAATTGCTAGTTATTTTTTCCTGTTTTTGAATTTTGTTGTCAACATAAATGTTTTTGAACTAGCTATTTTTACCCGCTTTTAATCGAACCCCCGTCATTAGAGACGAGGTATTTTCGGCTGCGATAATAATAACGAGTACAAATGCTACTTGATTTTTTGTTTAATAAAAGTCACAACCTGAGTTAGCTGTTTCTTCAAAGCATCAATTTCTGCTTGCATTTTGACCATTTTCTCGTTCAACGCATTAATTTCTGCGTCGGACGCTCCTCCGGCACTAGGAGTTGCATTGCTTGCCGCACTTTGGCGCTGCTCAGTGACCACCGTAGGCATCGCAATATTTGCAGCACTAGGCTCTGCTACCGGATCATTGGCGACAGCAGAAGTTACAACTGTGCCATTTTTGACAGCAACCGCTCCTACTGAGACTAGTTCCGGGCGTGGTAGTTTCGCCTTGCTCATAGCTAACTTAATTGCGCTAATTAGTTGCTTCTGATCAAAAGGCTTGCCCAGAAATTCAAAATGTTCAAATGGTTCTGTGATTTTCTCAGTTACCTCTTCCTTGCGACCAGACATGATCACCAAAGGGATTTTCCTTAACTCTGGGTGGGCTTGAACTTGCTGGAAAACTTCCCAGCCACTCATTTTAGGCAACAGGAAATCCAGCATAATCAGGCTGAGTTTTTCCTGAAGGATGAAATTTAGTCCTTCCACACCGTCTTTTGCTTCCAGTACTTCAAAATTGCCTGGAGGCAACATTTCGCGTACTTTTACCCTGACAACTGTAGTGTCATCGATAACTAAAATCTTGTTGGTTGCCACGACTATTTTCTCTAACAGAAATTTTAAGTATAAATAGCGACTTTGCCGATTGTCATTGAGAATTCCCCCACTATATACAAAATTTCTAGCAATTGGGGGATAGTAGATTTCCGTATAAATGACATTGATAAAAGTGTTTTGCAAAACTTTTGCTTGCGCTCTTTTCAATTTGTGTCATGGTGATATTTAAGGCTTTAGCTTTGATTTAGGGCATAAGGGACATGAGGACACGAAGATATGGTGCTTTATTAAGAGCGTCTTTGCGTCTCCCGCTTCCTGCGTCTATTCTTATCTATGATTTGTTAATTGACAGACCACTACTCCATATCCGCATCTTGCTTAGATGTCTATGATTTCGTCACAACAAACCGAACTAAAGTCTGAAATTACGGCAATGCCTAGCTGGTTACGTCGCCCTATTGGCAAAGCCAGCGAAATCTCTACCGTACAACGCATTATTAAGCAGCGCCAAATTCATACGATTTGTGAAGAAGGACGTTGCCCCAATCGGGGAGAGTGCTATGCCCAAAAAACTGCAACTTTCTTGCTAATGGGGCCTACTTGTACACGCTCTTGTGCTTTCTGTCAAGTAGATAAAGGTCATGCACCAATGCCTCTTGATTTAGATGAACCGCAAAAGGTAGCTGAGGCGGTGCAGCTTTTGGGATTGCGTTATGTGGTGCTGACTTCTGTAGCCCGTGATGACTTGCCCGATCAGGGCGCAGGGCACTTTGTGAAGACGATCGCGACTATACGCCAATTCAACCCAGAGACTCAAATTGAAGTGCTGACCCCAGATTTTTGGGGTGGTGCTGGTATTGGGGAAGAAGGTCAACGCCAGCGAATAGCCACGATTGTGGAAGCCAAACCAGCTTGTTTCAATCACAATATCGAGACAGTGAAACGGTTAACTGGGCCAGTGCGCCGGGGAGCCAAGTACGATCGCTCGCTGTTGGTACTGGCTATGGTTAAAGAAATCGATCCGACAATTCCCACCAAATCAGGTTTGATGCTGGGACACGGAGAAACTACCGATGAAATTGTCGAAGCAATGGCCGATCTAAGGGCTGTGGGGTGCGATCGCTTGACTATCGGACAGTACATGCGTCCTTCTTTAGAACATCTGCCCGTCCAAAAATATTGGACTCCAGAAGAATTTGCTCAACTCGGCAGATTAGCATGGGAAATGGGATTCAGCCACGTTCGTTCTGCCCCTCTGGTTCGCAGTTCCTACCATGCTGGAGAGGAGGGAGTGGGGAGTGGGGAGTAGGGATGAAGCAGGGGAGCAGGGGGC
>NZ_WBKM01000077.1 GCF_015714725.1 Nostoc sp. WHI
AAAGGCTCAGGGAGATGGGGTGCAATATTTTTCAGCGCACAGCTTTTGTAATAAGCATCCTCAATTTGGGTGGCAGCCTCAAGTGCTTGCTGCATCAACTCAACTGGTAAATGGGGTACAATATTTCCTAGCGCAGAGCTTTTGTAATTAGAATTCTTAATTTGGATAACAGCCTCAAGTGCTTGCTGCATCAACTCAACTGGTAAATAGGGTACGATATTTCTTAGCGCAGAGCTTTTGGAATTAGCATCCTCAATTTGGGTGACAGCCTCAAGTGCTTGCTGCATCAACTCAACTGGTAAATGGGGTACAATATTTCCTAGCGTAGAGCTTTTGTTACTAGCATCCTCAATTTGGGTAACAGCCTCAAGTGCTTGTTGCAGCGTTTGAATGCGAAAAGGCTCAGGGAGATGGGGTGCAATATTTTTCAGCGCACAGCTTTTGTAATAAGCATCCTCAATTTGGGTGGCAGCCTCAAGTGCTTGCTGCATCAACTCAACTGGTAAATGGGGTACAATATTTCCTAGCGCAGAGCTTTTGTAATTAGCATCCTCAATTTGGGTAACAGCCTCAAGTGCTTGCTGCATCAACTCAACTGGTAAATGGGGTACAATATTTCCTAGCGCAGAGCTTTTGTAATAAGCATCCTCTATTTGGGTGGCAGCCTCAAGTGCTTGTTGCAGCGTTTGAGTGCGAAAAGCCTCAGAGAGATGGGGTGCAATATCTCCCAGTGCAGAGCTTTTGTCATAGGCATCCTCAATTTGGGTGGCAGCCTCAAGTGCTTGCTGCATCAACTCAACTGGTAAATGGGGTACAATCTCTCTTAGCGCAGAGCTTTTGTAATAAGCATCCTCAATTTGGGTGACAGCCTCAAGTGCTTGCTGCATCAACTCAACTGGCAGATGGGGAACCAAAATCAACAAAAAATCTTTTTCAGAAGGAGATGCCTTACAATCGTTCAGCAATTGTTGAAAAACCTCAAATTCTTGCCCTGTATACTGTGTTCCTTTTGTCATCTCTAAAACTCTTGCCCTCTTAGTAAAATTCCGTAGTAGTAAACCGTAATTATAAATGCCCAAACTTGCAATTGACACGTTTTTCCACCCAACATGAACCGCACGCGCTAATTAGTTTTAATTCCTCCCTGCATTATTAAAAGCTTTGCCATCAAGGAACTCTTCATTTATCACTAACAGGATATGATCGGTACCCTTACCTTTATTGGCATAGCTAACTGGGCTACTGGAGTCTTTTTTTGTTCTCCATGCCGAACTTAAAGTTATGGCTAATAATTTCATCTTTGTGCTGTTGAATCCAATCGCATATTAGTAGCCCGTTACACACCGATGATTCTCTCAGTGCTTTGTTGCCTTGCCTTAGACATAGGCATTGGGAAGGCGCGGCGAGTTTGGCTATGTTATCTCCTGTGGGTATTAATTAGTTGCTGTTTGATATTTCTGGTGAGATGTGGAGAAATGAATGTTTGACGACACTAGGCTTAAACAGCCGCACATTATGGGTTGTGACGACATTGTCCAAAAAACGGCTAATACAGTCCATCTAATCCTTTAGCTTATGAAAGGTTTCTCCCTGCTTTAAAGGCATCGCCACTGAGGAACTCTTCATTTATCACTAACAGGATTTGATCGGTGTCTTTACCTTTATTGGCATAGCTAGCTGGATTACTGGGGTCTTTCTTGTTTTCCATGCCAAATTTAGAATTATGACTAATTACTTCATCCTTGTGCTGTTGAATCCAATCGCGTACCAGCAGACCGTTACAGCCCGATAATTCTCTGAGCGCTTGGTTAGTAATGGCCAAGCGATCGCCGTCTCCAGTCGCCACAGTGTCGTTGTATGAACAGATTGCCTGATAAGACCTGCGGATTTTTTCTAGAGCTGCTAAGGCCGTTTTACTTTCCCATACCTCCGCATCAGTTTTTGCTTGCCAGTCAATCTCTTCTTTAGGTGGTGAGACTTTCGCTATAGTGGTAACTGCAACAGGTACGCTCAATGCTCCCTCTTGGGTTAATTTTTTTACCACTTCAACAATTTTCTTTTCTAGCCAAGATTCCAACTCTGTAACGTTGAGAGTAACTTCCTGGGGTTGAGAAATAGTAGACTCCATTAATTTTTTCTCTTCTTGCAATTGGCGATGGCTTTCTTCTAACTTGTTATTTATTTCTTGTAACTCCTTAATTTGTGCCGACAACTCTGCAACTTTCTGGCTATGACTTGTTTCTAACTTGTTATTTACTTCCTGTAACTGCTTAATTTGTGCCGACAACTCTGGAACTTTCTGGCTATGGCTTGTTTCTAATTGCGTGGCAGTATCTAAACGGTTGTTATACGACTTAATCAACTCGCTGACTACTGACTGATGGTTAGGTGCTTCTAATTGCTCTTGCAAGTAGCGAATAGCTGCTAAATCCGAAGAATTAACCCGAACATTGGCGAGTTTTTCCCTTGGCAGATCACCGGGGAAGCCTACAGGTTTCGTGGTGTAATAATCTGAATAGCCAAGGGTCGTAGCGACGTGTTCCAAATCGCTATCACTAAGTTTTTCGCCTGGGGTAATATGACCGAGAAAGCAACCTGCAAAGTACATTTTCGCCCCTAGTGAACCCCTGCAATCTCGCTCGGTCACGAGACTTGCACAAGCTGCCCTTAGCGCTTTACAGTCATTTTGATCCTGACCGTAACGGAAGTTTAAAACAGGTTCATTACTGTCCTTGCCACCGAAATACTTTTGGACTACCCGACGCAGTGAATTACCGCGTTTGTCCTCAATAGCCTTGTTCTGGGCTGCTACATCTCCAGGAAACTCACTAGAAACTTCTTTGAGCAATTCCTTAAGATTGGCATCCTTCCGCAAATAAGCCAATCGCTCAATGATGTACGAAGCACCAAACAGAGTAGAAATTTTAAAAATGGGCTTCTCACCACGCTTCTTGCCCTGTCCTTGAAACATCGCTTGGTAGGATTCCCCGTCTACTGAGGTGAATTGTCCTCTGGCTAAAATCTCATGAGGACGGCGGCCAGTAGCAGATATCAAGCCCACAGCTAACTCGTGAGGATCGTCGCTGGCTAACAGTTTCTCTGTAACTTCTAAATAGGTATCTGGATCAATCTCAATACCTGTATTGCCATCTTCATCGACATTAGTTAGGCGATCGCTTACCCTCGTGGTTTCGTTTCTTTCTTTCCACTCTTGCTCATTCAGACCACAGAATAATAAGACATAGTGCTTTAGCTGGTTCCCGGTAACATTGCCCTCAGCATCATGTTTGGGTACTGATTCAGCGTTTTTTCCTTGCTCTAATGGCAGCGACTTGAATTTCTTATAGAAGCCAGCCCGACTTAACACAGTGCCTAAACTCTCGACACTGTAGTTGGTATTGTCCTTTATCCACTGGTTGAACTGCTCACAGTATGGCTTGAATTCTTCGAGGCTTTGCAAATCCTTGGTGGCTTGAAATAATTGCTCTACCTGCTCCTGGACTAACTTTGACATTTCACGGCTCCCTTGTACATCCAAGTTGTTACAACAATAACTAACTTGTTATCATTTGTCAAGATGTCGATATAACTTGTTTAAAAAATGTCGATTGCTAAAGTTTTTCTTAACAGGTAGACAAAACCAAAGAAAAAGCGGGTTAGTATCCCGCAATTTCAAAAGAATTTAGATATCTGTATGTTGCTCACAATTGACAACCTACTTTTTTAGCAACGTCTTTTCACTTCCAGCAATCAGCACCATATAAAATCTGCTGCTGACCATGTGGGTAAAACCTCACACACCATCCATCACCCTTTCGCCATTCATGATTAACTCTTATGACTGCTGCGATAGTGGGTGTGCCAACAGCAGTTGCTATTAGAACACGCTTCCATCTAAATCTTTGCTCCCCTTGCATTGTGGTTTTTCGCTATTATTCCCAAAGGCTAAGGCTCAAGCTGACTCTGGTATTTCCTTTGCTAATTTCATTCGTCGTGATTTTTCGGCGGATAACTGGATGCTTTAGCCAGGAAGTCATCCCCCTGACTCGGCTACAAAACGTGCATGAAGATTACTGGTTGAGCCAACTAGATCCCGCCTCCCGCTTTTCTCCACTCCGAGAAAAGCCGACTCCGAGCCACGAGTTCTTAAATCCTGGAAGTCAAGACACTGTAGACCTTTTCGTAAAAATAGTACCAAGATTGAGTAATGCCTACTAAATAGTAGAGATTACCGACTTGCTTGAGTTAAAGTTCACAAATATTTCAGTAGACTTCGGGGCGGCAAGTGTTAATGCTTAAGCAGAAAATCATGATCAGCAGAAAAATAGTAGTGTCAAAGTTCTTAGCAGCACTCCTGTCAAAAACTCATCATGTTACCTGAATATATAAAGCCTTCTGAATTTACTAACTGGGCGTTAACATCTGAGTCGCTAGAGTGGATATCCCAGTTTGTGGAAGCTGCTGGTATCCGAAAAGTTGTTGAGTGTGGCAGTGGTCTGTCAACTATTCTGTTTGGTAGTTTCAAGTTAGAGAAAGTGTTGTCTTTAGAACATGACTCTAATTGGTACGCTTACACTCGTCAGCGATTACAAGAAAAAGGATTACTAGAGTACGTGGACTTACAGCTATGTCATTTGCAACAGTCCATTTGGAATGGGAATAGTGTTAAATGGTACGATATCAATAATGTCTCATCCTTTGCTGCTGATCTGATTCTCGTGGACGGCCCTCCTCAAGAAAGCTCGTTAAGAGCGCGGTATCCAGCTCCACATTTACTAAAAGCATTTATTCAGCCAGGGACATGGCTACTATTAGACGATTATTCTAGGCATCAAGAAACCGAGATAGTAAATCTGTGGTTGAAAGAGATTCCTGAACTAGAACTCATAAAAGTCGCTCCCTTCAAACATGGATTGGCGGTGCTACGATACAAAGGCTCATCTGAGTCTTTTACAGAGAATGCCCAAGAAGCACCTATTTCTGAGCCAAGCAGTCTGATTAAATTGGATAAGAACATTGGTTTTTTAGAAGAAAAAATATCTCAGAGAACAAAAGAGGATTTTTTAATCGGTAAAAGCTTAAAAAGGCAAACACTAGACATCCAAATTCATCAGCAGCCTTTGGTGTCAATTATTATTCCCTGTCAGAATGCTGGAAAAATGATTAAGCGGTGCTTATCTAGTTGTTTCCAGCAGGTTTACCCTCATCTTGAAATTATTATTGTTGATAATAACTCGACAGATGATTCGATTCAAATTGCCAAGCAATTGGCTGAGGCTACAGAACATCGCGTAATTTTTACACAGTGCCAGCAAATAGGAGTAAATTCGGCTCGGAAGCACGGATTTACAATAGCTCAAGGAAGCTACATTCAATGGTTAGATGCAGATGACGAACTGACACCTAATAAAATTGCCTTACAGGTAAATGCATTGGAACAAAACCGCCAGTTTGACATTGCCTATGGAAGCTGGGAATGGTGTTTTTATCAGAATGACCAGTATCAACACAAGTTAGTGTTTCCCTCTGAAAATCTCAACGACCCACTACGGTATTTATTGCTGCAATACTGGCATCCTCCTCATGCTTACTTACTCTGTCGGAGTGCGGCTCAACAATTGAATCAAATGCAAGCTTGGCATCCTCAAAGACAAATCAACACTGACTTAGAATACTTTACCCTAGCATCTGTTCTTGGGTTGCGCTTTCTGAATGTGCCTACAGCAACTGTGCGTTACAACCATTGGTCTGAGACACAAACTAGTCGTTCTACTCCTTATTGGCAGCGAGTTCAAAGCCTCAAACAAATAGCTGTACGCTTTCAACATTATGCAACTGAACAACAGGTTCAGCAATTGTCAGTAGAACACAGGTTTTTACTGGGATTAAATTGGGACTTTTGGAGTTTAGCACCAATACAAATAAGACAGGAAGGAAAGGCGTGTTTTTGGCTCCAACATCTCTCGAAAGCTGTGGGAATGACACTGACACCTGCTGAAGCCAGAATTGTCCTAGCAATGAAATACCTGGGTAGTGTTGATACACTAATGGGTCATACTAATCAAATTATTCGCTTTCTATGGAAGCAAGTTGTGCTGCATCCTGAAGTTTATAAAATGAGTGTTACCGAAGCACTTTCTGTATATGTAGGTTTGCTTTTAGACAATGATCTCACCTTTTCTGAAAAACCTTTACTGCCTCCAAGTCAATCAAGCATAAACTTGTTAAATCTCATCACTACTGTACCTCTACAAGCACCTCTATTTACAGAACAGCGAGAAGCAATTCTTCGGATATTAGACAAGCTAAGGGTAACTGGGTTATTAATGCAAGTCACGCCCAAAACGTCAAAACAAGTCTCTACTGCTTTCTTGACTCAACCCTTAGGGTAATGGTTCATCTTCCACTTTTGGGCTTTAAATAGTAGCGACCGACAATTTCTACGTTAATTTCATAGCGGTTAGCTAATCCTCGGCGCTGAAGCGCTTGTGCAATAGCTTGTTGAGAACTAAAAATTAGTTCGATTCGTTTTTGATTGGACACACCAAGAGAATGATTGCGGTAATAGTAGAGCGAACGCTGAAGTTGTTGTATTTCTGTGGCTTCTGAAAGTCGCAAACACAAGTCATAATCTTGGGCTAGTCCAGAATTAGAGTCAATACCACCCACTTGCTCGTACACACAACGGCGCATTAACCGAAAGTGGAAAATCATAAAGTCAACTAAGAGTTTATCTGCGGAGTACGGAATGCGACAACGCTGCCCTGAACCGACCACTAAGTTATTCTCATCGATGACGACGTAATCTGTGTAAACAAGTCCGATTTTGGGGTTGTTATCCAGAACAGCAGTAGTTTCTTCAAGTGCAGTTGGAGCCAAAAGGTCATCGCTATCTACCCAACCAAGATAAGTTCCACAAGTCATTGAAAGCGCTGCTTTGAGAGAGAGAGTTTGCCCTTGATGCTCTGCTGCCACAACTTTTATCTGTTCGTTGTGTTTGGCATAATAGCGGGCAATATTTAAAGAGTTGTCTGTTGAGCCATCGTCCCAAATTAGTAGTTCAAAATCACGGCGAGTTTGCTGAAGGACGCTCTCAATAGCAGCACTAAGGTAGCGCTCCCGATTATAAACAGGTATGACAATCGAAATAGCCGTCAGCATAATATAAGCAAGTTAATCAACTTTCAGCTTTGAATATAAGTTGTCATCAAAACAATGTGAAAATTACGTAACTTTCATATTGTTTTCCTAACTAGATAAGTAAATGCACTGCTATATTTCTTATTATTTAAGTTTCTGATCTCTGATATCAGACCTAATTTTGAAAAACTTAAACTCCCCGTAGATTACACTCATTCACTTAAAAATATTAAGAACATTTCAAAGTATAGAAGTAAAAGCTTCACACAGAAATTATCTGACTTGTTTGATTTCAACCTATATCAAACTCTTATATTACTAGGAATACAGTCGTTTTCGTTGCTCTGATTTTTTCGTTCTGGAAATATATTTTTTTAGTAAATCAGACTGGTAAATATTGCCAACGATTATAGGGTATGTGCCATGCTGTGCTTGGAAATGAATCTTAATATACCTGTTTAGTAACACTTTGCTTAGTATGGCTAGTCACTAGCCAATAACGGCACATTTTGATGACAGTAATATCACATTAAAGGCAAGATAACCGATTCAGTTATTACTAAACCAGCCTCGATTTGAATAAAGTATTTAATTTAGTTTAAATCTGAAATAATTCATTAATTGCAAAAGGTTAGCAATGGAAACTACTGAAACATTCTTGACTAGTGGTATGTTTGTGTCTAGTCCAGATGGAATCCTAACAAAATCTCTACTAGACAATACATCTTTGAGTCCGACTCTGGGTAGTACTTCAGGATTTTTAAGTTTTCAACAGGCATTTAAATCTCCTAGTGCTACTTCTATTTATTCTGATTTAGACTGGATTTCAGCATCAGATACAAGAGGAACTGACTTAAGTGCAAATGTACTTCAATTTGTAGACAATGTTATTGATGGTTCGCTGTTGTTTAAGCAATCATTTTTTTTAACGACGGCTCTATCCTCATCGCTAATTAACGATAGTACAAGGAATAACAGCACAACGGATTTTGACCCACTCACAGGGAATGCGAAAGATGCTCCTCTAGTTAGCACTACAGGTAGCCCTACCTTCAAAACAGCTTCCCTATCAAAAAATTCTGTTAAGAGTACTGATGCTAACTCACCTAATGACTCCTTGGTATCAGTAGGAAAGTTTGGAGACTTTGATGGTCATCAAGATTTTCAGTTAACTCTACAAGATACTAATGGCAATCCAGAAACTTTTTCTCTAACAGGCGATGGAGTGGGTGAAGTATTTAGAAACTCTAATTTTGAGCAAGTTATCTTCAAAAGTACTGATGCCTCAACAAAAGTTCAAATTTCAGCATTCAATAATATTAAATTTGGCAACTATACTGGTTCTTCACTTCAGGTTCAAACGAAAGGTAGTATCAGTGCTGGGAATATTACGCTGAAAAATACTGCTTCCTCCAGTAGCCCTGGACTTAGCTTGCAGTCAGGATTAATTGATACACAAAACTCGACTGGTAGCAGTTACAGTATCACTGACCTCAACACTTTATTTAAGGGCAATTTCTATGCAACGGACATCAATGACACTGGTCAAATGGTTGGTAGTTCCTACACCAATACTGGATTCCTCTACAGTGATGGCAAGATAACTGACTTAGGTACTTTGTCAGGGGACAGTCGTAGCTTGGCTGATAGCATTAATAACTCTGGTCAAGTCGTCGGTACTTCCTATGGCCGTTATAACTTAAGTGCGGGTCGCGCTTTCCTCTACAGTGATGGTAAGATTACTGACCTGGGTACTTTGCCTGGAGGCACCGTCAGTAGAGCCGGGGATATCAATAACTCTGGTCAAGTAATTGGTAACTCCGATGTCATGGTACTTCACGATTTTAGCGGTAACGGTTACGGCTCGGAAGGCATTGGTGATCTTTCCGAGAATCACGCTTTCCTTTACAGCGATGGCAACATGACTGACTTAGGTACTCTATTAACTAGAAACAACTTGAGTTTTGCTGGATCTAGTTATGCAGCAGACATCAATGATTCTGGTCAAGTTGTTGGGTTATCTAATACTGATGATGGGCCATATCATGCTTTCCTCTACAGTAATGGCAAGATGACTGATCTAGGTACTTTGTCTGAAGGTGGAGGCAACTATAGCGAAGCCATTGACATCAATAACTCTGGTCAAGTAATTGGTAATTCCGAATTCTTGATACCTTATCATTTTAGTGGTGATGGTTACGGCTCGGAGGGTGACGGTTATACCTCAGTGAAACACGCTTTCCTCTACAGCGATGGCAAGATGACTGACTTAGGTACTCTATTATCTGAAAATAACTCTAGCTTACCCGGATACAGCAGTGCAATAAGTATCAATGACTCTGGCCAAGTGATTGGTTATTCTAACAATCATTTTTTCCTGTACAGTAATGGCAAGATGACTGACCTTGAGAGTTTGATTCCAAAAGAATCAGGTTGGTCTTTACAACAGTTACGAGTCATCAATAATAAGGGGCAGATATTGGGAGGTGGCTCTATCGGAGGGCAATTTCACCAGTTCCTTCTTAACCCCATTTCTACAACAGCAACGCCCAAGGATGGCATCACTGTAGGTAACATTTCCACTCAAGGTAGTTCTGTCTTCTTGCAGGGGCTTAAGATTAATCTCACTGGTTCCAATGTTGTCACCAAGGGCGGCAATGTTACTCTTGATGGCCCCACAATCCTCAATAGCAGTACGGGTGCTTACACTTTTAACTCTGCTAAATCTACTGTCACTTCCAAAGGCGGCGACATCACCTTCAAAAATACTCTCGATAGTAACAGTGCTGGTGCTTCATCCCTCAGCCTGACAGGAGGTTTGGGCAATATCACTTTCAATAATGCAGTTGGTGGTAACGCTAGCCTTAAGGACTTGACAGTTAATAGTGCTAAAACTGTTACTGCTAAAGGGGATATCACCAGTCAAGGCAATATCACTCTAAATGCTATTGATGACATTACCACAGCTTCTTTGTCTACTACTGACTCAGGTAATGTAAATATTTCTTTAGGTAAAATTGGTAACAAAAAATACGATTCTAAAGGCAATGTAACTACTGGTAATATCACTGCTAAACAAGTAGATATTTTGAGTGATGGGGCTTTCAGAACACAGGGTGATATTCAAACCCAAGATGGTGATGTAAATATTACTGCTCTTAAAGATGTTGTTGTTCACAATATTACTTCCACAAATGCTGGAATTAGTCTGATTAGTGCTACTAATGCTATTACTGCCACTGGGGAAATTACTGCTGATAATGGTTTAACTGCTCTAGCCAAACAGAACATCACCACCGAGAAAATTCAGTCTGCCAATGATGTAGTTCTTCTTAACTCCAGTCAAGGTGCGGTTACTGTCAATGGTTCAATTACCAGTAATAGTGATGTTTCTCTTGGGGCTTTTAAAGATGTAGTTACTCAAGATATTACATCACTTGATGGCGCAGTTGCTTTGATTAGCAGCAGTGGTAATGTTAAAGCCCAAGGCGCGATCGCTAGCGTTGATAATGTGACTCTTGGTGCTACTCAAGATGTACTTGCTCAAAGTATTGTATCAGCATTCGGTACAGTTGCTTTAGTTAGCAATAAAGGTAATGTCACTACCACTGAAATTAATAGTGGTAGTCAAGTAGCTATACAAGCTGACCAGAACGTGACTACAGGTAAAATCACTTCGCAGTGGGATAAAGTTGCCCTAATTGCCAAGCAAGGTACTGTTACTACACAAGGCGATATTACAACCAATAACGGTGATGTATATATCTCTTCTGTTGGCGATGTTATTAGCCAAAACATCATCTCAAACGGTGGAGTAATTGCGATCGACAGTTCTCAGGGAGCAGTTACAACTGGGTATCTCCGCTCTGACGGAAATAACACTGGTGGCAAAATTTACGTACAAGCTGATGGCTCGGTTAGAGTTACTGGTTCTGTCTCCATTAACGATGCTAACTACAGTATCTACACTGGCGTCAATAAAAAAAGATTGATTAGTATTGCTTACGAAAGCGGCGTTCTTAAATCTAATAAGTCCAAGTTTGTTATTGGGAATGCAAATATTAATGGTACCGCAGCAGGCATTTACGGCCCTTATGCATTCAATGAAGAAGATATACCTAGACTTCTTAGAGATACTGGTGTTCTATTATTTAGGATAATAGAGGAAATTTTCAAAGGAAATGATAATCAACCTACAACAAATCCATCACACGTAGCTGATATCAATCCGATTACAGGAAATCCTTACAGTAATCAAAGAGAACGTGAGCTAGTTGAGCAATTAAAAATAGCACAGCAGAGGAGGCTGAATGTTCTTATACATAACAAAAACAATCCAGAGAGGATAACAGAACAGGAGGTTTTCACTAAAGGTAAAGTAGATTCTGAGGATGGATGCTTTAATCTTGAATTAGCTCGGCATTTAGGTGATCAGGTAAACATTGATAGCCCAGATTTAGGTAAGGACATAACACATAGTAAATATGCTACCTACGTCACTGGTTCGCCTGGTGACTACCTCGTGATAACTCCCTTGGGATTATTTGCATTTTACGATGGGCTAGTCAGAGCAGAGGGAGCCATAGTTAACAATGGGAATGGGTCGGAGCCTATTGGCTCTGTGGCAGAAGTGAAAACAGGATATAAATGGTTGAAAAAATATTTAATTCTTCCTGATGCCCCAAATTACACCCCACCCACCCAATTAGAAAAGTTTAAATTTCAAAGAATGATCAGCCAGATCGACAGAGAAGCAGAGGTAGCTAAAGATTGCGGACTTCAATACTTCATGTGTTTTAGTGACAAAGAAGCTGGTTTAGCTGCCAGGGATCTGTTTGAATACAAGCAGCCTCCCCGTACTAAAAATTCAGTTGCGGTTCACCATATTCGATTCCCTCGCTCTTTCTGAGGACAAAAACAACTCAATGTTTGATAGATACTACAATTTCACCACTTGTATTCGGTCGAATAATCTTGCTGCGATTGCACAGGCACTGACGCGCCTTTTGGAGCAGGAAGAAGGTTGTCGTCGTCTTACCCATCTCCCCCAGATCGCAAGTGATTTGGAACAACTGCACAATCTTCCTGCTTGGGAGCGACCGCGCCTGTGGGTCATTAGCTTGTGCGAAGGTAAAGGCGGGTGGACAATTGTTAAAACCTGGATTGCCGCTCTGCTTTGTGCGCGGGCAGAAGGTGCTAGTCGCCCCCGGCTATCAGCCCTGGCAATGGAACTAGGGTGCGATGCTTTTCATTTTTGGGTGACTCCTGACATCAACTGTGTGCTACTGGAAGCTGACTCCACAGGTCGCATCTTCATTTCTGGTTCAGCTGACGATGAAGAAGGTGAAAGCTATAAGTTTTACGACGAACAAATTGATGCGCCAGACATAATCTCGCAGTTTTCCCTATTAGAGGTATCACAATCAATGCAGGCGGTAATGCGAGTGTATGAAGATCCAGAAATTGCAAGAATTGAAGTTGAGTACGAGCGGCTGTTGGTAGAAGCTCCAGATTCAGAGTTATTATTTAACTTAGAAGATGAAGTATTTAAGGGTTATGCCGAACGCATTGATAACGCTTTGGCGGAAGTAATAGACAAATCTAAATCCTGCTGGTATTTGCGTGATTTACTTTACTATGTTTACGCTGAACCGCAACAGTTAGAAGATAAGGGAGCGCAACTGCTGTATTTCCAACCACCGACTACGTACAATCCTCATCCCGTCATCCTGCTACCACCTGAGCCTCTGTCTGAAGATGATGAGGATGAATCTTTCTAATCTTTCCTTGTCAGAATAGGAGCTTGATGTGTTTATCGAGTTCCGAAATTACATTAGCTGTATCCAGTCAAATAATTTCGATTCAATCGAACTGGCTGTAAGCCGCATCTTTGAGCTTGAAGGTTGCCGTCGCATTTCCCAACCACCTCAAACCTTATCAAATGAGGAATTGCGCCAAACTTCCTGGCTACTATTATCTGACCTATGGATTGTCGGACTGTTCGTTAGCACTCTGGGATGGACTATAGTGAAGACCCAACCGAATGAACTACTATGCTGTCGAGCTAGGGGTACATCAAAATTTTCTCAATCGCATCCACAGGCAATTGAATTATCCACCTTTGGTTGCACTGATTACTGTGCCATATGTAAAGGTAGGCGATCGCAAATGGTGGAAACGGTTGTTCTTTACTAGCTAGATAAGATAATCCCAAACACGAATTTTTCAATTGCTATAAGCCTAAGATTTTATTCTTGAATAGTAGTAATTATCATGCAGCTTAAGTAGCAGACAATATGGACGAAGAGTTAAAATTGCGGATTACATTTTTTTTTGATTTTTGGAGACAACGACACGCATTCATCAGTAAGTTAAACCTTATCGAACAAAGGTACGAAGGCAACGTGTTGCTGTGGGGTTCTCTTGACGCTCTTTCCAATTTGTGGGCAGAGAGTAGCGGCAAGAAAGAGTGCAGCAATAGTGGTAAACGGATTATTTTTGATGCGTTTCTTGCACGTTACGGTGGTGAGTTATTCCAGCTTGTTTCACTACCAGACGTGTGGAGCAAAGTGGATCGAGGAGATACCTGCATAAACCAAAAGAAAGGAGTAAAACTACCGGAGAATGTATCTACATTCTTAAGCACAATTGGAGAACGTCGTACCCCTGAGTTTATTGAGCAATACCAAACTCGCTGCACTTCGCAGGATTTGAGTCTGGGTGCGATAATGAACAAGACTCTAGCGAATAGCCCGGAAACAAATCGTACTGAGCTTGAGCAATGGTTAACTTTGTCCCGATACGGTGCAATCGCTTACAAGGAAATGCGAAATGCCTACATCCATGAAGGAAGACCAGGAAAGAGAACGCATGACTTTAAGTTATACGGGTGGGCAGAGAGACCGACATACCGTAGCTCGGTGTATGGTACGCCCCCAATAATGGGCTTTAGTGTTGAATTTATGTTGGGTGTGTTCAAACGGTGCATAGAAGAGTTTGAAGTTGAAGCACTAGCGTTGGAAGTAGACCCAGCGCCGGATTAATAAGGATTTTTTTTGGTTGCTTTGGTCTGATTTCTCGCCGACTGAGCGATTGCTCTATAGCATCTGGGCTTTGAAAAAACAGATCGCTTTTCCTCTATCATCAGTTTATTGCTATCAAAACCGATATCAAATGGCTGACGACAAGACCCCACCAAGCGAAATGATTCGTGTCCCTACTGCTTTAATTCCAGTAGTACGCCAACTATCCAAACTGCACAGAGAGGGGCATACAATTCTCTTACTGCAAGGCTTAGAGGAATTAATATCTAAGTTTGATAGCAAGATTGATATCAATAATTCCGGCAGATTGGATCAGAAGCTAGAAAATCTGGAATCCCATCTCGACACTAAACTAGAAAGAATTACCAAGAAGTTGGAACTCATAGAGAGGGCAATCGCTTCTGGTAGGCACAACAACAAACCCAGAAGACAAGCGTACTCGTACCAACAACCCCAAATTGAACTGCAACCTAGAAATAATGAAAGTTTAGCCCAAAGGCTTGCTGTAAGCCACCAAAGTCTCATTACAGAAAGGGAAAACAAGAGCGTCAAAGAATTTATCAGTTGGTCGCGTAACCGTGACCCCATGAGCGTGGGGTGGGAATGGAATGTAAAAGACGGACTTTACCATCCGGTGAAATAATTTCAACGGTTTCCGCAATAGGGTTCATTTAAGCCCCGATAGTAATTAGCGATCGCTCCGTATTTAAACCCGTGGCAAATGCAAAGCACTGCTATCACCGGGGCGTATATGAATATAACCTGCCGTTGTGGAAATATCGGCGTGGCCCATCGTTTGCTGGATTAACGGAACTGGTGTACCCCTCTCAGCATTGTGCGTAGCATGGCTATGCCTGAGCCAATGACAACTAACTTTTTCTGTCAGTCCTGCTCTTTCTGCTGCATCCTTAATTATTGGATCAACGTTTTGACGTTGCAGTGGCTTATTTTTCCCGTTACGACTCTTAAAAACATAGGCATCTTTCGGCGCGTCTCCTCTGTAATCTATCAGTTGCTGCCACAGATATTCCGGCAGTAAAATGTGACGGGACTTGTCGCCTTTACCCACAACGGTAATTTGTCCGGTGAGATCCCGTGGTGTAAAGTCCTTCCACCTCAGCCCTACTAGCTCCGACACCCGCAAACCTGCTACATATAATAGTTTCAATATCAGCAAATCTCTAATTTGTTGAGCTTTATAACGATACTCGGCTCGTTCGGTCAAGCGAATCATTAGGGCAATATCAGTGAGAGTCAAAACTTTTTCGTGTAAGCGCTGGTCAAGCTTCTTTAACTTGATAGCAGCACCAGGGTTTTGCTTGATATAACCAGTTTTGTAAGCAAAGGAAAGCAGACTTTTGATCGCCGCCATATAGGTTTTAATAGTAGGCGCTGCCAATCCCCGGTTATGCAAATACTCAGAAAACTCCACCATATCTTCAACAGTCGTGTGGGCGATCGCTTTGTTGACCCCTCCCAAAAATCCAGTGAACTGCGCCGCATACCGCCGATAACATTTTTGGGTACTTTGAGGCTTATCATGCAGCCACAGTTGAACTAAGCGCTGCTGGGCATCGACTGGCGCTAAATGAGCTAGTTGCTTTCCTCTGGGTTTAACTACGACTACTGGTGTCATAATTCATCAATATCTTAAAAAGACAAAACCCTAATTTTGTCTCCTTGATATCAATACACCCGTTCGGTAACAACCAGAATCCTTTCTACTAAATTCTTTACCAAATCCCTGATATCAATTCCCCAAAACTGCTTTTTCTACAACCACAAACCATATTTAAGTATTTTTATTGCTGATCTTGGGTGTCTTAAGTATCTCTCCCAAGCGAAAGCCAATGTCCAAGAGGACTGCGAAAGCAAGTGACTAGACCAAATTGAATGTACAACGAACTTCCCAGATTCCCATTATGGGAATTCCAGGAAATCGCAAGTATGCGCCGAACTGTCCGAATCATTCAGCTTTTGAGCAACTCTAGAAATTGCGATCGCACACAGATAGTTTTTCCCCTTTGATCACGTAAGCGCCCCAAACCTTTATTTCTGGTGAACAGTGCGAACTGCTGATCAACTATTGCGAATGCTTATATATGAGAGGTGCTGACACGAGTGCTGCAATGCTTATTCTGTCGTTGATTAATAAGTTGCGCTTAACTGTTTCCAGATATACACATCTCGGTTCAATTCCCATAGCACAGTTTACTCGTGAGTTGTGCCATCAGGCATGATAGCACCAGCGAGATTTGCTCCAGTCAGATTCGCACCAGTAAGGTTTGCGTCTTTTAGGTTGGCTTTTTCAAGATTTGCATTGCTCAAGTCTGCCCCACGCAGTTCAGATGAAATCAAGCTTGCCCCACTCAAGTTTAGACCACAGAGGTTAGCCCCACATAGGTTAGTCTCATTTAAGTTTGCTCCATTGAAATTGCCTCTAAGTGTTACCCCAACTAAATTTACCCCTGTCAGATTAGCATCGTTTAACTTTGTGTACTGATTAAATTTCGCGTTTTTTAAATTCGCTTTACTCAAGTCTGTCGCAGTTAGGTCAGCATCCTCTAGATTGACCTGAGTTAGGTTTGAACCTTTCAAATCTGCCGCTCTTAAGTTGGCGTAACTTAGGTCTACCTGACTCATATTAATTTTACTCAAATTTGCGGCAGCTAATTTTGCGCTGCTAAGGTTTGCCTTACTCAAATTTGCTTCACTTAGATTGGCTGCACTTAAATCTGCACTGCTGAGATTTGCTTCGCTTAAGTCAATTTGAACCAGGTTTGACTGAACAAGTCTCGCATTTTTTAAATTTGCCTTGGACAAGTTTGCTGCATTCAAATTAGATTCGCTTAGGTTTGCACCTTCCAGGTTTGCTGAGTTGAGGTTTGCTCCTTGTAAATCTGCCTCAGTCAGGTTTACTTGATAGAGGTTAGCACCAACTAAATTAGCATTTTGCAGTGATGCACCAGGAACAATCAAATAGGCTCCAGCTTTTACCGGATCAAACCCTGTAGGGAAGATAGTTGATAGGTCATAATAGCTATGCTGAAGATTGGTTCCCTCAAGATTAGCTCCTTCTAGATTTGCCTCTATAAGCTTTACTTGACTCAGGTTAGCATTACTGAAGTCCGCCCTAATCAGCTTACCCTGCCTCATGTTTGCGCCGCTTAAATTTACTTGACTGAGATTGGCTCCGTTTAGGTTGACTTCACACATATAAGCTCCACTGAAGTCGGCTTGACTGAGGTTAGCCTCACTTAAATCTGCATGGTTACAATTAACTTTACTAAGGTTGGCTTTTTTTAGAGTTGCTTTCCCTAGCCTCGCTTCAGATAGATTTGCTCCACTGAGATTAGCTTGACTGAGGTTAGCCTCGCTTAAATCTGCCTGCTTAAAATTAACCCTGCTAAGGCTAGCATTTTTGAGAGTTGCCTTCGCTAGCTTTGTTGTAGTTAGATTTGCTCCACTTAGGTCTGCATTATCTAGATTTGCTTCACACAGGTTTGCTCCAGAGGATTTTGTAGTTCCACATAACTGCGCCTCACAGAGTTTAGCCCCCCTCAAATTTGCACCACTCAGCTTGAGCGATTCCCATCTAACACCACAGAGATTTGCACCACTTAGGTTGGCTTGGCTAAGATTGACTTCAATGTTGAGGGATGTTCCACTCAAATTTACCCCAGCCAAATTAATCCCAATAAAATCCCGTTCTCCTGCTTGATGCCGCCTCAAAAATTCTTCAGCATCAACAGGTATTTCGTCGTTAGGTTCCTCTGCTGCATAAATTCTGTTGACTAACCACATTATTTTCTCAATCTGGAATTCTTGATCGCTGAAAGCTCTCTCTAATAGCGGCTGCTCCTCAGCTACATTAATTGGCTCATCTGGCTCAGTTTCAGCAATATCTATATTTTCAGAAATAGCAATTATATCTACACACGCTAGTTGTTTTTCGGGCTTTTCAACACGTTCAAAAAACTGCTTGATAATTTCCGTATCATCAATATTCGTCTCTTTAATAGATGCGTCAGTAGTGTCATTATTATTCAAGCCATTACTTAAATTAGACGGAAGATTGATGTGCTGTTGTAACTCGGCGACTTGTGCAGTTAAGAGCGTGATCGCCTCTTGCATACTTTGAAACTGCTGTAGTTCAGTCCGATTATTAAATTCTTGTTTGATTTCATCAAAATAGCGTTTTAGCCATGCAATATTTTGCCTACGGAGATTTTGCTCCTCTTCTATCTGTTCGATTCTGGAAGCTAAAGATACTAAATCTAGTTCTGAGTCAGAGATATTCACAGATTTATAGCCAAAGAAGGTGCGCCTGATGATAGTGAGTTAGCAAAAACTGTATTTGTCCAACCCTATATATAAATTGCCCAACTTCAAGCAGATAATAACAGCCACTACCTATGACAGAGCTTTTACTACCACCACCAAAATCATCAGTTATCCGCGATCAGAGAATAATCTCTATAGCTATTCCAACAATACACACTAATGGAATTAGTCTAATATTGCCAAAGCTTCCTTGATTTTATCTTTAATAGCCCCACCCCTATTTGCGGGTAGTGGCAGTGCCTCGTCAAGTAGCTTAACAACCTTTTTTAGTTTGCCCCGTATCTGCTTAAGTTCTTTCTGTAAATCTGCAATCTTCTCCTTAGTGTTAGGAACTTCTTGAACTGCTACCAGATGACCCTCTCTAATCTGGCGTACCACTTCATCAATTTTTGCGCTGGCACTCGGATGCTTTTGGAGCCATTCAACAGTTTCATCGAGCAGGGTAAAGTTGTGCCGGGCTTTTGGTTTGTTTCCCTGCATAAGTGACTCTGGCCCTAACCTTAAATTCTCCTTGGAATTTGGGTGTAAAGTTCTTTTCTCTTTGCCAATAGTTCCGCGCTTTACTTTGCTCATATTCCATTAGTGTGTATATTTGGATAAGTCCATTCTAGTGTAGCTTCAAATATCTGTTTATCTAAAAGTGTGTATATTTGGATAGCCCACATGGATTAAAAAATGTCTAGTCATTTACCTATCGGAAATTCCAGCCAAATTCCAGTTTTGCAATCCTCAGATTTTTGTTTAGAGTTGGCTCAAAGTGGCTACTGGATTAATTTTGAACCGGATCGTATTTGTAAGCCAATTAAGCCTAAAGCTAAAAAGCTAATTTTGTAAAAAGCTAATTAGCTAAATTTAGTATTTGACAAAATAATTAAATAACTCTAAGGTAAATAGCTAATTTAATAAATTTGTATATGCTGACAATTACCATAAGCTCCTTGAGTGGCGGTCAGGGCAAGACGACAACATCCCTGTTCCTGGGTCGGCTGCTATCGCGCCAGGGTTTACCTACCTTGATGCTAGACTCCGACCCCCAACATAATCTCACCACCTATCTGGGGTTTGAGTTAGAACCCAACCAACCAACACTATTGGAATTTCTCAAAAAAACAGTTGCACCAGAAGACTGCATCTATCCGACTCAAGATAACGACAATTTATTTTTAATCCCGTCCGACGATCAACTCGATACCGTGCAAGATTATTTATCTAACAGTGGAGTTGGTGCCACCTTACTCAAGCGGCGATTAGAAGCCATCAGCAAAATATTCAAAGTGTGCATAATTGATGCTCCACCCCAGCGATCGCAAATTTGTTTGACAGTGATCGGCGCAGCAGATTTTTTGATTATCCCAGCAGAAGCATCCGTCAAAGGTTACGGTTCCCTGGTGCGGACACTCGACTTATTGAACGGCTTGCAAGATGTAGGTGCAACGGATGCCCAAGTATTAGGTGTTTTACCATTCCGCGATCGCTGGTTTGGTAAAACCCAAGCCCAAGAAAGTCGGGCTGCTGTAGATGGTATGCGTGACGAAGTGGGCAAGGGGTTGGTTCTACCCTCAATCCGCGAATCAGAACGCTATAAACAAGCTATCAACAAACGTACAACCCTGAGTGAGTTGGGATATAAGGACTTGGAATATCCATTTGAAATTTTAGTTGAAAAAATTCGCACTTCACTTGGGGATAAATAAAATGTCAGATAACGTACTCAATCAACTCCGCAACAAACGTAATCGCCCGACAGTTGAACCACGCCAGGATGCACTTGTTCCTAAACTACAACCCCAAACAGAAGAACAAAACGCACAACAACAAATCACCCCAGTTACAGAACTTGTGAATCCAACTGCTGCATCATCTAACACACTTGCCGAACTCCAAGCCGAACTCCAAAAATACCCCGAAACTCGACGACATTCAGCGATCGTTTTAGAAAAAGACCTCGACCAAGAATTAACACGGTTTTGTAAAGATAGAGGCATCACAGTTGAGGTATTTCTAGAAGCTGCCTGGACTATTGCTAGTGCCGATAACGCGCTTGTAGAAAAAATCACTACAGAAGCCAAGCGCCGCTACGACCAACGTAAGCGAGTTGGGCAAATTAAACGGTTAATTACAATGTTGAGCAACTCGTCCAAGTGATAAATATGGCAATTTGGAGTAGAACATAAATTACCTGCATTTTGCTTTGTGTTTGGAAAGTTACTGCCGTGTTGCTGTCCTACTAATCAAGGCGATCGAAATTGTTGAGTGTAGCGCAATCGCATAAGGACAATATCTTTGTCTATATGCTATGTTGAAGGCTTTTAAAACTATGGAGAATAGAGGCTTGTCAGATAGCTTGTTTAGCGCACTACGTAAATATCCCAAAAGCCAAGAGCTTGATCCAATTGAAAATTTTATAACTGAAGGTTTTGCTTGGTTGCTGAGAAATAAAGAGATGCTTGCTGGTGAATTTGTAGATTATCTCAGTTTAAAATTACCAGAACCTCTTCCTTTAACTCATATACTACCAGAGTGGAAAACACAATATACGTTCCCTGGTGGACAAATAGATATGTTGGCAGATTGTGGACAATTTGCCTTGATATTTGAACACAAGGTATGGTCAAATCTCAGTCCAGGGCAACTAGATAAATATCGGGACTATGCAAAAACAATCTCAAAGTGGTCACAAGGAGGATATAAATTAATTCTTATTACTGGATTAACTCGACAACATCAACAAAATCCTGACTTAGCTCTGACTTGGAGTGATATATATAAATTTTTGAAGCATTGGTTAGAAACAAAATCAGATGATAGTCTGGTTCGTGATTTTATAGATATGCTTGCTGAGGAAAATTTAGGCCCAGCAGCACCAGTTTCTTATGAAAGTATAGTTTCTTATTTACCTGCTCAATCACTACAGCCTAACCTGAAGAACATAACCTTACGCGCTGCTGAAGCAGATTGGCGTTGGGTATTAAAAAGAATTGGATTTAACAAAGATGTACCTATGCCAACGAAATATGAACATCTGGATGGGCGATTAGGCTTAGAAACTTTAGATGGTTCCTTTCTGAGCATATTCGTTGGTACTCTTCTAAATGGCTCCGCTTTTAAAGTGCAACCTTCAAATTTACATCTCGGCCCAGATTTTTGTTTAATTTTAGGTGTTTATATAAAGAGATGGAAGTCATTTGAAGCAGATTTTTTTCATTCTGATGAATATACTAAATTGCGCTCAAGATTAAAAGAGAATTCAGGGACATGGGATTTTCATGATCACAGATTTGACGTAGCGAAACCAAACCCTTGGCATCCTCTTCATTTAAGAAAACCTCTAGTTGAGGTCTTCCGAGGTACTATAACGTTTGAACAGCAAGTTGACAGATTTATTTTGCATGGCCGTGAAGTTATTGAATTGCTGCTTGCTGGCGGTGAGTTAGAAGCTTTAACAAACCGCCTTCATCCTATTGCCAAAAATAGTATTTCTCCTGTTGAATGAGTTGTTTTGAGGTGACGCATATCTTATAGAGTGCTTTAGCTGTGGGGAACTGCGATCGCACGGCTATTTGGTGCATATTTAATTCGCCAATAGATATTGAGAAGTGAAAAATAATCTCAGGTGGTGCAGAGTTAATAATTCCCGTTCCGCTAAGACGCTTGTATACCCCCTGTATACAAGCGTCTTAGCGGAACCTACAATGTAGTACTAACTTTGGCTGAATGTAGCACTACAGGTAGTGAAGTCTTCTTGTTGCGCTAAATTCAGCCAAACAAAAGCCCCGCATTCATAAATATCTTGGTAGGGGGCATTGATATCAATATTGATATCATCAGTTCTGATCTGGGAAAAGCGATCGCCCCAATAAAAAAACCCTAATAATAGAGAGTAGCCAGGCACAATTTTCCCGAATCGGGAAAAGCGATCGCCTACGGTGCGATAAATTCAGCTTCAGGAATCGCACACTTGTAAATCCTTAATCAATTAAATTACTATATGGATGAAACAGTTACTGGGCTGGCATATTCAAGCAATCGTTCCCATCCCAATACCCATGCAGTTTTTACTAGGATCTCTTTACCGTTGCTGAATTTGATAAATTCTCCACCCCCGTCAGAAAATACATCAACAACCAATTGATTCCGCACATCGCGTCCCCACATTTTGTCTGCGGCATTCCACCACCGTTGCCCAGGCAATTCAAACATAGGCAGTTCTAAATATTCATCACGCCATGCTTTAGTCTTCCAATTATCCTGTAGCGCACGAATTAATAAAGCATTGGGGAAAATCTCTTTCTCGTGTTCACTCAACCACAGTGCATATTCAATTGCACTTCGCAAGGCATCTTCTAAATCATACGAACAACCTTCAAGTGCATCTTGGACTTCGGCATCTGCAAAATTCACACCATCAGAAATATTATCTACTTTGTTGAGCAACCTGCGGAATGTAGGGTTTAATGACTCCAATTTCCGACTCGAATTTTCTTTCCTCTCGGTTAGTCAGGAATAACTAACTGTATCTAACTGAGTAATCCACTGCGTAATTTGTCCGCGCCTATCAGTACTTACCAGATCAATCGCGGCTTTAATCGCTGGTTTTTTATAGATTTCCCATAAATCAGAAATCATCCCAATGTCTTCACAGATTTCCAGATCACCCGCTATTGCTGCCAGATTTTCTTCGGTCAACCATTCCTTCATTTCGTTATCATACTGTGCTTTCATTTGCTTGAGTCTGTCTTTTTCTAAACCAGACAAATTACTCCAAATAACTTTCTTCACATTGTCTGGACGAAGAGACATAATTCGGGTTACATTTTCCCATTCAGTAGCGTTGCGAACACGGGAGACTAAACATTGTATGCTGTACTCAAATGCCCATTCTGGACATGACAGTAGTTGAATAGCGTAAATTAGCTCCGACAGAGTTAGTTCTTGGCAATTTAAAAACCAGTTTTTGATTGTGTCATTATAGAATAATAGTTTTTTTTCTTGGCTTCTAAACTTGCGCTTTTTGGCTTCAATAATTGGATGCAGCAAAACAGGACGTACTTCAGGAGGAACTTCTTTAAATTCAATCTCGTTGCTAGAAACAATCACTGGTACTCCACTATTTTCTATTCCAGAATCCTCTGACAATATCCACTTAAAAGATTCGCCGCAGTTGGGACAATCCGCCTCATATTGAGTCACAAACTCTGATGAAGTGGAATTAAAGTATTCTTTAGTACGAATTAGGGCTGGCATTGGTTTGAAAACATGGTGACAGTGCGGACAGCATCTCACCCCAAGGCTATCCGGATCGCAGGATATCGGATCAAGGCTCCATTCCCTGTTGTCACAGGGACGACCAAGCCGAAACCAGTTATCAGTCATGTCTAGGACAGTTGCATATTCCTTAAGCGGTGCAGGGCGTAATATTCTGCCAATCATTTGCAACCAGAGAGTAACACTACTAGTGGGACGAGCAATCACCACTGCCCCAGAGTCAGGAGAATCAAATCCCTCAGTCAGAATTGCACAATTGCTAATCACCTGCGTCTGACCATTACGGAATCTACCTAAAATTGCTTTTCGCTCAGAGTGTGGTGTATCTCCATCAAGATGCTCACAGGTGATGCCATCTGCACGAAATATTGCTGCGATCTCTTGAGAGTGCTTCACGTTGACCGCAAAAATAACTGTCTTTTGACCAGCACAAAATTTTTTCCATTGCTTTAACACCTCAGACGGTTTGTAATCAGAAGCAACTTCTTCTAATTCTTTTCTGGTGAAGTCACGTTTTTTAGGAACTTTGTGTTTGGCATATTTAAAGCCAGCTATTAACTTATAATCTGTCAAATATCCAAGGGCTATTAATTCTTTGGTCTTAATTGAGCAAATCAGGTGGTCGAAAATATCTCGCAGTCCGTAACCATCTTCACGTCTGGGTGTAGCTGTCAATCCCAAAATGAGTGCATCTGGATAAGCATCCAACAATTTCCGGTAACTGTTAGCTGAAGAATGGTGAGCTTCGTCGATAACTGGAGTTTAGACTAAGCCATGCAAAAAGACTCAGCAAGGCTGAGTTAATTAGAGACTTAGCAAGCCCTATGAATAATCTTGAGTATTAAACCGCAACTGATGGTTCTTTACGTGGTGGTGTTACTGTTTTTTTAACAATTGGGCATCGGTTTTTACGGTGACGCTTTTTTCCTGGTTCCCAACCAGGGGACTTTCCTCGAGGTTTGGGTGCTCTTGTCGGAGTACCAATCACCGCGAAAACTCCTCCCATAGCTTGGGCAACTCTTCCAGGGGTCAAATTACCCTGAGATTTCTGCCAAGGTAGAGGATTGTCAGCAACGATATCACGGGCTAACCACAACTCCCAAGTCAT
>NZ_WBKM01000135.1 GCF_015714725.1 Nostoc sp. WHI
CGACACCCGTGTGTTGAAGTTGACGAATTTTATCGAAAACTTCTGTGATATCACCTTCTCTGTCGAAAACATGAATTACTCGCGTGTGCTTAGTTACAAGTTTTTCTACAATCCTGCCATAATCAAGAAAAGTGGTGTCTCCAACACACAGCACTACATCGTATTCTGCAACAGTTTCCGCCGTCATTTGACAGTGCGGTTCGATTAGTCTTAAAAATTCCACTTTGGGGTTTGCAAAAACTCATAAGCCCTTTTGAGTACAGTTCCTCCGTTGAAGATTTCTGACAGCCATTTGCCAAATCCTTGACTTCAAGCAAAACCAATTGACATTGTACGTTCATTCAATCGGCGATCGCCTAACTCACAAGTCGCAAAATTTTTCTCCCACCAGTCCAACATGATTTGTCGCCTCTGATACCACGCTTGGCTTATTTTACTGCAAACCTTCTAATTTGCCCTAAATCCTTTGTGAGCAAGCTTTTCAAGACTTAACGGGAAAAGTCAGATTAGGTATTAGCTACTGAGTATTAGTATTGAAAATTAGGCATTAGGAAAACCATTCTCTAGTGCTAAGTTCCCAGTCCCAATTAAAATGCTTAATCAAATTTGGTTATCACAGTTGCAACAACACCGAGCGATCGCAGTCATCCGCGCCCCTAAAATCGAAGTGGGACAGCAAATGGCAATGGCTGTAGCATCTGGGGGAATGCAGCTAATCGAGATTACCTGGAATAGCGATCGCGCCGGGGAATTAATCAGTCAACTACGTTCGGAATTACCAGCTTGCATCATTGGCACTGGTACGCTATTCAATGTGCAGCAGTTACAAGAAGCGATCGCATCTGGGGCGCAATTCCTCTTTACACCCCATGTTGACCCCACAATGATTCAAGCAGCACAAGAAAAAGATGTGCCCATCATCCCCGGAGCGCTGACTCCCACAGAAATTGTTACCGCCTGGAGTCAGGGTGCTAGTTGTGTAAAAGTGTTTCCTGTCCAAGCAGTGGGAGGGGCTAAATATATCAAAAGTTTACAAGGGCCACTAGGTCAGATTCCCTTAATTCCTACTGGCGGCGTTACTCTAGAAAATGCCAAAGAATTTTTGCAAGCGGGAGCGATCGCAGTGGGTTTGAGCGGTGAATTATTTCCCAGAACGCTTATCATAGAGGGAAATTGGGAGGCGATCGCATCTAGAGCAAGAAAGCTGATGCAACAGTTAACTTAGAATCAAATCATTAAAAACTCACGTCTATTAAAGTAATAGATAGGGAAATAAAGGTGAAAACTGATAAGTTTCTCAAAACCCCGTGATTTGAGTGTGAGTGTATCTAAAATGAAAAGACTGATTTATTCTGACTGGGTGCGTCGCTTACAAATACTACTTGCTGGTACAGCGTTGTCCTTAAGTGTTTTTACTAGTGAATCGAGTGAAGTTTGGGCGAATTCCAAAAAGCAAGTAATTGCCCAAACAATTCAGAGATTACAAAAATCGGATAAGCGCTGGATTCAAATTAATCTTTCAAAGCAACGGTTAATAGCTTGGCAAGGTGACAAAGTAGTTTATGGAAGTGCTATTTCCTCTGGCAAAAAATCCACGCCTACTCTTGTTGGCAGTTTTAAGATTCAATCCAAGTTCAAAACTACGAGGATGCGGGGAGAAAACTACAATGTTCCCAAGGTTCCTCATGCAATGTTTTACCAAGGCAATTACGGTATTCATGGTGCCTACTGGCATAAGAGATTTGGCACTCCAGTGAGCCACGGCTGTGTAAATCTTGCACCTAAACATGCTAAATGGTTATTCGAGTGGGCATCAGTAGGAACACCAGTAGTCATCCATAAATAGTAGGTGAAGCAACCAAAAAACAATTTATGCAAAATCAGAAATAACAACAAATCCAGACAATTAAGTGATTCCCAGCATAAAATATTGCTGGGAATATTCGGAGTCGGAATTACTGAAATTGAAATAAAATATAGAAGAGGGCATTCAACAATTTGCCCAAAATAATAAGCGTAAATCCTGACAATTCCCGTATGAAATTAAAAGGCAAATATGAATTCGGGGAAAGTTTGCATTTAGGCATTTAAATGACAGATTTTTTGTAACTTTTGTCCTTTGCAATTAGTCATTAGGAATGTGGATTAAACAAAATGCAAAACTTTGCTCTTTATTAAATCTGTGTTCCTTAGTGAATAACCAAAGACAAATGTGCAAATTGGATGCAGATTAGCTTAGAACTTGTCTTGAGAAGCATTAGCGGATGAATTGCGTAAATCCTCCACAGGAAGCTAGAAGTGACTCTGGAAATTTGTAGTTTTCATAAAATTACTTCACTTCATAATTTTTGCGTAGTTTAGAAGATGAGGCATAATGCAAACCTGGATTCGCAGTGGTGGAATTCGTTCCTCTGGAACTTTTTGTACGGGCGTGGCGCTGATGGTGACTTTATTCTCTTGGTCATCACCGTTAACAGGTACATCCAACTCGACTACAGCAACAGCCACGTTAGTCGATGAAAACAGCATCACTCTATCTAATAATATCAGGCAAACATCCCAACCTCGCTGGATTGAAATTGACCTGTCAGAGCAACGCTTACGTGCATGGGAAGGTAATAAACTTGTTCATTCATACCGTATTTCTGGTGGTAAGCGATCGACTCCTACACCCATAGGTAGATTTCGGATTAATTCTAAGTATCGCACTCATCGGATGCGAGGCAGGGGCTACAACATTCCTGATGTTCCTTACACAATGTATTTCTACAGAGGCTATGCTATCCACGGCGCTTACTGGCATAACCGTTTTGGGACTCCAGTCAGCCACGGTTGCGTAAATTTACCTGTTAAGCAAGCTCGCAATCTTTACAACTGGGCTTCAACGGGAACTTTAGTAGTGGTGCGGAAATGATGATGAATTGAAATTGATCAGGCGTTGCAATTCTTGTCTTGATATATGAACAGGTGCGTTACACTCCGTAAACGCACCTGCCCATATATACTCAGGACTTAGAGCAAAGTGATCTACTGGATAATTTATAAAAGCTAAATTCAATAAAGTCCTAATTCTAAAGCCTACTAAAGATTTTGTTGAGAACAATTGTGCGGTTGTTATGTGTGTTTTTGCATATAGTGAAAACTAATACGATCGCACCCTCGTTAATTAAAAGAGGAATTACCAAACGAATGCGATGTCTACGATGGGCTACGCCTACCTGTCTACATAGCAAGACAAATTGTTGTTTAAGTAGGCTTTAAGCAAAGCAATTGCCTTATGGGTATTTAATATGGTAATGTAAAACACACTTGAGATTAATAACAATCTATACATGAACAGTAAAGTTTTTTCTCAAAGAAGTTAATGGTTAAAAACTAGTGTATTTTGATAATCTTCAAAAATCCGAAAAAACTTTAGCATCATCTGATAAATTCTGTAGGTACAGCATGGTCTTTCGTCGCTACTTCGTTCCATCTAGCTTAATAGTTTTCTTCGCATTAGGCTGTAGTGGTGGGGCAAACTCATCGACAGAAAATACTAAGCAAGTAGTACAAGAAAGTAATGTAACCCAGCTTTTCATAGAAGTGAAGGCTACCCAAAAAGCAGAAAATTTCTTTCGTCAAGGTAATAATTTATTAGATAGACAACATTACGAAGATGCAATAAAAGCATACGACAAAGCGATCGCCATCAAAGTTGAGAGTTCTGAAGCTTGGATTAACCGTGGCATAGCCTTAACATCGTTGCAACGCTACCAAGACGCTCTGGCATCTTACGATACAGCGATCGCCATCAGTCCCGACAAATACGAAGCTTGGTATAATCGTGGCATAGCATTAACATCATTGCAACGTTACAAAGACGCTGTTGCATCTTACCACAAAGCGATCGCTATCAAACCCAACAAGTATGAAGCCTTAATTAACAAAGGCATTGCTCTGACAAAGCTACACCGCTACAAAGATGCGATCGCATCTTATGATCGAGCGATCGCGATCAAGCAAGATTTGCACCAAGCATATTACAATAAAGCTTGCTCTTATGCTTTACAGAGCAATTTAGAATTAGCAATGGAGAATTTAGATAAAGCAATCCAGCTTGTTCCTGCAAAGTACAAAAAACTAGCAAAAACTGACCCAGACTTTAGCAAAGTGCGTAGTAAAAAGCAGTTTCAAGAATTGCTGCAATAGTATTTTTTAACCACCGCTCCGTGTATAATATAAAACTACTGTAGCAAGGAATTTTTTCTTGAGCGGTTTAAGATTAGACATGAAAAAACTGTTAATCACCGGAGCCAGTGGTTTTGTGGGATGGCATCTTTGCCAGCTTGCAAAACAAGAATGGGAAGTTTATGGGACTTATTTATCGCATCCTTTAGAGATTCCTGGCATCAAAACTTTAAAAGTAAATTTGACAAATTTTCAGGAATTAAAGAGCATATTTAGTAATGTCAAACCAACAGCAGTTATTCATACTGCTGCACATTCGCAACCAAACTTTTGTCAAACCCATCCTGAAGAATCGCACGCAATTAACGTTATGGCATCCTGCAATATTGCCGGACTTTGTGCAGATAATTTTATTCCTTATGCTTTTACATCAACCGACTTGGTTTTTGATGGTTTAAATGCTCCTTATCAAGAAACAGATCCGGTATGTCCTGTCAATCTTTACGGTGAGCAAAAAGTCATGGCAGAAACAGGTATGTTACAGCGATATCCGAAGACCGCAGTATGCCGAATGCCCTTAATGTTTGGCGCAGCAACACCCACAGCAAAAAGCTTTATTCAGCCGTTTATCCAAACTTTAAAAGCAGGAAAAGAACTAAATTTATTTATCGATGAATTCCGCACACCAGTCAGTGGAACAACTGCGGCAAAAGGACTGTTATTAGCATTAGAAAAAGTTAACGGATGTATTCACTTAGGAGGCAAAGAGCGGATTTCTCGCTATGATTTTGGGCGGCTATTAATCGAAGTATTTCAACTCCCCGCTACCATGCTAAAATCCTGCCGACAACAAGATGTGAAAATGGCAGCACCCAGACCAGCAGATGTTTCTTTGGATAGTTCCAAAGCTTTTGCATTGGGGTATCAACCTCTATCCTTACGACAAGAATTAAAAGAATTATTTAATAGCGATCGCTATTGACAAGACGCTGCATAAGTGGATATGTAAAAAGATTTAAACCCGTTTATAATAACTCAACTTCTTCTCCATTCAGCCTTCTGGGTAGATCTAGACTGAAATTGGGACTTTTACAAGAGGTTTATTTTTAATTCAGTACTCGTAACTCGAGACTCACAACTCAGGAGTCAGCACGGGCTAAAAACCCCGCTATCGCTAACGGAACTCAGCACTGCTATAACTGTAGTCTTGGTGGCACTCGATCAAGACAGGGAATATAGAAGGTGGCTCATACTTTTTTATTGGAACCAGGACGCTGGACAATGCAAGGAAATTGGCTGGAACGTAATGGTATGCCAATCAGCGTCAAGGGTATGACCTTGGTAGCTTGGAATCGAGATAATTGGTTCACCATGGCCACAAAGCTGATATTCCCAGGTAGCGATCGCTCGGAAATATCTTTGCAATACAAGGGGCGGTTGCATCAGGGAGAGCGCCAGTACACTTTTTTACTCCAACATAATCTTTTGGGGCAGGTTGAAGGCGAAGGCTGGATTGGTCTAGATACTATTGTCCAACATTACTGGGTAATAGGCGATCGTCAGCGTCGTAGTGGCTTTGAAACCCTGCACCAGATTTCAGAAGATACATATAACCTCAGTAGTGGCATGTTGGCTGGTCATTTTTTAACTAACACAATGGAAGCTAGCCTAGAGCGTCAGTCAACCTAAGGGCAATCAGTAGCTAATTACAAACAAAACAAATTATATTAAAGAATGTAAATTACTTATTTTCTACGTCGGTTACTATAAGTCTCTAATCCGATGCGATGCTAGCTGCTACAACGGTGGAAACCGCCGCTTCGAATTCTGTCTACAGTGATGGGCTCATCACTGTATACTAGCTCACCCGAGCTTAACAAGTCATGGTTTATTCTCACCAACCTACTTAGGTGTATAGTTAAAAAGAAATTATCAAGTTATCTATCGTCAGGATTTTAGCATTTTTCCCTAACGGTGTAGTCAGGAGAGCGGTTTCGTGAATCCCAAAATATCTGTCATTATCCCTGCTTACAATACTGAGGCTTATATTGGAAAAGCAATAGAGTCAGTCTTAGAGCAAACACTCAATGATATTGAAGTTATCATCGTCGATGATGGTTCAAGTGATAAAACTGTAGAAGTCGCTAAAAGTTTTACTGACCAACGTTTAAAAGTGATAGTTAATCAACAAAACCTTGGAGCTGCTGCTGCACGTAATTGTGCCCTCAGAGCAGCCCAAGGAGAATGGATTGCTGTGCTTGATTCAGATGATTGGTATGCTCCCGAAAGATTGGAAAAGCTTCTATCGCTGGCTAATGAAACAGATGCAGACATGATTGCTGATGATGTTCATTTAATCAACGATGGCGAAACATCTCCTTGGAGTACATTAATTAAAGAAAGTGGAGAACGTATAGATAAAATTCGCCAAATTGATATCGTTTATTTTGTAGAAACTGATGTTTTTGGACAACCAGGGTTACATCTTGGTTTAAGCAAACCTATATTCAAACGAGAATTTCTGGTTAAGCACGGCATTGAATACGATGAATCCATCAGGATGGGTCAAGATTTTTGGCTTGATATGAAATGCTTAATTAAAGGAGCTCGCTTTTTCCTTGAGCCAAAACCCTACTATTTCTACCGCTCCCGCCCCGGCTCTCTTGTACATCAAAGTTTATTACCACGGCTTAATCAATACTGCAAAGCTACTAATTCTTTCATGCAAGAAGAAGTTGTGAAAAGAAATCCAGCTTTAGTGCGTGCTCTGTCTCATAATCTTGCAGTCTATAAAAAAAATCTAGCTTACTACAAAGTTGTAGAGCCTTTAAAGCAAGGAGAATGGTTAACAGCATTGGCAGAAATGGTGAGAAATTTCTACTTTTTTTATTATTTTATTTTCCAGATTAACAAGATTATTGAACGTCGAATTCAATACTATGTGATGGGTAATAAATCAGTTTTTCACATTTCTTATA
Source organism: Nostoc sp. WHI (assembly GCF_015714725.1). GTDB lineage: Bacteria > Cyanobacteriota > Cyanobacteriia > Cyanobacteriales > Nostocaceae > Nostoc. The sequence continues at coordinate 7,149 of NZ_WBKM01000135.1, forward strand.
ACTTACAGAAAAAACGAAACACTAACAATTAGTATTAGAGTAGTGCTAAATGATTTGTGAAAAACTACAAATGACAAACAGAAAAGTCTGAGCGTCGGCTTCCGGCGATAGCGCATTTAAGTCGTGTCCGTGTTCGCGTAGCAGCGTCTGGCTCCGCCTTCCCTTCCCTTCCGTCTTCCGTCAGCAAAAAGGTATGGAACTTCGAGGACAGCCTTCACAAAGAATCTTACAACTCAAATAGGATTGACATATCACAGCTTTATTTATATTTAAAACTCCGCGCTCATTACTCAGTTCTCAGAACTCCGTGGTGAGTGTAGTTTTCCCCAATACCGATTTTGGGCATATCCTAGAGTTATTTATTTAGTCAAAATTGGGAAAACTAAAACTACACCACAATTAAAGTGCAGAATGGTACAAAACGTCATTATAAATCTACCCTTTCTGCTTATTACAACTGGTATATTGCACCAGTTGTAATAAACGTCTCGGTTGCAAACTGCCAGATCATAGTTTCAATCCTCTAAAGAGGACTGAAAAAAGCTAGTACAGTAGGGCGGAAATCAAGCTACCACACCCTGTCTTAAGCCGCTACGCGTCTACAAAATGGTGAAAAAGCCGAGAATATAAGTCTTTAACTTTTGATTTTTGACTTCTGTGTAGCCGTACTAGCCCATGAATGGATTTTGGCTAATAACCTGGAAAGTGATTTCTAGACCGAGATAATTTAGATATCAGTTTGAATGCACTTTTCCTCCCAAACACTCATAATCTGCTTTTGGAGTCGAATTTTCTATGTCAGACCCCAACATTGGTCGCTTACTCAGCAAACGCTACCAACTCCAGGAGTTAATCGGTACTGGAGCAATGGGTCGTGTTTATCGTGCTAAGGATATTTTGTTGGGAGGTGTACCTGTTGCCGTTAAGTTTCTCGCTCTATCAATCCAAAATGAAAAAATGCAATTGCAAGACCGCTTTGAGCGAGAAGCGAAAACCTGTGCTTTACTAGGGCAAAAAAGCATCCACATTGTCCGAGTGATGGACTATGGCGTAGATGACAATAACACCCCGTTCTACGTCATGGAATACCTTCAAGGACAAAGCTTGAACACTATTATTCGCAAGCAACGATTGCCTTTACCAAGATTCCTGAGTATGGCGCGTCAACTCAGCTTGGGGTTACAGTGCGCTCATGATGGTATCCCAGTTGAGGGAACAATTTGCCCAATTATTCATCGCGATGTCAAACCAAGCAATATGCTGGTGATTCAAGATCCCAGTTTCGGAGAATTGGTCAAGGTTCTAGATTTTGGTATTGCTAAGTTATTACAGTCAGATGGTGACCATACGAAATTCTATTTAGGGACACTGGCTTATTCTTCTCCCGAACAGATGGAGGGCAAGGAATTAGATAACCGTGCTGATATTTATAGTTTGGGCGTTATGATGTTTGAGATGCTCACAGGCAAAATGCCACTAGTAGCCCCAACTCACTCTTTTGGAGCATGGTATAAAACACATCACTATCAAAAACCACGTTCTTTTGCTGAGGTTGCGCCTGGATTAGACCTACCAAAAGAAATCGAAAATTTGGTGATGAGTTGTCTAGCTAAAGTAGCACGCGATCGCCCCCAACGGATCAGTGAAATTCTTAGGGTTTTAACCTCTTTAGAACAGCCTGAGCATACACACAGCATTAAGCAAGACAGCCATAGCCATGCATTAGTTCCTGCTACACTGAGCAATGATCTGGAACAAAAGACAAAAGCCGATTTGCGGGCATCTTGGTCAAACGATGAAATCGCTCGCGCTGTTTGTTGGCCTCAAAACAAACCAATTGCTGATATTGTGTTTCCCCAGTCCATCCAGATAAAGGGGGAAGTTTTACCAGCCCTGTGGGTAATGCTACCGCAAGAGGAAATTCTAAAGCGCTTAGTCTGTACCCGGTATAATCAATTTCTTTTTATCTCCATTCCCCATCCTATGCTGCTGTGGATTACTGTCATCTACAACCGCAAATATGGCGCTAAATGGTTACCTTATTATCTTGATCTCAAAACCAGTCTTGGTCAAGAGATGACTCGCTTACTACAGCATACGGGTTACTACCGTCTGTTGTTTTTTACACGAGAAACACCAAGTCGCTGTACCCATATTCTACTTTCTAGCGTTGCTTTTGCTCAACGCCAACGACTGCAAGAGTGGGTCACAATGAGCAACAGCTTAATGTCTTCTGCCGACCCCCAAAATAGTAAAAGCTTACTCAAAAATGAGTATGAAAAGATTAAGCCTCAAATTCTGGCAAAACTGGAAGGTATTGATACAGATTCTCCATACGACTTCTCCGGCTAGTGATAATTTCTTAATGTTACCGAAACAGTGCTGAGTGCTGAGTAACGAGTGCTGAGTAAAAAAAAGTAATAATCGCACTCAGCACAAAAGGTCTAAAGCCCCTGCCTAAAGCCAATGGAAAAAGAAATAGATATTTATTTCGAGATGCGTAGCGCATATTTAATGCGTCCTTACTTCAATCCCCTAGATTTATCTATGGGGTTACTCAGCACTCAGTACTCAGCACTCAGCACTCCTGAAATATGTTTTCTGTAATATTAAGAGTGTTGACTCATAAAATGTAAATTTTTATAAACAAAATATATATGTTGTTGTAACTTCTAGTTATATGTATAAAGAGTGAAAGCACTAGATAGTAAAAGTTCGGCCATACAAATACTCTGAAAATGTTCCTGTGTACATATTCTGGGTAATTATAGATTTACGCAGGTGTAATGATCACAAATCTAGACGAAACGCAAAGAAGTTTGGCTAAAGTACACAGTGAATTTGGACTACAAATTTAAAGTAAGTCTACACTCCATTAGATGTGTGGTTGAAAATTTTACTCATTCTTATCGTGAATTGAACTTTTGTGCCAACCTTGTGGAATTGCTTATCGAAGTTGACGCCCCGACATCCCCAGCTCTTTTCCTCCTTGGAACCAAGCAAGAGAAGGAGGTCGCCCACTGCGACATTAGAACGACTCTATGCCATAGTGGAACCGGAATCTAAGCCCCACTGGTGCTTAAGAAGCTCTTGATAAGTTGCTTCGCGGACGACCATTTGCTCATAGAGCTTGACCAAGAAGTCTTTGGCTTGATCATGGCTCATGTGCTGTACTTGAGTGGAAAATGAACAGATGCTGAATTGCTGTTCCAAGGATAGTTTCATTGGTTGGTTCATAATTAACTCCGAAAAAAACAACGCGTAAAAATGATATCGCTCACAGAAGTCCAAATGGGATAATACTTGGACTTGTATCTGTCCCGCATTTGTTCTTCCGTATTAAGAAAGATAACAAGTATGTGACAGATTGCCCACATCCTAAGTGTGGATTTTTTTCGATTTGATATCTTGCACCTAATCCCACTGGTATACCACCCAAGTTAACCGAGGCATATTCCGGAAAAAAGGCTTTATTTAGTCCTCAGTTAGGTATAGCCACCTTGTTTAACTCCTTCCTGCTTTGCATAACTCTACTTTTCCGTAGATGAGCAGGTTTTATCCTTAACCCTTGATAGTTTCCCTATTTGAAGAAAACTAAATCATGTCTCCCCCACTATGGAGGAAGCTTTGGAGGGTAGAGATTTTAAGGAGGTTGGGAAAATGAATAGTATTAAGCGTGAATTATACTTGCTCCACCTCATTTCGTGCAAGATGTCAATTTATGCAAATTTAACCTCCTTAGTTTACTTCGGAGGTTAAAAGTATTTGTATCAAATTGTAAAAAGGAAAAATGCTCAGATTGAACAAATTGCTGGGTATATCTACTGGATTTGTCATCAGTCATTTGTCAGTTGTCCTTTATTCAATAACTAATGGCCAATGACTAATGACTATTTTCTTCGAGTGAGACGATGACAACTGTGATGTTATCGTGACCTCCTTGCTCTTTGGCAGCCTCAACTAGAGAGATGGCGGCTTTATCAACATAAGGAGTGTCTTGGAGGCAGCTAGCAATCTTCTGCTCGACAAGTTCTTCTGTAAGACCATCACTACATAGCAGTAAGCGATCGCCAGTTTTTACATCTAGTGGTTGCACGTCAATTTGATGCAAGTCTTCACGCCCTAAACAGCGCGATAATACATGACGAAAAGGATGTAATCGGGCTTCATCTAAGGTGATGTCGCCTATTTTGATTGCCCGTGCTACCCAAGTATGGTCTTCCGTTACCTGTTCTAATTGCGATTCTCGAAAGCGATATAGCCGTGAATCGCCAACATGAGCGCACCAAGGTGACTCTGGGGAGCGGAAAATTACTGCTACAACGGTTGTACCCATGTCAGCGCGTTCGGGATGATTTTGCTGATCCTGCAAAATCGCTTTATTGGCATCCCACAAAGCTTGCTCTAACAATTCTTGAGAAGACTTTGAAGATTGCCAATTTGACACCAAATAAGCCTGAATTTCCTTAGTGGCAATGCGACTTGCTTCCTCGCCTCCCGCATGACCACCCATACCATCAGCAACAACAAAAAATCGCCCCTCTGGATCGATATAGTAAGCATCCTGATTATTAGAACGAATAAGTCCCGGATCGCTAAAACCCGTGAAATTAAGTTTCATAATTTTTTTTGCAACAATTAATACATGCGATCATAACGGTCGAGGCGTAAAAGTAGTCGGATCAGGATTACTGAAAGCCCTACTGCAATTAAACCAGGCACTAGTGCCAACCATACATAATCCTTAACCACTAATAGGATAGTAGCTGAAAGTGTGAAACCGCTAATTAACAGAGCATAGCTTATTGAGAGCTGAATACTGCTCTGTCGCCGGAGCAGGCGTTCAGTTTCTATAGACCGAACGCGCAGGCGCATGTCTCCCCGCTCTAGCTTCTCTAGCGTATCCTCTAATCTCCGTGGTAGACCAAAGGCAGTACTACTTACCTGAGCTGCTTGACGACTCAATTCGTTAAGAAAGCTATTCCCCTCAGAACCATTCATATCGGTTATAAGTTGCATTGCGTATGGTTTGGCAACTTCCATAAAGTTAAACTCTGGATCTAAGCCTCTGCCTACCCCCTCTAGAGTAGAAAAAGCTCGCATCACAAAAGTAAAGGTTGCTGGAAATCTAAATGGCTGATTATAAGCTATTTCGTAAAGGTCGTCACTGATTGCCGCCACTGATTGGTTTTCAAAAGGCTTGTCCATGAAATGGTCGAGCATGTACTGGACGGAACGCCGCACTGGCCCCATGTCATCCGTTGGGGCGATCGCGCCTAAATCAATGAGTGACTGAACAACGCGATCGCCGTCTTTTTGGGCAATACCAAACAGTGTTTGCATCAATCCTTCGCGGACATTGGCTTTAATCCGCCCCATCATGCCGAAATCGTAGAATATCAAAGACCCATTTGCACTAATGGCAATATTGCCTGGATGGGGGTCGGCGTGGAAAAAGCCACTATTGAGCAACTGATGTAGGTAGGCTTGAGCGCTTTGACGAGCGATCGCCTTTCGATCTAAACCAGCTGCTTCTAAAGCTTCGTATTGGCTAATTTTAATTCCAGGGAGATATTCCAAGGTCAGTACTCTGGACGTGGCGTAACGCCAGTATATTCTTGGGACGTTCACCCAATCGTAGCCGCGAAAGTTCCGGCGAAAAGTGTCGGCGTTGCGACCTTCGTTAAGATAATCAATTTCTTCCCAAAGAATGCGACAACACTCTTCGTAAATACCTAACCAATCTCGCCCTTTTCCCCATTTAGGATGGTTTTGAAAGTAGCGGGTAATTCCTTTGAGAATTTGTAAATCTATTTCAAATAACTTCTTTAGTCCAGGACGTTGTACCTTGACGACAACCGATTCCCCAGTGTATAGCACAGCTTTGTGTACTTGCCCTAAGCTAGCAGCAGCTAAGGGAATAGGTTCAAAATTATGGAATAGTTCAGGAATTTTCTTGCCTAGTTCTTTCTCAATGGTCGCTTCTACTTGCTCATAGCTAAATGCCGGTACTTTGTCTTGTAACTTGGCTAGTTCTTCTACGTATTCACCAGGGAATATATCAGCACGAGTAGAAAATAGTTGCCCGACTTTGATGAAGGTTGGCCCTAAATCTAGCAGGGTATTCCGAATCCAAACCGCTTGGGTTTTGCGTTTTGCAGCTTGCTTTGCTTCAGTCACACCACCCGGATAACTCCAAGATTTTTTGTATAGCCAAAGTTTGAACAATAAGGTCAAGACAAAAGACCAAATGTCCACAAAACGCCGTCTGCTAGAGTAATTTTCCCGATTCCAACGGTATGCCTTTTCTGAATAACCTTGTTCCATATACTTTGTGTACCGTTGGTTTGCAACCGAATCACCTGGAAGAAAAGACACTCTGATTCCTAAACTGTTTTTTCTTAAGTGTCCTTTGTCATTTGTCCTTTGCGTATAATTTTTGACTAATGACCAATGACTAATGACCAAATTTATGCAGATGCTCTGCGATAATGTTGCAATTCTGTTCGCAACAAAGCAATTTCTGCTCGCAATTCATCAATATCTGCTTGCAAGTCGCCTGTATCTGAACTGGGTTGCCTAACGCCTGTGGTAGTTTGATTAGCATTAGCTGCTTCTGCTGCCCGATTTGCCCGGTCTAGGACTTCTTGTGTAAACTGGTGCAACTTTTCTCTAGCTTCCGCATCAAATTTGCCCAGTTCACTCAAAGCATCGGTCAAGGCGACCTCTAAACGCTCATTAACTACTTCAGCTACCGCTCTGCCTACGAAAAAGGCTTGCACAAGGGGGTTACTCATAAATATTTGTTACGTTGCTCCGCAAGAGAATTATAACTTGCCTGTATGCTTTGCGGCTTCTATTGTAGAGCTAGGATTTTGGGTTAGCGATCGCTTTTTCTATTTTCCCATCTCCATTTTTCCTCACAAACACTTAAATAACTATAGGACTATGATTTGATTTCTGAAAAAACTCCGTACAGATCAAAGAGCATTCTTTCCCGTTGCCTCTTGCCTCTTGCCTCTTGCCTGCCTACCCAGATAAGTTCAAAAATAAAATCGGATTGCTATATTGTCAAAAATATTCATTAATTGATGTACCCCTGGTAGCTTAAGTGTGTTTGCGTATTAAAAAAACCAGACCGAACCATTGGAAGTCGCGGCTAAACAAACGTTCGCGTAGCGTCTCGCAGAGAAGTCCGCACTTCTCTACGAGACGCTGCGCCAACGACAAGCTCAGTGAACACCTGCGCGGACTAAATCTTTTAGCCTCGGTCGGCAGGCTTTGTTTTGGTAGCCGCTATTTTAATCGTCCGGCGCAAGATGTGAAAATACTATATTTGTTATTTGTTGCTCTTGAACTATGAATGATTTCTGACTCTAAAATACTCGCCTGCAAAGTTTGACGATACTTTTCTTCAGTTACCATCGCACTCATGCGCTTATCTGCGATCGCATTAACAGCGCCAATCAGTGTAAATTCAGAAATTCTTGAAAATAATAAAAATACTAACTTGCCGGATGAAGCAAAACGGAAGTACATACTCTCCAGGAACGGTTAAATCAATTGCGGGTGGGGATTTCAAATGAAATTAAGATTGATTAACCTCGTCCAAGAAACCTCTAGTTGTTAACATTTTATTTACTTTTTGCTCAAAAAGTAAATAAAATTAGTCTTGTGCAATGGTAATCAGCTATTATCTATGTAAATAATTTTATCTTTATTCATTAGTCCTAAACTCCTCTTAGGAAAGGATCAATGACCTTGTGACTACTTTCCCAGGTTCTCCCAAATTATTCAAAGGGGCAATTGTCGCTATTGACTCGACTACAAATATAGTCATCAGCACGATTGCATTTCAATACAATCCAGAAACGCTATCTCGTACTCTTCAACCACAAACTGTGGGAGAAGGACAAGGTGCGCGTTCGGAAGCATTACGTTTAGAAGGTGCGCCAGTAGAAAGCATCAAAATAGATATTGAATTGGATGCCACAGATCAATTAGAAAAAGTAGAGGATGTGGCGGTTCAATTTGGCATCTATCCTCAACTTTCGGCTTTAGAAACTTTAATTTACCCAGCCAGTTCAACTATTGAAACCAACATGGGACTAGCAGACAGAGGAATGATGGAAATCATTCCGATGGAAGCACCAATGACACTGCTGGTTTGGGGCAGTAAACGAGTATTACCAGTCCGTTTAACAGAGTTCAGCATTACAGAAGAAGCCTATGACATTAATCTGAATCCGATTCGAGCCAAAGTGTCTCTTGGTCTGCGAGTTCTCAACTATGGTGATTTGCCGTGGGGACAGCGCGGATCTCGCTTGTTCTTAGCTCATCACAAAGCAAAAGAACTGATGGCAATCAAGGGTAGCATCAATAATCCAGCAGCTATCGGAGTTAAAATTTCCAACTTACTTGGTGGCTAGAAGTAAATATTTAGATTTATATCTAAACACAAATTCCCCATGTTTGACCATACCAGCCGTTATTACAACATAGAAAGTGTCGAATATACTACAGGAGATGGGCGTAAAATTGCTTACAAACGTCGGCGGTTTCTTCCCCAAGGTCAGGAAATTCCTCTGTTTGTGGAAGTCACGGTAAATGAGGGAAATCGTCTTGATTTGATTACCTCTAACACTCTCGGCGATCCCCTGCAATTTTGGCAGATATGTGATGCCAATAACACAATGAATCCAGAGGAGTTAACTGCTGAGTTAGGCAAAGTTATACGTATTCCCATGCCGCAAGTGTAGGGAGTAGTTTATGCCACTTGGAATTAACCTAACCCTACTGATTGGTGAAAACGTTCCTGCACCTGCTCCACGAATGATTATGGAAGCACTGCAAAGTGTAGAAGTAACACAGAGCGATGAAGGACGCTCTGGTTTTCAAATTGTTTTGCAGTTGGGACGATCGCAACGCAATGACATGCAAGATTACCAGTTACTCAAAAACCCTCTATTAAAAGTATTTAATCGTGTAATTATCATTGTCACCATTGGAGCGATCGCTCAAGTTTTGATGGATGGCATCATCACCAATCAACAGTTTTCACCTAGTAGCGCACCAGGTAGTTCCACCTTGGCAATAACAGGTGAAGATGTCAGCGTCATGATGGATTTGGAGGAAAAGTCTATTGAACACACCGCCCAGGATGAAGCTACCATCGCTCGTTTTTTGATTTCCAATTATGCCAAGTATGGTTTAATTGCTAAAGTCATCGCTCCAAAATTCAGAGATCGCCCCACTCAAAATGAGCGAATTCCATCACAGCAGGGAACTGACTTAAAGTATCTACAAAGCATCGCCGAACGATTTGCATATGTTTTCTATATAATTCCAGGGCCAACATCAGGTACAAACACAGCTTATTGGGGGCCACCTCAACGTCAAACCCAACCCCAACCAGCCTTGACGGTGAACATGAGTTCTTTCACCAATGTGAATTCCATCAACTTCCAAAACAATGGTTTGGCAGCTACGGATGTTAGGGGACAAGTCCAAGACCGACGTAGCAACGAGAGCCGGTCTCTGCCTCAAGCAACCAGCGATCGCCCCCCACTAGCAAATCAACCAGCAGCCACCAACCAACCCCACAAACGGACTGAACAGTATCGAGAAACAGGACGGGAGATAGCACAAGCCCAGGCGTATGCCCAAGCGATCGCTAACCGATCTGTCGATGATGTCGTCACGATTACAGGTGAAGTAGATACTGTGCGTTATGGAAGTTTGCTCCAAACACGAGGAGTAGTCACCTTGCGGGGCGTGGGATTGAATTATGACGGACTCTACTACATCAAAAATGTCACACATAAAATCAGCAAAGGAGATTACAAACAAAGCTTTACGATTACCCGTGAAGGATTAGGCAGCACAATACGGCAGGTTGCAGGATGAAGCAATTTTTTGGCAAATATCGTGGTAAAGTCACAGCTAACAACGATCCGCTTCGCCAAGGGCGAATTCAAGTTAGCGTCCCTGCTATTTTCGGAGACGGACGGCAGAGTTGGGCTATGCCTTGTTTTCCCTACGCTGGCAAAAATATTGGTCTGTTTGCGATTCCACCAGTTGATACCAACGTTTGGGTAGAGTTTGAGGGAGGCGATCCAGATTATCCGATTTGGAGTGGTTGTTTTTGGGGTAAAGACGAGTTACCAGAGGAGGCAAAGCAGGCCACTAACGCTGAAGATATCATTGTTTTCAAAGCTTTTGCGGATGGCAGAGCCGCCAAGGGAATTACCATCACCATGAGTAATTCTGGTGAAAAAGGATTGACCATTGAAGTCAATCCGCCAGTTGTGCCTCAGCCTCTCAAACTGACATTTGATCCTACAGGCATTGAGATTTCAGCAGGAAACTTAGGAACTATTAAAGCTTCCATCAATAGTGTTTCAGTCAATAACGGTGCTTTAGAGGTGACTTAATGGGCAATTCTCTATTTCATGTGAACGCTGTTGCCAATTGTCCTCATGCTGGTGTGATTTCCACAATAGTTACTAATCCTCGTGTGAAAGTTAGCGCTCAACCAGTTGCCACATTAAATGACATCTATTTAATTGCAGGCTGTCCCTTTACTTTACCTAACGGGAAATACCAACCTTGCCTCAAAGTCAAGTGGGTGACAGTTGCGACACGAGTTCGCGTCAACAACCAACCTGTAGTCCTGCAAACTAGCACAGGTCTTTGTCTAAGTGCCGAAGAGATTCCCCAAGGGACAGCAAATATTATCATGACTCAACCAAGAGTAAAGGGGATATAACACCAATTTGAAAAAAGAATGCAACAAATGCCAATCTTGAAACCCGCGCTAAATCTAGATTTATTAATTTTGAATTTTGAATTGGTATAACTATGGAAATCAACTATCCCCTACAAATTGATGGGCGAGGGCGAGTCGCCGAGGTAAATTACGATCGCCATATCCGGCAGTTGATTGAACAAGTGTTATTTACAGAACCAGGGGAACGAGTCAATCGTCCCAATTTCGGCAGTGGTTTGAAACAATTGCTTTTTGGACCCAATAGTCCTGAGTTAGCAGCAGCCACTCAGATGTTGGTGCAGGGAACATTAGAACAGTGGCTAGGAGATTTGATTCTACTGGAAGCAGTAGATATTGAAAATGTTGACTCCCGTTTAGAAATTGCGATCCAATATGTGGTTCGACAAAATCAACAGCGACAGGTAGCACAGTTCAGCCGCGAGGTTTGATTTCTAAAATTGTTTGCGTAGGTAGGCAATAGGCAATGGGCAATGGGCAATGGGCAATGGGCAATAGGCAATGGGCAATGGGCAATAATAAAGAAGACTCTTTGAGTTGTATTGATTTTTTCATCAAATAGGAGTCCTATAATTCGTAATTCGTAATTCGTAATTCGTAATTAAGACACGCTCAAAAAATACATCCTTTCCCAATTTGGTTTGAGATGATTACTCAATATCGATGCAAAAATGAGCAACGACGCAAAGCAGTCCGAGACACTTTTGATAATGGCCGTCCTCGGCTGAACGGCATTGATTATCTAGAAGTGCTGGCTGACCAAAAGACATTAGTTGTGTATTTGATTCATCCATTAGTTGATTTGGATGAGGAAGATAAATTCACTGAAGAAAAAGTGGTAATTGAGGGAGGAATACGGTTAAGAGATATTCGTGTCGAGTCTGCAAGCTCGAATGCAAATGTCTTAACAATACGTGTCAATCAAACTGGAGATTACTCTCGCTATACTTTACGTTTAGTTAATTCCTCTACCACTTCTTCACCACCCGACGGCTTCGATCCTCAACTTTCTCAGGTGGAGTTCTCTTTCTGGGTGGAGGAAGTAAGTGAATTCGATTGTCAAACACCTGCTCCTTTAACTGAAAAAGAGTCACCACCGCCAGCGATTAACTATTTGGCAAAAGACTATAGCAGTTTTCGTCAGTTAATACTCGATCGCTTGGCTGTAATCATGCCGCAGTGGAAAGAACGCAACCCTGCGGACATCGGCATCATGCTAGTGGAATTGCTAGCTTATACAGGTGACTATCTCAGTTATTACCAAGATGCTGTTGCTACCGAAGCATATTTAGGAACAGCCCGCAAGCGGGTATCAGTACGTCGTCATGCTCGGCTATTAGACTATTTCATGCACGATGGCTCTAATGCACGGGCTTGGGTTGTAATTGAACTCAACAATAATTTTGCAGAACAAAGTATAAAATTGCTGGGGCCTGCGATTGAAAAAAACCGTTCTGGCGTGAAATTTTTAACTAAAACCAACATTGCCTCTGCTGCATTACCCCTTGAAAAATTTGATACAGCTGTGAATGCTGGCGCACAGATTTTTGAAACGTTACATGACATAACTCTGTACCAATCTTTAAATACTATCAAGTTTTATACTTGGGGAGAGGAGCAGTGTTATTTACCCAAAGGTGCGACCTCTGCAACCTTGATAGATACAGATGGAACCCTGCAAAAGTTGTTAGTTCGCGGCAAAGTCTTGATATTGGAAGAAGTACGCGGCCCCAAAACAGGAGAGCCAAGAGATGCAGATATCACACATCGACATCCTGTACGTTTGACCCAGGTTGCAGGCAAAAGCGATCCGCTCTATGACGAGCAGATTGTAGAAATTCAGTGGTCAGCCACAGATGCCTTGCCCTTTGATTTGCAGATTTCTAATATCGATGCCCAAGGGGAACGCATTACTGACATTAGTGTGACACGAGGCAACGTTGTTTTAGTCGATGCAGGATGTACAATTCCTCAGCCACAATCAAAAGTCAACACGAGTAGCGAACCAGAAGTCAAACAACTAGAAGAACTGTCGAAAAATCCTGGTTGGAATCGGCTGCGACCTCGTTTAAAGGAAGGCCCATTGACTCAACAAGGGTATGTGTATAATAAGCGAAATCAGTGGGTTTGGTTTGATCCAGAGGAACCAGCGATCGCAGCCATGCAATGGAAGTTGCAAGATACTTTCCCAGCGATCGCAGTGTGGGAAAATCAACCACCTAACCCAGATACAGAACCAGGCCCGCGTTGGGAAGCGCAAACAGACTTACTGATTAGCGATCGCTTTGAGCGTCACTTTGTTGTCGAGACAGAAGACGATGGTAGGGCTTACCTTCGCTTCGGTGATGATACTTTAGGCAAAAAACCCAAGCTAAACACAAAACTATTTGCTACCTACCGCATTGGCAATGGCAGCATCGGCAATGTCGGTGCAGGGACGATCGCCAATATTCTCATCTTGCCTGAGAATTTGGAATTAGAGCAACGCTCACACCTTAAGGCAATTAACGAAAGCATCGTCAAAGTTTATAATCCCCTACCTGCTCAAGGAGGAGTTGACGCGGAACCCATAGAGCAAGTGCGCCTCTATGCACCCCAAGCATTTCGAGAGCAACGGCGGGCAGTGACGACAAAAGACTATGCAGACATCGCTCAACGATTTCCGGGAGTCCAAAAAGCGATCGCTAACCGCCGTTGGACGGGTAGTTGGCATACTATTTTTATCACCGTTGACCGTGAGGGGGGGCGATCGCTTGACGATGATTTCAAACAAAAGCTTTTAGCCTTTCTCGAAGAGTTCCGATTGGCGGGACATGACATCGAAATTGAAAGTCCTCGTTTCATCCCTTTGGATATTGCCATGATAGTACAAGTCGAGCCGGGGTTTTTCCGGGGCGTAGTCAAAAAAGCTTTATTAGATACATTCAGCAACCGAGTTTTAGCGGTTGGAAAAACAGGATTTTTTCACTCCGATCGCTTTACTTTTGGTCAACCTGTGTATCTGAGTCAGGTGATTTCCACAGCAGTGCAAGTGGCAGGGGTGCGATCGGTCGATATCACCCGCTTCCAACGTTTGAATGAATTACCCAATCAAGAACTGGAAATTGGTCAAATTCCTTTTGAACCCTTAGAAATTGCCCGTTTAGACAATGACCCTAGTCTACCTGAATCCGGCAAAATAGAGTTCCAAATGGAGGGTGGTTTATGAATTCTAATTATGCTCCCAAACAGCCCGAAAACCGCCCAGGTTTGCCACAGTTGGCATATCGAATTACAGATTATACATCCACTCGCAAGCGGCTACTGAGCTTACTGCGAGACAGCTTGCGTCTCCAAGAATCTCAGGAGGCAGGCCCCCTTGCCAAACTTACCATCCGTGCCGATGACGACCCCGCGATCGCCCTGCTGGATGCATGGGCAGTGGTAGTAGATGTCCTCACCTTTTATCAAGAGCGAATTGCTAATGAGGGATATCTGCAAACTGCAACAGAACGGCGATCGATACTAGAACTGGCGCGGATGATTGGCTATGAACTCAATCCCGGTGTTGCTGCTAGTACGTATTTAGTGTTTACAGTCGAAGATGCTCCTGGTTCTCCAGATGTGGCGACAATTCCCAAAGGCACTCAAGTAATGAGCATTCCGGCTGAGGATGAATTGCCTCAAACCTTTGAATCTAGTGAAGAGTTCATCGCTCATGTTATTTGGAATAATCTTAAACCCCGCCCCAACCGCCCCCAAAAGATTACAAGTGAAACACGACAGTTGTACATCAAAGGTGTTAATACCCGACTTCAGCCAGGTGATTTCCTTTTTTTGGTTGAGCAGATTGATGAATCAACTACTGGTCGCAAGTATCTTTTGCCATTAACGAAGGTTGAAACTAATACTAGTGAAGCCTATACCTTAGCAATTTGGAAGGATACTCTTCCAGATCAAAATACAACTTCTGAGCAAAGTAGTCTTCCTTTAGAAAATCCCCAAATATTCGCTTTTCAACAACAAGTCTCCCTCTTTGGTCATAACTTCTCTCCGACAGCAAATATTCAGATACCTCCTCCTAATCCACCAACAACAAAACCTATAACTTTAAATGATTTCGTGGTATCAAATCTTCTGCAACCTAATCTAAGCAAAAAACAAATTGATCTCGATAATCTCTATCCTAAAATTATTAAAGGTGGCTGGCTTGCTTTATATGATGCCCGGAATTCTAATAAATTACTTACTGGTGTTTATCAAACTAAGAATATATTTTCGAGTTCTAGAGTTGAAAATCTACTTTTTATTTTTGATAAAAACCTTGCTCAAACGCGAAAGATTACTAGCGTTGAATTGGATAGTTTTATAAGCATTGAGTTTAACGATGTTGACTCGGAAAAATTTAATATTAGAAGTACAATTATTCTTGCACAAAGCGAACTACTAGAATTAGCTCCCGAACCACTTAATATTAGCGATCTGCAAGCTAAAATCTTTGAAGATCCAATTCAGGGTAAAACTGTTTTTCTTAGTGAGTTTATTCCCAAATTACAACCAAATCAAACAGTAATTGTCAGTGGTCAATGCATTCGCGCTCAACTCAATGATATTGGTGGAGTGTTTGCATTAAGAAAACAATCAGAGAATATTTCCTGGGAAAAAATCAATAATGGCTTGACGAATTCGCAAGTGCGATCGCTAGCAGTTAATTCTGAAGGAACTCTGTTTGCAGGTACTACCAAGGGCATTTTTATTCATCCAAATGAAGCTAAACACTGGGAACCGCTCATTAGTTGGGAATCAGCTAGTCAGAAATTAGAAAAAAAAGAGATACAAGTACTACTTATCCCTGAAAACTCTAATTTAATTGTTGTTGGTACTGCTAACGGTATCTTCCGTTATGAAGACAAAGATAAGAAGTGGGAAGAAATTAATCAACAGGCTGGTTTGGGTTATACCGATATCAGAGCATTGATATATCGAGGTAGTGAAATTCTCGCAGGCACAATTAATGGCGGAGTTTTCAAATCAATCAATGATGGTAAAAATTGGCTGCCAACGGGTTTAAATAACACTGATGTGCAAACTTTAGCAACTCAAGGAAATTATATATTTGCAGGAACCATTCGGGATGGAATATTCCGCACTACTGATGGCGGCTCAACTTGGCAGCAAATTACTAATATCAGGCAAGGAAAAGGCACGATTACAACTGAAGGTACAGGTGTATTCCGTCACGACACAAACTTTTCGACGCAACGCCAATTAGATGATGTTAACACAGGTGATATAATTAACGCTAACGGTCAAAGTCGAACTGTTCTCGCAATTAGTTCTGATAAGCAGGAACTAACTATTGATCGCCCTTTCCGTCCCGATTTAACTGTAAATACTTCCTTCAATATTAATACTGGCTTAACGAATAAAAATTTTACTGTATTAGCTGTTAAACAAAATTATATCTTTGCAGGAACAGCAGGTAGCGGCGTTTTTCGCTCTGAAAATAATGGCGATCGCTGGATAGCAGTCAATACCAACTTGATTGATTTAGAAATTCGGTGCTTAACAGTTCACAATGAAGAAATTTGGGTTGGTACATCTCAAAATGGTGTTTTCTGTTCTACTAACAACGGTGATACATGGGATGCAATCAACCCCAATCTCACTAACTTAGATGTGCGAGCAATTTTACCGCCAACAGAATCTAATAGCAATTTCTTTGTAGCTGGAATCGGAATTTTGCAGCCTCCAGAAGGCTTATCTCCCAAACCTATACAGCGAGGAGATATTGTACAAATCTTAGAACCACCAGTTTCTATACCAGACAAACCAAATAACTACCTATGGAAGGTGATAGACAAAGACGGTTTCCCAGGCGATTTAATTACTACAACAGGTTTAGACAAGCCTGAATTTAAAAATGAGCTAACCTTGCTTCCCGCCTTGAAAGATAGTGAGATGGTGAGCGAAACGGCTGTAATTCAAATACCACCCACAGATCAACAAAGTCCCATTCTCACCTTGCAAGAGCCATTAAAATATGCATACGATACCGCAACTGTCAACATCTACGCCAATTTGGTACAGGCTACCCACGGTGAAACGGTAGAAGAAGTCTTAGGAAGTGGAGATGGCTCAACTCCCAATGAGCGCTTCATGTTGAAAAAGCCGCCATTAACTTATGTTGCTGCGACGAACGCTAGAGGTTCGGAAAGTACTTTAGAGGTGCGGGTAAATGGCATTCTGTGGCAAGAAGTTCCCTCTTTGTACCCTCTGAAACCATACAGCGAAAACTATATTATTCGCATCCAAAATGATGGAAAAAGCATTGTCACCTTCGGAGATGGCAGCAAAGGCGCTCGTTTGCCTAGTGGACAGGAAAATGTTACAGCTACCTACCGCAGTGGCATCGGTTTAGAAGGGAATTTGGCTGCGGAACAATTGAGTTTGCTAAAAACTCGCCCTCTTGGCGTTGCTGAAGTTATCAATCCTTTGGCAGCAACGGGAGGTGCGCCACGCGAGTCCCTAGAAGAAGCTCGTGCTAAAGCACCGCCTACCGTCCGCACCCTAGATCGCATTGTCTCAATCCGCGATTTTGAAGACTTTGCTCAAGGATTTGCTGGTATTGGCAAAGCTCAAGCCGTTCCTCTGTGGAATGGGGAAAGCCAGCTGGTGCATATCACGATCGCAGCTGTCAAAGGCTCAGATGTACCAAAGGATTCTCAACTTTACACCAAACTTGTAGAAGCGATCGACAATGCCAGAGATCCAATTCAGCAGGTGCAGGTTGATTCTTATCAGCGTTTATTGTTTAACGTAGAAGCCCGTTTATTACTCGATGCTCGCTATCAAACGAAACTTGTGCAGCAGGACATCCATGAAACTTTAAACAAAACCTTTGCTTTCGAGCAACGCCGTTTTGCTCAAGAAGTAACTGCGGCAGAAGTTATTGCTGCAATCCAGACAGTCAAAGGTGTGGTAGCGGTTGATTTAGATGCCCTTTACCAACTTGGACAAAGTAAAGCGCTAAAACAAACACTTCCAGCATTACCTGCTCGTTATGATCCTCAAATTAGTACTATTTATCCTGCCCAATTGCTGCGATTGAATCCAGAAGGTATCCAATTGACGGTTGTAACAACCTTGTAAGGAATAAAACTACTATGAACCAGCTACCAGGCGATCGCCTCTACAAATTAATACCCGCCATCTATCAAATACGAGATGTCGAAGAGGGAGAACCCTTACGCGCTTTGCTGGCCGTCATTGAACAGGAATTGGGCATCATTGAAGATGATATTAACAATTTATATGACAACTGGTTTATCGAAACTTGTGACGATTGGGTAGTTCCCTATATT
This sequence comes from Nostoc sp. WHI, assembly GCF_015714725.1. GTDB lineage: Bacteria > Cyanobacteriota > Cyanobacteriia > Cyanobacteriales > Nostocaceae > Nostoc. The sequence goes on from NZ_WBKM01000135.1 coordinate 25,278, forward strand.
GGCGATTTGCTGGACGTGAGGGAGCTAGAGTCTAGTTCTTTTTCGACCAATCAACCACAATCTGCGCGCTCTCGATCTTATGGACAACAAGAACAACGAGCTTACGTAGCCAATACCCTGGCATATCGCAGGCGCAAAGGCACAGCCCCAATCCTAGAGCAATTGGTACGTGATGTCACAGGTTGGCGAGCAAGAACTGTGGAATTCTCTCGCTTACTACTAAGTACGCAAAATTTGAATCACATTCGTTCTGCAAGTGCAACGGTTGATTTACGGGCAAATAGTTTACAACTGGTTGGCACTCCTTTTGAGCAACAAGCTGTTTACACAGCAGAAGTGCGACGGGCTAGCCAAGGTGGACGTTACAACGTCCCGAATATTGGGTTATTTATTTGGCGGTTGCAAAGTTACCCAATTGAGCGTAGCACCGCTCGTGTAGCGCCTTTTAGACTTGATAATGAGCCAACAGGACGGTTTTACACGTTTAATCCCCTTGGTTACGATGATGTACCGCTATTCAACCAACCCCAAAAAGAGACAGATATTGTCACCCTGGCTCAAGAAATTAATTTGCCAGCCGCTTTACGCTACCAACCTTTAGCGAATGAACTCAAACAGCGGCGACAGTTACGCTTACAAGGGAAATCTATAGAAGGAATTCGCTACTTCGACAGCGATCCGGTAATTCAAATCTTTGTAAATGGACAGCAAAACCCGATTCCACCAGAAGAAATACTAATTTGTAGTTTGTTAGAGATACAAGAAAATCAGCAAGAAGAATCGAAGCCTTGGCGCTTTGTAGAAGTTGATTCTGAACTGAGTCTGGATGATACGGCGTTACCGACAAAAACTGTTGCCGTCGATCCCGAACTGGGACGCATTGCATTTCTCGATCGCATTCTTCCCCAACGAGTAGAAGTAAGTTATCTCTATGCTTTTAGTGATGACCTTGGTGGAGGGACTTACAGTCGTGGTGTCACTAAAAATGATTTGCTTGATGCTTCTGCGCCAAACCAAACAGCATCTTTGACCAATCCTTTATTGTGGGAGGTTGAGCAAGCAATTTCTGCCGAGCAAAATCCTCTAGCTACAGCAGTCCAAGCATGGAATCAGACTGTATCTGCTTGGCAATCTTTACAAAATGGCACTCATATTCGCCTCGCCTCGATTACTGTTCATCCCGTTCGGGAAATTAAACCAGGCAAAAAACTGCAACGTTTTGCTCCTGGGATTGTGAACAAAGGGTTGGATGTTGTTCCTGGTTGGTGTAATACAGAGATATGTGTCACTCCAGGATTAGCGATCGATTCTCAAGGAAGATGTCTGCAAATCAGAGTGAAGGAAACCGTTGATCTGAGTGAGATTGATCTGAGTAGTTATCCCAATGGCACGGGTCTTTTAGTTATTAGCTATCGGGCAGCTTTGCAAGAAAATAATTACCAACTTGATGTTGTTCCTGAAACGGCTATTGATGATACTGGCTATCCTCAAGGAACGTTTATTCCCTTGGCAAAATTGGTGCATTCCCGTCATGGAATAGAATTGGATAAGAGTGTTCGCTACTCGTTCCAAGCGGGGATTGTGCAGGGGCTGGAATTTAAAGTGCGTCCAGGTACTTTAGAAGCTGTGATTACAGCCGGAACTGCAATTGATCACCAAGGTAAACAGGTTGTAGCGGCCACTGCAACCTACATTAATCTCAAATCTTGTCAGGGACTGAGTGGATGGTTGGCTGTTTCCAAAAATACTCAAGACAGCCGTGCCATAGGTTTTATCAAAAATATCCGAGATGGACAAAGATGGCCATTAAGCTTCATTTCAGCAGCAAACGCAAATATAAATCAATATATTTATCTAGCTCATCTCAATGTTCCGCAAGTGAAAGTTAGCGTTGAATCTGTCGCTGATATTCATGGGCTGGACGTGATTGCACAGGGAAATAAAATTACAGTTACGGCTGGTAGTGTTAAAAATACTGAAGGAGAAGAAATTAAGCTAGAGCGAAATTATCAGTTTGACTTGAGTGCTTATGCAGCTCGGCAATTAGTATTGTTCATTTCCAGCCAGAAAAGACAGGGATTCCCGATTAAACCTGTTTCTCATGACGATAATCAAGACTGGCAGCAACTTGGTATTGTCTCGGAAATACCGAAACAATCAGATACAGGAATTATTCTGATTAATGACAATCTCAGATATACGGGAGATTTAGAAATTGTTATCCCACAAGCACGACGCTTGAAAATAGTAGCAGCAGATGGTTGGCGATCGCATATTCAAGGCAATGTGTTTGTTCAAGGTACAGCACCTCGCGATCAACTAAATCAAGGAGAGTTGCTTCTCGACGGATTGCTCATTGAAGGACAAGTCATAGTTCTACCCGGCAATTTGGAACGGTTGGAAATCAATGATTCTACTCTCGTTCCAGAACAAGGTGGCTTACAAATCCTCCAATCAGCACAAGAACTCGATTCTTGGAAATCGTCTAACTCGGATCAAGAAGATGGCTTCGATCTAATTGCGATCGCGATCGTCATGCTTACCTTTATCCAGGAATGGTTACGCCCTAAAACCGGAGCAATTCGTCCACCTGAAGAATTTTTGCGTCAGCTAACGCAACTTCTCATGCAGCAAATCAACCAATTGAGGACAGAAATCTGGCAAACACTTGTCCCTAATGGCTATTTAGATGATTGGCATTGTTTACCCTGGGTTCAACTGTCGTCACAAACAACTGCACAACAAGATAATTCTCGTTTGGAAATTAGCCTCAATCGCAGTATCTGTGGTTCACTGGTTGATTTCACAGGAACTATTTCGCACCTGAAAATAGAAGCTTGCATCATCGATAAGGGACAGCCGAGAAATAATATTGCAGAAACTAGTGGTGTAGCAATCTCATTTCCTGGTGCAGCAGCCGACATTTTCAACACAACTGTTTTGGGTATGACTACTGTTAGTCAAATAGAAGTTAGCAACAGTCTGTTCATTGAAAAAGTCACTGTTGCCCAAAACCAGATCGGTTGCATCCGCTTTTCTCATATACCCGAAGGTTCGCGTACACCCAGCCGTTATCAGTGTCAGCCTGATTTAGCATTTCAAGAGGCGTTGAATCCCCTACCAGAAGCGATCGCATCAGTTGCGATCGCCGACGGCAAAGCGCAGCCCATCGCACCGCAAAATCAACAACTATTTATAGGAACAGCAGGCAGAGGAGTGTTCCGTTCCCAAAATAATGGTGCAACTTGGCAAGCTGTCAATCAAGGATTAACAAATCCTTACGTTGCTACAGTTTTAGCGTATACCCAAGATGGAATCGGTGAAGTTTTGTTAACAGGTACTACAGGGGGAAAAATCTTTCGTTCTCTCAATTCTGGTAATAATTGGACTTCTCTAGATGCCACCGGAACGAATGCAACAATCACGATTTTACGTCAATATGATTGGCCTTTAACCGGAAACTTAGTTGAACAAGGGCAAATCCAAATTAATCGCCTCCTTTGCCCAGCTGAATGCCGCATCGGTGACACGATCGCAGTAGAAAATCAAACGCAAGATAGACAATCCCGTGAGATTATCGCTATCAATATTGACGAGTCTGCTGAAATAACAACCTTAATTTTAAATGCTCCGTTTGATAATTTATCAGGCACAATCAACTTTTTTGTCAACACTCTACTAGCAGCAACGGCTGGGGATGGCATTATTCGTGGCAATGGCAATGCTGAGAACTGGATATCTATTAATACAGGACTCACTAATAGAGATGTCAGAACATTAGAAGTTTATTTTGATGGCTCAAAAGGACAATTAGTTGCAGGGACAGCAGGTGGCGGGGTTTTTCAAATTATTCATAATGAATCTGAAGATAAGTATGGCGATCGCTGGATACCCATTAACAAGGGCTTAAAGAATTACTACATTACTGCGTTGATACTTGATGCTGATGAGATAATAATTGGTACATCAGGCGGAGGGATATTTTATTTTAACGATTCTGAAGGATGGATAGCCATTAATCAGGGGCTAAATAGTTTAGATATTACTGCGTTAGTCAGTTATCAAATCACTGGCACAGTATCTATCGAAGTATCTATCGAAGGCACGGCTGTAACTGGTGTCAAAACCTTTTTTAAAGAAGAAGGACTGCACCCAGGAGACGCGATCGCGATCGCAGGAGAGACGGGAAAAATCAGATCAATTGATTCTAATACACAGATCATCCTTGAACCGACTTTGCCATCAGACTTAACAGGAGTGAAAACTTATAACCCAATCTATAATTTATTATTAGCTGCTACCTCAGATGGTAAAATATTTCGTTCTGTCAATGGCGGTAATTGGAGGCAATTAAGTCTAGATTTAAAAGGTTTAGATATTACCGCATTAACAGTTAATACTAGTAATGAAAATCTATTTGCGGGTACAGCAGCAGGAAGTATGCTCAGGTCTGAAAATGCCGGTGACAGTTGGTTAGCTATTAATGAAAAATTAACAAATGTAGTAGAAAAGTTACAAATAATGGAGCGATTGCAACCACTATTTACTTCAAAAAATTATGGCGATCCAGGCTATGCCCAACTTAGACAAAACAGTGCTTCAGAAATCCGTACCGGCAGCGACGATAAAGCTGAAATGGGTGCTTTTAACGCTCTCAAACAACCTCAGCGAGAGACTAACTTGCAAGCAAATTTAGAAGAATACTTACGTTTTGGTTTAGAAGCAGGAATTTTCTACGTTACTTGAGGAGAGTCGAATGAAAGGCGATTTTAGCCGTTTAACTTTTGATAAAAATAAGCATTATACCAGTGTTCGGATGCAGCAAGGTCGCCTGCAACTTGATTCAGACTCGAATGAACAAGTAGATATTCAAGCACATCTGTATCGCACTCAAGTAGTAGATTTGATTGGTGCAGAAAGTGGCGTACCGAGCAGCGAAAATGACACTGGTGAGCCTTACAGAGATAGTTTTAAAATCAGCGTCGCGCCTGATGGTGATGATTTAGCGATCGCCCCTGGACATCTCTACGTCAACGGTACGTTGTGTGAGTTAGAAGCTACTGAGATTGATTTTGAAATTGCACCCTCCCCTACTCAACAAATTATTAAGGTAAAAACTCTAATAGTTGATGGTCGGAAGTTTGCTAAAAATCAATGGGTTGAAATTCTTCCGGCTAATAAGCAATTTCTCCAAATTGAGCAAGAGATTGACACCCAAACATTACAACTGTCTTTAAGCGGTAAAGTTGAAAATCCTGGTCAATTACGCCGGATTGTAACTTATAAAACTCAGCCTGATTATCCCAATCCTGAACATTACAAAAATGGGTTGCATTTTGTCTATGTCGATGTTTGGGAACGCCATATTAGCACTGTTGAAGACCCTGAACTTCGTGAAGTAGCGCTGAATATTCCTGATACAACAACCCGGACTAAAACAGTTTGGCAATTGCAGTTACAACCATTGAATCGCCAACTTATTCAAGATTTGACTGCTGATGAACCTGATGAAAACAAACTGTTAGACAAGCTAAAGCAGCTTAGTATTAAGGAATTGGATCAAGCTTTTAATACTTTTTGGAATAGTGTACAAGTAGACACTAAGCCAGATATTTGGCAACAAAACTTTTTCCCTGAAAGGTCATTGCAAAAGTTTCATGAGTTAATACAAAATATTACGCGATCGCATCAGGAAGAACTGCAAAGCTATTTCCAGAACATTGCAACAATAGAAAATACTAAAAAAACTTTACAAACGGATTTTGATGAGTTTTTGAAACCATCAACATTAGAGCCAACAGCAAAGACAGAAAAAGTTAATAATTTTAATCAAGAACTGGAAAAAATTACAACGCCAGATCAAAAACAAGTGCAGGAGTTACTGGGAAAAATTACAATACCAGAACAAGATAAATTATTAGAAAATATTACAGAATTAGACAAGAAGAAACAAGAAATCTCAGATGATTTTAATAATTTACTAGAGCAGATTGTTGTACCCAAACAGCAGCCTTCTCAAGAGAAATTCAATAATCTTTTAGAGAATATCCCAAAAACAGATACAAATAAAAAACAAAACTTGATCGAGAAAATTGGGAATATATTAGAGATAGCTAAAACTTTAGAGCAGAATAAACAATCTTTGCGAGATACTTTTAATCAGCTTTTAGCTAATCTTATAGCATCAAAGCCAAGCCTTAAAAAAATAGTAGCCTACGAAAAAGATGAAGTTAATCCTGAAAATTTAAATGACTCAGAGTGGAAGGACTTAATTCAAGAAGTATGGCAAGAATTTCTCCAGAGAAAAAAAGGGCGGCAGGCATCTATGAACGCCTGTGCAAAACTATGTGCTTCTTCTAACAGCGCAACTTCAAATGGTAGGGGTTATCAACGATTAGAAAATCAACTTTACCGAGTTGAAATTCACGATTTAGGTCAGGTTGAAAAGGCAAAATTTAAATGGTCTCGTGATAATGGGAGCATTGTCAGTGCCATTGAAAATTCCAAAAATATTAAAGACGGCTTTATTACCATTCGCAAATCTGCTCAGGATGCCTGGGCTAATTCCAAAACTGGACAGTGGATTGAGATTCTGGATGAAGAAAGGGAGTTAAAAGGCTTACCGGGCGCTTTAGCTCCTTTAAAGAGAGTTTTGGATACCAAAATCGAGTTTGATTTTTCTAGAAAAGAAGGTGAGATTCCTGAACAGCCAACAAAAGTGCGATGTTGGGATCATACGACCAAAGAGGCTTCTATTTTGACTCGTACAGAATGGGTTGAGCTAGAAGCTGGAATTAAAGTCAAATTTGACGACAAATCTGAATACACGACTGGTAATTATTGGCTCATTCCAGCTCGGACTGCAACCAACGATATCGAATGGCCCGATGATCAAGCAGAACCTAGAGACAAACGTCAACCGCTATCTCAACCCACTCTAGGAATAAATCATGACTATTGTCTTCTTGCTACAGTTCAGATTGACGACGGCAAGTTTATTCCAATGGGCGATAAAAATGATCCGCAATCTTTAAAGGATGAGCGTTTTATTTTTCCACCTTTAGTACGTGCCTTTGACAGAGCAGGAGGTAAGATAGAAGGTGATTTGACTGTATTAGGAAAAGTTGGTATTGGGGTTGAAACAGCGATCGCACGATTACAAACTCAAGCCACTGGATTTGTTAAGGCTGAAGGAAAAAGCATTACCAAAATCGAAGATACAACTGTAACCGTAAATGATGCAACTGGACTACATCAGGGTGACTGGTTAAGAGTTGACAATCAACAAGTAATTATCACTGAAGTTCAAAACACAACCTTAACTATTGAGCCAAAGTTACCTAATTTTCCATCCAACACAGGAGAAACAAAGGAATTTGAGTATCAACAGCCAATTGCCCGATTTACAGATGATCAAGGCAAAGATAAATTGATTATCCTTGCCAATGGTAATACCGGAATTGGCACATCTACTCCTCAAAATGAACTCGAAGTAAAAGGCGTAATTAAAACAGAAGAACTTATTACTAATAAATTAAATATTCCTGGTGAACTGGCAGCAGGAATATTTCGAGGTGCAACATTTCAAATTGCTAAAAACCCAACTTCTACAACCCCAGAAAATTATGCTTCATTGGAGATTCAAGACAATCCTAAACGAGTTGAGTTTGTAGCAAATCAAGCAAATGTTTTTACATTCACTAATAATCAGGTTGGGATTGGGGCAAGCAACCTAACTTGTAAATTTGGGGTATTGGGTAACGTCGCTATTGGCGATAATAACTATCTACAATCAAACACTATTCCCGCAGAAGGTTTAATTGTCAAGGGTTCGGTGGGAATTGGCATTCCAACGTCGAAAAATAAACTTGATGTATTGGGTGGAGTCGCAATTGGTAATTTTGCTGGTCAACAAGAATCTCCTAGTAATGGCTTGATCGTAAGTGGCAAAGTTGGTATCGGTGTAGGAACATTTATCTCGGTTCCTGATGCACAGCTTTATGTCAAGGGCGGTGTTTTGAGAATTAGCCGCGACGTAGGCTTGACTGAACAATATGTGCAAATCGGACGCAAATCGGATGTTGGTGAACAAGCTTGTGATTTTGAGACAAACTGTTCTGAGTATAAATTCGATAAGGCGATCGCAGCTCCTGCTTTTATCGGGGATGGATCAGGATTAACTGGAGTTGTCAGAACAACAGCAGATAATACATTTACTGGCGACCTAACAGTTACTCAGAATGTCTTACTTGCAACTGAAAACACTCGCAAAGTTGGTATAGGTATAGCTGATTCTCAAAATGTGCAGGCAACATTACACGTTGCTGGTTCAATCAAGGTAGACGATAAGATAAAATGCGATCGCTTAATCATAGGCAACGATCCGCCTCAAAATAACCTTCTAAATGATGCAAAATTTTATTTAGATGGCAACCTTTATGTAGAAGGTCAACTTTATGCAACAGACATCATTTCTACAGATACCATTAATGCAAAAAACCAGACAGTTAAACTATTGAGGTCTGTAGAGATACTAGGAAACACTTTTAAACAAATTTCATCAAGAACCTTAAAAGAAGAGATAGGAAATTTATCTAGCCAAGAAGCTGAACAACTCCTGCAAACTCTTCAGCCAGTAAAATTTATTTATACAGGAGATAAAGATAAAAATTTACATGCAGGATTTATTGCCGAAGATACACCTGATTTATTAACCTCAACTGATAAACAAGCAGTCAAACTGCTAGATATTGTTGCAGTTCTGACAAAATCTGTCAAAGACCAACAAGCAAAAGCTGAAGAATTAGCTGAAGTTATTAAAAATCAACACAACGAGCTTGAGTCTTTACAAGCAAGACTAAAAGAATTAGAAGAAGGCGATTTGGCAACTCGGCAATCATCAGTTTTGTTTGCCAATTCTCTTGAAGAGCCAGTTAGGCGATCGCTCAATACATCCAGGCGTACCGAATTATCATTTTACCAAAGATTGAAACGATTACTTCGTCGCTTTTGGCGCTGAATTTAAAGACATTTAATTTAGATAAAGTGCCTCAATTTTTACTAAGTAATTACAGAAAAACAACTCTTAAAAAAGGAGAAAGATAAATGTCTATTATCAATGTCGGTTTAAGCATCCAAGTAGAAGGAGTCCCACAAATTCCTGTTCCTAATGTCAAAATCGAGGTCGAAGCTTATGACAAGATTGAAGTCAGTGTCAAAGCCGGTTCTGATTTAATTGTTGACGTTCAACCAGGTGAAAAAGCAGTCAGTTTTTTGTTGATTAAATCAAGCATATATACTTCTGCAAATGCAGCAGATGATAAAAAACTGACCTATCAACCTGATGGTAAATCAGCCATAAATTTGGATAATCCTCAAGTTTCTTTAGGTGTAGAATCAATCGCGGCTCTACTAGGTAAAGTTCAAAAAATTACATTTTCCAATAAACTTGCAGGTTCTGAAGGAAAAGAATCTGAAACAGCTGTGATTGAAGTGTTGGTTGGACGTGATGCAACACCTACTCCAGCACCTTCACCAACGCCTTGATCTTATTTTCAGCCATCCCATCAGGAGGAATTTTTATGCCCGTTAATCCCACATACCCTGGTGTTTATATTGAAGAAATTCCCAGTGGTGTTCGTACCATCGTAGGAGTAGCAACTTCAATCACAGCCTTCATTGGTCGTGCCCGCAAAGGACGTATCGATGAGCCGATTCGCATCCAAAGTTTCGGAGAATTTGAGCGGCAGTTTGGAGGCTTATGGGAAAAGAGTACCATGAGCTATGCCGTACAGCAGTATTTTCAGAATGGTGGACAGGACGCCATTATTCTGAGGGTTGACAATGGAGGAAAATTTTCCTCCATCACTCTCGGCGAATTAACTTTGCAAGCAGCAAGTCCAGGAGAGTGGGGCAAAAACTTGCGGGCTGCGATCGATCACCAGACAAGCAATCCCAATGATGCCAAACTCTTCAACTTAACTGTTCAACAACTTGAGCAGCGTGGTTCAGATAAAGTTGCAGCAACTGAGATACTTCGCAACCTTTCTAGCGAACCAGATTCCCGTCGTTTTTACAAAACGGTAATTGAGCAAGAATCTGTTTTAGTCAATGTTATAGGCAATACCACACTTACAGAACGTCCTGCTGAACTTGTAGTTAATGCTAACGAAGAAGGTAACGATGGCAGCGACATTACCGATACTCAAATATCGACGGGGCAAGGCTTAGAAACAGATCGAAAAGGGCTTTATGCTCTAGAAAAAACTGATTTATTTAATCTGCTCTGTATTCCGCCCCTGACTCGGATTCTAGATGTTGGGACTGACACAACTCTTAAGCTGGCTGCTCAGTACTGTAAGAAAAGGCGGGCGATGCTAATTGTAGATCCGCCCTCAAATTGGACAAGTATAGCCAATGCCCAGACGGGAATTGATACCTTGCGGCGGGAGATTGGAGGAGTTGAGGTGGGGACGAATGCAGCAGTGTTTTTCCCACGTTTGAAAATGGCAGATCCACTCAAAGAAAACCGAACAGAAGAGTTTGTTCCTTGTGGTGTAGTTGCTGGCATTTTTGCTCGCACAGATGCCCAACGAGGAGTTTGGAAAGCGCCTGCTGGAACCGAAGCATCGATTCTTGGTGTTCGGGAATTATCTTATAAGATGACTGATGATGAAAATGGTCGATTGAATCCTCTGGGTTTAAATTGCATTCGTCAGTTTCCTGTGTACGGCAATGTAGTTTGGGGATCTCGGACGTTAGCAGGAGCAGATCAACTTGCATCTGAGTGGAAGTACGTACCCGTTCGGCGGTTAGCGCTGTTCTTGGAGGAGAGCCTTTATCGAGGAACACAGTGGGTTGTATTTGAGCCAAATGATGAACCTCTGTGGGCACAGATTCGACTTAATCTTGGTGCATTTATGAACGATCTCTTCCGCAGAGGTGCATTTCAAGGCAAAACACCCAGAGAAGCTTATTTTGTCAAATGCGATCGCGAAACCACAACCCAAAATGACATAAATTTAGGCATTGTCAACATTTGGATCGGATTTGCACCTCTCAAACCAGCCGAGTTTGTCATTCTCAAGTTTCAGCAGATAGCTGGACAAATAGTTACTTGAGCGGCAATTCTTTTTCCCTCACATGTGTAAAAATTTGTATCTCTCAGTTACCAAAATTGCAATTTAAGGAGTGAAAATATGGCTCAATTTAGCGTCAATGCCCAACGATTTGACCCATACAAAAACTTTAAGTTTCGAGTCAAATGGGATGGCAAATATGTGGCAGGTGTCAGCAAAATGGGATCACTGAAGCGTTCTACCGAAGTGATCAATCACCGTGAAGGAGGCGACCCCAGCAGCCAGCGCCACTCTCCAGGACAAACCAAGTATGAACCGATCATGCTAGAACGGGGTATCACCCATGACAAGGAATTTGAACAGTGGGCTAACAAAGTTTGGAACTATGGTTCTGGATTGGGAGCTGAAGTTTCGCTCAAAGACTTTCGCAAAGACATTATCGTTGAGTTGATGAATGAATCTGGACAGGTGGCGATCGCATACAAAATCTATCGCTGCTGGGTATCGGAATTTACAGCATTACCAGAACTCGATGCTAATGCCAATGCTATTGCCATCCAAAGCATTCAACTGCAAAACGAAGGATGGGAAAGAGACTTTGAAGTTACTGAACCAACAGAACCAACCTTTCTAGAACCACCAGCCTAAGAGTTTTCCAAGGGACGCGGAGAATATAACCAATGACAACTGACAACTGACTAATGACTAGTAATCAGATGCATCCTCTATCGGCCGATCAGATTCTCCGCATTTGGGAAATCGGTCAGCGACAACATCCTGTGGATCAAGCCTTGACTTTACTGGCATTTGCCTGTCCAGAGCAATCTGCCACACAACTTGCTTCTCTAAGTGTTGGTCAGCGTGATGCTGCATTACTGACTCTCCGGGAGATGACATTTGGGACGATATTCAACTGTTTTGTTCACTGTCCTGAGTGCGCGGAACAGCTGGAATTCACTTTAAATGTCACAGATGTCCGGTTAGCTGATTCTGGACAGTTGCTTAATCAGGAATATGCATTTGTCGCTGAAGGATTTGATATCAAGTTTCGGCTACCCAATAGCTGGGACTTAGCAGCGATCGCTAACTGCCACAATCCCGAAGCGGGGAAAGCTATCCTATTACAGCGTTGTTTGTTGCAAGTGCATCACAATGGTTGTGTCATTTCCTCTCAAGAATTACCACCCCAAATCACCACTCAAATCGCAACGCAAATGGCCCAAGTCGATCCCCAAGCCGAAATGCTGTTGGATTTGTGTTGTCCTGCTTGTAATTATGAGTGGCAAATACTTTTCGATATCGTCAGCTTTTTCTGGGCAGAACTCAACAATCAAGCAAAACGCCTACTGTTAGAAGTTCATCAGCTGGCTCGTCATTACAGTTGGCGTGAAGCAGACATCTTATCCATGAGCGCAATGCGACGTAACCTTTACTTGGAACTGATTGGCTGATGGCAGACTTCCTTACCAGATTAGCTCAACGGACTTTGGGGTTAATACCTGTCGTTCAACCCCGGCTGATTTCTCGCTTTGCACCTGCCGTTGAAAGCATGATGGCAAATGATTATCCTGTCAATGCACCTTCTGGCACAGAGTCGGATGTGGGAATTTCTACACCAACAAAAGATATAGCTATAAACCAAACTTCAACAGAGGCGATGCTCCCCTTGGGAGCCACCCAAAGGGCGATCGCAACATCAATTTATTTTCAAAACCCTCAGATTCCCAATTTGCTAAATTCCAGTCCGACTGCTTCTTCTGTAACATCGTTCGAGCCAGTGACTCCTCAATTTTCACTTCCAGAGCCAAATTCTGCTTTATTAGTCCCTGAACCTTCTCAAAAACCACCGCCTGATTCTCAAAATTCAATTGCGGGGCAGACTGAAAAACTGACTAATTTTCGACAACAAATTACAGAGACTCATGCTGAATCTCTAAATAAAACTATTCTAAATAAAACTATATTTAATCCACAGCCTGTTTCTACATATCCACCTTTTTCATCCTCTAAAATAACTAATTTATCGTCTCCTATTTCGGAAGTCAATTCTCAACTTTCTCCTCATACATCATTTAATAATTTCCAGGATAAAGATGATTATCCACCACTTGTAAAAACAGAAATATCACATCTGAATCAATTAAATCAGACTGATTTTAAACTTCCTCCACCATTAATATATCAAGAAAATAAAACAACATTAAAATCAGCTTCTTTGCCCTTATCAATAGCTAATTTATCACCTTCGATACAACCAAGCCCCCAACCCACAATTGAGATTCGGATTGGTCGCATTGAAGTGCGAGGAATCCAAAATTCCACACCGAAACCACCTCCAAAATCTATTACGAAAAAACCTACCTTATCGCTGAGGGATTATCTCAGCCAGCGTAACGGAGGAGAAATATGAGTAATGCATTGGCAATTGCAGCAGTTACAAAGACTTTACGACAGTTATTGATTCAGGGTATACCCGATTTACCCAACCAAAATGTGACTGCAAAACCTCCAGATCGAGCCTTTCCTGGCGGGAATGCTACTACTGATCAAATCAACTTGTTTTTGTATCACACTATTGTAAATGCGGCTTGGCGCAATCGCGATCTTCCCAATCAAATCAAACCGGGAGAAACTAGTCAGCAGCCGTTAGCACTCAATCTACATTACCTAATTAGTACTAGCGGGGCTGGAGATGATGAAATTCTCAGCCATCAATGGCTAGGGATAGCTATGAGTGTGTTGCATGATCATGCAGTGCTGAGTCGGGAGGAAATTAGAACGGCAATCATCACAGCCGACATTCGAGGAGAATCTGTCAACAGCGATTTACATGAACAAGTAGAACGGGTACGAATTACACCTCTGCCTCTTGGTTTGGAAGATTTATCTAAACTGTGGACAACCTTTACCACTCCCTACCGAGTATCAGCAGCCTATGAGGTTTCTGTAGTACTGATTGAAAGCACTCGTCCTGTTTTGACTCCTTTACCAGTGTTGGATCGAAATTTATTAATAGAGCCAAATTTATCACCACCCTTCCCGACACTGACAAAAATTCAAATACCAAATCCTCAAGGTGCTGCTCGTTGCGGAGACGGTTCACTTAACTCTGGAGAGATCATTACGCTTATTGGTCATCACTTGGATAAGACAACTAGAGTCCGCTTTCAACATCCCCGCAGACAAGAACCTTTGCAATTAACGCCATTAACAGGCTCATCTGCTACCCAAATTATTCTACGTCTACCTGATAACCCCGACCCAGAGACACTTGCAGGTGAACCATTACAAGATCCGAACCAGTGGCTGGTGGGAGTTTACAAAATCTCTGTAGAAGTGAATCGCGATCGCCCTCAACCAGACGGAACTACAATTACTGAAACTGTGACTACAAATGAGCTACCATTAGCGATCGCACCTCGTCTGATTTTGCCATTTAACTACAATTCAGTTACCCGCAGATTGACGCTAACTTGCCGTCCGAGGGTGTTACCTGAGCAACGTGTGATGTTGCTGATTGATAATTACCAACTCATTAGTAACCACACCATTCCTACAAATACCCTAGAGTTTACCCTGCCCACAACCCTTGCTCCAGGAGAGTATTTGATTCGCTTACGGGTGGATGGAATTGACAGTTTATTGGTGCGAGGTACACCACCTAAATTGGAATTCGATCCAAACCAGAAGGTATCTGTGCCATGAGTAACTTAGAGCAATGGCAAATAGGAAACGATCGCTACTTAGCTGCCTTATTGCACTGGCTGCGTTTACGGTTGATACAATTAGCTGAACTATCTGATAAACCAACAACGCAAGAGTTAAAGCAGGCAGAGGAGAACATTGCTGAAGCTGCCAAACTTCAACCTCCGCCAGCATTAGAAATTCTCAGCCAACAATTTAACCTATCACCATTTGAGCAGAATATCTTGCTGCTGTGTTCTGCTCTGGAACTGGATACACAAATGGCTACGCTGTGCGCCCAGGCACAAGATAATTCTCACTGGCGCTATCCCACCTTTGCCTTAGCATTAGCCTGTTTTGAACAACCCATTTGGGATGCTTTATCACCTCAACGCCCTCTGCGCTATTGGCGACTTTTGGAAATTAACCAATCCGGTGTGCAACCTCTGACCACCAGTCCTTTACGAGCAGATGAACGCATTGTCAACTATATTAAAGGGCTGAACTACCTAGACCATCATCTGACTAGCTTTCTGATTCCTCTGGACGTTCCTCAACAGGAATTTGAATTACCTCCATCGCAACAGAGTGCTGTAGAGACAATTGTGCATTCATTGGAACAATCTGACTGGGAACATTTGGTAATTCAGTTAGTTGGTTCAGATTCTCTGAGTAAGCAACTTGTCGCCCAACAAGTTGCTGCAATTTTGGGCTTAACTCTTTATCGATTGCCGATAGAGTTATTGCCATCCCAACCCCAGGAACTAGAAACACTAGCACGGCTATGGTATCGAGAAAGTTTACTTTTACCAATAGCTTTATATTTGGACGCTCATGAAAATAATGCGTCTGTTTTGGAGGGTTATGCACTGCCACTACATCGGTTTTTAGCTCGTAGTGGCGGGCTGATTTTCGTTAGTGGTCGAGATACCCAGCCAGGAATAGCTCAGATTGATTGCACAATTGATGTCAACAAACCCACTCCAGATGAGCAGCAACAGCTATGGGCTGCGGCTTTAGGAAGTGTAGCAGGCGATCGCCCTGGTTACTTGTCTAGTCAATTCAATCTGAATTCCATCGTTATTGCAGAGATTGCAAAATCTACCTTAGTGGAAAATCAACCTGTTGCTGATTCCTTATCCGAGCAGTTGTGGCGCAAATGTCTTGCTTACACTCGACCTCGATTTGATATTTTGGCACACCGACTTGATGCCAAAGCAACTTGGGAAATGCTAGTTCTACCTGATGAAGAACTGAATTTGTTGCATCAAATTGTGGATCAGATTCAGCATCGCAGCACAGTTTATCAAGACTGGGGTTTTCAACAACGAATGAATCGGGGATTAGGTATTAGTACTTTATTTGCAGGCGAAAGCGGTACTGGTAAAACGATGGCAGCAGAAGTGATTGCTAACGATTTGCATTTGAATTTGTATCGGATTGATTTATCAACTGTTGTTAATAAATACATTGGTGAGACAGAAAAAAATCTCCGCAGGTTATTTGATGCGGCAGAAGATGGAGGGGCAATCTTATTTTTTGATGAAGCAGATGCTTTATTTGGTAAACGCAGTGAAGTCAAAGATTCACATGATCGCTATGCAAATATTGAAATTAATTATCTCCTACAAAGAATAGAATCTTATCGGGGTTTAGCGATTCTTGCCACCAATCTTAAAAATGCTTTAGATCCGGCTTTTATGCGGCGGCTACGCTTCATTGTCAATTTTCCTTTTCCTGGAGCGAAAGAACGCTGTTTGATTTGGCAAAAAGCTTTTCCTCAAGCGACACCAATTCAAGATTTGGATTTCAATCGTCTAGCCAAATTGAATTTAGCTGGAGGCAGTATTCATAATGTTGCTTTGAATGCAGCTTTTCTGGCAGCTAAAGCTGATACGCCTATAACAATGGCAATAGTATTAGCTGCTGCTCGTATAGAGTTTCGCAAACTCGATCGCCCGATTAATGAATCTGAATTTCGCTGGCATAATCTCACAGAGACTACACGATGAACATCAAACTAGAAATTGATTATTTAATTTTGGACAACATTAATCTTTCTTCAAGAGAACGTCGTCAACTTCAAGCAGTAATTGAAACGCAACTCTTACATTTACTTACAATTAACGGATTGCCTGCAAATATGCAATCAGGAAGCACGATTCCCAAACTGAATATTGATCTCAATATAACTTCTACAGACAATACTTTAAACATGGGTCAACAACTAGCCCAAGTGATTTATGAAAGAATTAGTTCATCAGGCGATCGCTAAATTTTTGAGTCTACTGGCTTTCATAGGTTGGTTTAACAGGTGCTGCTCCTTGTTGTACAACGTGAGTTAACTCGTGAGCGAGAAGACGTTGACCCTCATGTACTTCGGGTTGATACTGTGCTGCATTAAAAACGATATTGTTTCTATGGGTAAAAGCTCGTGCATTTAGGGATTGAGCAGCTTCAGGATCATTATGCAC
This sequence comes from Nostoc sp. WHI, assembly GCF_015714725.1. Lineage (GTDB taxonomy): Bacteria > Cyanobacteriota > Cyanobacteriia > Cyanobacteriales > Nostocaceae > Nostoc. Next base: position 42,514 of record NZ_WBKM01000135.1, read on the forward strand.
CCGCACTTTACTGAAATTATGATGGAAGCGAGACTCCATTAATTCACGGGTTGGCTCCGGTAGAGGTTGACCACCGCCTTGACTAGTCTTGAGGCGATTTTCTACTGCTGGCGCAATGATTGGCATTTGTCCCGGTTGGGCTTGCTTTTGCACTTTCCCTTCTTCTTGCTTTTGCGGAACTTTTTGTTTTGCAATCAGCTTCTTCTTTTCTTCTTCTGCTGTTGTAGTTATTAGCCTACCCCTGACTTGCGGCGGCTTTGGTTTGTCTTCGTCTGCTGTTGATTTTACCACCTGACTCGCCACTTGATCGGCTTCTTGCTGATGTATATCACCTGGCTCACCTACCATCGGTTTAGCTTGAATTAATGGTGCTGTTGTCGTCCGAACAGGTATCTTGCTGAAGTCATGCTTAAAACTCGACTCCCTCAAAGGATGAGTAGCAGTATCTAGTAAGCCTGATGTCAGCCCATCGTGTTCAACAGAGGGGAAGTAGATTAGGATGGAGGGTGACTTCGAGTTGGATGTCACTTTGGGGAAGTAAATCTCCGTTGGAGAATGGGCTGCGGATTTGGGGTTTGAGATTGAAGAGAATTTCAGTGTCGATGCGATGATAGAGTTCGCAACTGACATTCAAACTGAGGCGGCATTCAATAATGTCGTTGTTTGATGGAATAAGTTTTAGGTTAACTATGCTAACAGTTAGGGGGGATTGGGAGCGATCATATAGATCCAGGTCTGTTTGTTCTAACCAACGGTAACAGTCCTGTCCACATAAATTGGTAGTGCTATTTTGGTGACTTGTTCGTGGGTTGGTCATATTTGATCGTCCAAGTGATGCACCTTTCCCTAATGTATGAGGCTTACTCTCATTGTCAGCAAGGACAATTTACGTAAATTCTCACAGCCCTCAATATTTAAATTAGAATCCTTCAATTGCATCATCAGGGAATAATTGTTTTAAATAAAATTTCATCTTTTCAACGAAATTCGTGCTGGATTCTTTGTAAAAAAGAGTATGTTGCCAGCCTTGAAATCCCTTTGTAGAAAGCATGACACGAATATAATCATCAAATGAAAGGTTGACTGGACAAAAACCTTCTGACTCTTGTTCGATAAATACCATATCTTCTTCAGAAGATTCATTATCGAAAATAAAGCCTACGCGAATATTATCATCGTTGTAATCAAAATACCGAAATTTATTAAGTTCTTCTCTTTCCTCTTCATCCAAAAACTGTGTCCAAACCCTTGATTTCATTTTAGGATCAAACTTGACCATATCTTGAAAAGGCAATATTTCGAGTCTTCCAGAAAAATTTGAATCATCCTTGTTATATTTATCCAAAGTACCATGTTGCTCTAAGTCACAAGTCCAAATAATCTTCAAACCATCAACATTGCGATAAAATTCGAGAAGCTTCTCAGGTATTTTGAAATTAAGACTTGCCAAAGTGACATCAAGTAGAAAGCTATCGGTGCTTTCTCCAATCCACTGGTGTTGCACATCAATATAGCTATTGCTTTGCAACCGTTCCAGTAGTGATATAAAAAAATGTCTATAATCCATATTCAATCTTAATCTTTTGTTCTACATTAATAACCTTATTAAGTGTCAGTTTCTTATTGTCGGTTAAACTTGTCAGTGACTTCTTATTTGTCTGCCCTATTTTTAGGGTTAATTTGTCTTGATAATATTTCGTAAGATTGGCAATAAGATCAGAGAAGTTCTTAAAGCTACCATCTGTTTCTTGAAATTTATCTCTACATGAAACAATATCGAATGCTAGATTTTTATTAATTTCACCATCTGAAAACTTCTCAATATCTACTCGCCCCAATGCATTAAGGTTAGGCGCTCCGCTTAAGTCAGGATAGGTTTGAGTAATTGCTGGTTCTGGGTGTTTCTCAGTTGCTTTGTACTTAGATATCTTACCTGAGTTATCCCGAATGGCCTCAAGTTTTCCCCAAGAAATTTTTATGCTGGTTGGAATCTTGTCAAGCGGGTCTGGTTTGTTGTCATCATATGACACTTTCGTATTGTAATAAAGTATGGTTCCCTGCTGTTTGATCAAAGGTTTTACTTTATCTTCAATGTTTTGCATTTTTGAATTTGATGATTCACTTATCGGAGTAAGATTCCAAACCTGATCTCCAGGGCCATGAAAATGTTCACTTAACAAATGACCGCGCACCCATTTTGTAATTGATTTGCTGGCATAATCCATACCCGGAGGATTAACTGTAGGACTACTGCCAGTATATTCTCCAGGAAGATATGTTAAAGGATACGCAGTAACATTTCCTGCACGTTTCCCTTTTTGTGCATATTTTATATCTGTCCTGATCGCTAAATCAGTTTCATTACTAAATGCAACTAGTGATAGCTTCTCTGCAAATACCTTCATATGGCTCCTGAGCAATTCTCCGGCTTTAGAATACTCATGTCTGGCAGATCGTTTAGCTTTCTTCTCACTCTCTTTCATATAAATATCTTCGGTGCGTTTTACTTCTTCAATCTGGTTGTTTACAGTGCTTTGATAGTATGTGAGAGCATCTGAAATAAGTCCCTTTTGAGTAGCATCTTTTTCTAGGTTATGTCTACCTTCCAAGAATTTCTGCACAGGAGCTACTTCACTAGCTACGTAAGCCACTACCCTACGATTCTGACTCTGGAGGAATAATTTGTGTTTGCCTCCATCCTTTGATTTAAAATTATTTTTAATTTTTAACCATTGTAATAGTTTATTTTTAATTTTTGCCGCTACTGCTTGGCCCTTAGCAACCAGTGATTTTGCTTTTTTCTTCCCTTTCTTGACCAGAGCTTTCACTTTTTTCTTAGCTTTCTTAACCAGCCCTTTCCCTTTCTTGACGAGTGCTTTCACTTTCTTGAAAACACGCTTGACAATGGGTTTGACTTTCTTTAACAACCACTCGATCGCTCGAATAATGGGCTTGCGAATGGCCTGAAGGATTTTTCGGACTTTTTGTGCTAAATCACCCAGATTGAGAAGTTTGGCCAGGAAATCAATGGCTAGAACGATGAAGTTTTGCAGTGCTTTGACGATTTTGCTGGCAATTGCGCCTGGATTTCCTTTGGCGGCAAGTTCGAGAGAGTCCAGGAAGGCATTGACCACTTCTCTAATGCGATCAATGTTATCTATCAGGAAGCGCAAGCCTTTGTAGACGAGCTGGACAGCTTTAATGAAAGCCCCTGCTGGAGTAAACAACGAGCCAATAAAAGCTAACGCTTTCTTAATGGTTTTAAATAAGACAGTTTCCTTAACTTGATTGATAATGCTATCAAAACTGCTGACAATCATTTCCTTGAGGTCATCCCACAGGGCAATTAAGCCTTTTCCCTGGATCAGTTGAAAAATTTCCAGACCTTTCTCAGCCGCCCCGGTCCCTTTCTCTATCAGTTCAATCTCTTCTTTGCCCAGGATTTTGACAGCAAGCATCCGAAAAGTATCGTAGTTAAGCCCCAGCACTTGCATGACGAGAGAAAAAATACCTGCGGCATCCAACTTGTCAGGAATTGTTATACCAGCTCCACCTATGGAACCCCGCAGCCAGTCAAAGAATCCCCCGACCACATACCCTTGAATCCCTGCAATAAACTGATCGAATCCAGCTTTAACACCAGCCGCGAGATTTTCCAGGAAAAGAATGGGATGAGCCAGGATATCTCCAATTATGGACGCAACACGTTGCAGGATTGACTGCAATAGATCGGCTAATTTAGCAATGGCATTGGCAACCTCTTCAATAAACTCTACCGCTTTGTCGATCCAGGATTTTTTCACTTCCTCGTTAATCTTATTGAAGGTTTCCCTCAACGAATCGACATTAGACTTATAGGATTCTGCTAGAGTTTGGGCAAGTTCATTCTGCTTGTCATTGACGCTCTCTTCTAAATCATGATATTGAGCCGTAAATAACTCCAGCGCATCACTCGATTTTTCTTGTTGATCTTTATCCAGCCCATTAAATAACTTTTCTGACTCCGATCTACCATGCTCGATCCATCCGATAGCGTTATTCAACCATTCGGCGATCAAATTTGCAATCTTGTCTAGCGTTTTATCCATCGCTGACAAGAATTTTTCCTTTTCCTCTTTGAAAACCTGCTCAATGGCTTCGGTATCTTCTCCCGCAAAAAACTCGACAATTCCTAAACCATGAATGTCATCGAGTTTTTCTTCAACGGTGTCTTCAAATACTTTCTTGGCTTTATCCGATTCTTCGGTAAAAATGCGATCAACTTCCCCAGATAACCAAGTCAGGATTTTGCTGACATTATCCTTGGTCTCGTTATATATCTTCTCAAGTCCCTTAAAAACTTCCTTTTGCTTATCTTCGTCTGCTTTTTCCGTAGTAACCTGCTTGGAATATACCGTGTCAAAGGCTCCCTGGCGATCGCTCACCATGGCATCAAACTGATTTTTCCCAGCCCCTTGAGCCTTTTTCTCCGCTCCAGCCAAGATTTTTTCTTCTTCCTGCCGATAGCGTTGTGGGGCAGCTTTAGCTTCCTCCTGAGCTTGCTGTTTTGTCTTTAATGTTTCCTGAAACTTCTGCTCATTCCCGGAATTTCTCAATTGCTCTTCTGTCATGTTGTTTTCAGACAGCTTTGCATCAAGCTTTTTACTTTCCTCATCCATGGAAATTTCCGAGTCCTGCTTTGGTTTCGGAGCCGCCGCGTGAGGATCAATGGGCCGTGGCTTGGAACCAACTGACTCTTCTGACAATGCTTTCTCTGCCTGAGTCGGCAGCCCACTTGCGGGGGGGTCTTGTTTGACCTGACTGGTAATGGGAGCGGCTACTTTTTCGTTTTCGGTCGCAACCTGTTGCCCAATTTCCTCTTTGACTTTCTCTAACGGTTTATCATCCTTAAATCGTCTGGCACTTGCCTCATCTTTAGGAAGTTGGTTCTCAAGCGCATTCAGGTTTTGTTGGAGGAGCTGCTTAAAAGTTTCCGGCTTAAAGGGTTGTTTTTCTTTATCAACCGTTGCGGCGGTTATAGCCATCGCCTCCACATGTTGTTTGCGATCATTTTTATCTTCCTGCTCATTCTCAGGCAGAACTGCCGCTTGTTTTACTTCTCCAAGCTTCCTATCTGGAGGAACATGCTGGCGCTGGGTTCGTTTGGTTCGATCAATCTGCTTTAAAGTTTCTTGAAATGCTGGATCTTCATCTGGTGAGGTGGGAGTCTGTTGAGCGGCTTCAGGCGGTGCAGTGTCCGCTACTGTTTCATCAGACTTCGCAGCTTCTGCCTCTTCTGTGGGCGTGGCATCTTCTGTTTCAGAGTCTTGCTTTGCTTCTTCAGGCTTCATGTCGTCCTGATTCGCTCTGTTAGAACTCGACGGCTTCGAGGAAGGCTTTAAAGTAGCTCCTACGTTTGCCTTTACAGAAGCGTTTAAGGAAAAGACGAGATTGGTAGTCTGGCTTCCACTTCGACGCAGAGAAATTAGTTTTTGTGCAGTGGGTACTTCCTCCGAAACCGTAACGGATGTAACCGGAGAATCCTGTGCCACTTGATGAGCCACTGATTCAGGTTCGTGTTCTAGCGAATCAGTGGGTTGACTGACTCTTAGAGGGGGTGCGTCTGGATGATGAGAGCGTAAAGTAGGGGTGGCCTGTTGCTGAATGGTGTGAGTCAGTTCGTGGGCCAGCAGACGCTTCCCGGTTGATTTATGCGGTTGGTAATACCCTGCACCAAAGTAAATGTCCTGTTTCCAGGTAAATGCTTGAGCATTTAGTTCATGGGCAAGTTGATTCGCTTCTGCATCTGTATGTACTCGCACTTGACTGAAGTCATAGTTAAAGCGAGATTCCATGAAGGTGCGGGTTTGTTCACCAATAGGCTGTCCTCCGCCTCGGCTTGCCTTAAGACGAGTTACCAAATCAGGGTTAACATTAGGGGTTATAGAAGAACGTTTGGTTTGAACAACTTCTTCTTCATCTTCATCATCTTGCGCTGTGTCTTCGGCTTGCCGTTGCAGTGTCTCGTCTTGTTGGGGGTTTAACTGATGAATCGATAGCGATGATAAAGATTTACCTTGCACAATTTCCTCATCTTCATCATCTTCTTGTGCGGTGTCTTCGGCTTGCCGTTGCAGTGTTTCGTCTTGTTGTGGGTTTAACTGTTGAATTGATAGCGATTTAGTTTGAACAACTTCTTCGTCTTGAGCTTCTTCTGTGACTTCTGTTTGTCGCTGTAGTTTCTGTGTGGATTTGGGATTAAATCGCTGAATCGAGAGTGCTGTTCCGGAAAAGGTTTTTGGCTCTGGCATGGACATCACTTGATCGGCAACCTTGTCGGCTTCCTGCTCGTAGCGATCGCTCGGCTTTCCTATAATCAACTTGGGTTGAATTAACGGAACATATGATGATTGCACAGATACTTGGCTAAAGTCGTGCTGAAAGCTAGATTGCTTCGCTTCATCTGATTGCTGATGATTGTCTTCAACCTGTACTTGTTTAGCTGCGGAATTTTTGAGCAGACTGGTCTTGACAGCAGAACTCGCTTGTTGGGATGTCTTTGCCTGGGCAAGGAATCGTGTACTCATAAGTTCAACTTCCTCAAGCTTGACCAGTCTTTAACATGGTTTCATCCTCTTCCATGAGGCCATAAAATCAGAACTTTTTCTTTTGATTCCTAGAGATTTGTAATAATTATTGATATAAATTCAATTTTATGGAATTTGAAATCAAAATAAGCCAGGACTTACGCAGTGATGATTAGTCATTGCGTACTCCTTTGGAGAACCCGTAGGGTACGAAACGCAGTGTAGTGTTCGCCTAGCGTCTCGCAGAGAAGCAATCTCGTTAAGACTGGGATTACTTCGCGAACGTTCGCAATGACGGAAATACGTTACCTTTGCGTAAGTCCTGTAAGCTTTTGCAACATTTAATTGGTTTTTTAACAAGCTTAATGCATAATCAGCAACATCTTGCATGGAGAAAAAGCTATGCGTTTTTTTATCTTTTGGTGGATTGTTGTTCCATCTGCTTTAGCATTCATTCTGGGGCTAGCAGCCAATATCGCTCAAAGACTGGCGAACAAGTCAGAGGAATCCTTAACGGAAATACCTACAACTAATGATACTTCTGCTGTTTAGGCAGAAGTAATAAAAGGAAAATTTACTGCTAGCATAAAAATTTTGCTAGCAGTTTTGAGTGTACTTTTTATTCTGAATCTCTGAAAGGCAATAGAGCCTCCTGAGACTCAACCTTAGATGCTGGCAGAAAAGGGAAATTATCGGGTAACTTGATGCCCAATTGTTTTTCAACGATTTCCCGCAAATTAATCTCAGGTGGGAATTGGATTTGGAGTTTCTCAGTAATTACTTTTTGTGACCAATTGGCAAATAACGCTAGTGGCGAAAACAATCCCACAATAAAACTGTATATTAAATTCAGCGACAGTTTATTTTGATCCTTTGATTGCGGTTCCTCTAGCCAAGCACCAAACCTCCATCCAGTCCGGAAGCTAGCAAGCCATATCCAAACTAAAGTAGCTACGAATAAAAGTCCTAATAATACTAGCAACCAAAGAGTTTTACCTATTAGGTAAAAGATTTTTGCAAAAGCACTAAAATATGAACTTCCTTCGCTATCATTTGTGGCTGACTTGAGAAGTCGGCGATTTTGATCCGACGTAGGGGCAAGTGTCATAGTTAAAACTCCCTACTTAATTCCTATAAAATTTCAAGATTATTATACCATAGTGATTTATCTTCATTGTGTTACTTTTAGTAAAAAATAATTCTGTAATACTAAGCGATCGCCATTTGTTGGCTTAAGTTGATTGGGTATGGTTTTAGAAAGTAGGTTTTCGTGTCCAATAAATAATTCGTAATTCGTAATTAAAGACATTTTCAGACGGGGATTTAAACCCCGACTGAAACTGACCAGAGGCGGAGTGGCTCCGACTCCGCGCTATGTGTAATGGTTGGGGTCTTAAACCCTTTTATTTACGATAAATACTCTCGCAGCGATTTCTGGTTCTAATCCTAAAACTTCCATTGGCGTTATGTCTCGGCAAGCTCCTAGAAATACACTATTTTTGAGAAATGCACAAATATGCAAAAACCTTAAGAAAACTTTTGAAACTGGTACTTCGGCATAGCAGTCTAAACCTGTTGAGTTAGTCTCAAGTCCTTCATAGCTGAATGTAAGTATAAATTAGCCTGACGCAGAGATAAGTTTGAGATATAGAGTTTTTGGGCGTTGCTGAATAAAGTTGCGATCGCATCAACGAAAACATTATCCAGAGTATAAGAGCGAACTGCCTCCGAAGAAATAAAGCCTCGTTGAGCCAAAACTTGATCAATTCGATTCGTAACTGTTAGGGTAACTATTACTTGCCCCATTTGCTTACCCATTTCAGCAAACTCCTGAAAATACAGTATTTTTGACCAATGCACCAATATGCAAAAACCCTAAGAAAACTTTCGCCCTGCCCTCTCAAAGAGATTACTCAACTAATTCTCCTGTCTGCTCTAAGACTTGTTTATACAGCTTGACATTGACCCAATATTGGGCAATATCAATCATGGCATCAAGTAGTGGTTGTACTTGAGGAATAATTTTTCTATTTTTTGCTAACAAGAGAATGCCAAGAGTACCAATTACCTGTAATCCCAAATTTTTAGCTACTTGGCGAGCCTCCCGTTCATCTAACAAAATGTTTAGCTCACCAGTTTCGAGAGCTAAGGCAATGGCTTCTCGCTCCCCATGATCTAGCTCTGGGGGGATGCTGAGTACTATGTTTGAGACAGGACGAACTTGTAGCCATCCAGAAGCAATTGCTTGCAATATAAATTGTGAACTTAGGAAGCCTGAACCTGTAGTTTCATTATAGACAGCTTGGGGTATAATAATTGTCCCAAACACTGCCTGTAAAATATCAAGACGATTGATAGCAGCGAAGTTAATCAAAGGCGTAGCGTTGCAAATAACTGTCACAACTACCAAGAACCTGTTTTAATTGACTCAATATCATCTGCTAAATCCATTTCAGTATAATGACGTGGAATTTTTTGTTGCGCTAAAAGTTGCTGAAATTCCCATACAGATAGATTAGCCAAGCGGCGTGCTTGACCAAAGGTAAAAATATTCTGATCGTATAGCTGTAGAGCAATTTCTAGACGAATAGCCTGTTCGCCTTGATTTAGGGAATCTGGAGATAATTGAAGGTTAATTGAACTCACAAATTGACTCATACCCAAAAAACCAACGTTTCACTTTTAGCATAAAATATACGACAATATGAAGCAGTAATATTTTAGAAGCCTTTGAATCTAGGCTATTGAGCGATCGCACCACAAACAACCCCAAAACTACGCTAAGTATAAGCGATCGCATCTCTTCAACTTCAGAAAGTTGCATTGTAGTGTGGGGTTAGATAAATATAGTTTCATTGCTGTATATGTAATCCATGAACTATACCGCCTTCCGAATCAAATCTAGACTCAATGATAGAGAAAAACCTGGTATCTCCCTTTTCAAAATGTCTAAAAATTGTGTAAGCGAGTATATCAGCAAGTTGAATTAGTCTCGAAGCTTTTGAGTCTAAAAATAAAGGCACTTCCGAAAAGTTTCTGATAACACCCCAACTGTATCCAATAGTTCTAAAGTCAGTTGCTAAAGATTGAATTGTTGTCTCATAAGTGGATTTGTCAAAAATTATAATGCCTCTCTGTGTATTATCATTTTTGTGCTGCCTGATCAAATACCGATCAAACCTACTAGCCAGTTGTTCAAACGCAACTTCAACAGGGTCTTTTGGTGATACTACAGTCTTCTTAATCACACTTGCGAATAGTCGGTTACTTGGGTGTGACTGTAGGAAAACCTGCAAAATATCTTCAATAGCTTTCTCTCTATCCTTCTTAGGATAGCTCCTCCACTTTCCTCTACCACTCAGCATTGGACTACCGTGCAATTCAACTGATACCGGATCAGCTGGATCAAATCTAGCAGCAATTTGGTCAAGCTGATCAGAAATCCAGTATCCTTGACGCTCAAATACACAAAATCCAGCCAGTACAAAATATTGTTGGTTTGAGTCGTGCGTTGTACCAGACTCATCTGCATACAGCAAATACATGGCTGTTCTTTATTCTTAGACAATAAAAATCAGTCAAGGGAAGACCTAGCTTCCGCGATCTGAAAAGGTCAGACCTCTTGACTGCTAACTATATTATAAGCTGTTATATCTCTAACATAAAAATTTTACTACAATAGATTTCTTATTTCAGGACTTACACCACCAGCAGATAAATAAAAATCCTGAATTTTTTTAACGTACTCGTAAACAAGTTTGTGCAAATCTGAATCAAAATTTGAAAATCCTTGCTCTGATGATAAATCTTCATCTTCATCTTGCCATACTAAATGGCCAGGACATGGTTCTTTTGATTTCCAAATTTTTTTGTCTTTCTCTGAAGGAGTAATGCTTTTATCCCATACACGAATTACATACATATCATTTGGCCAACTGAAATAAACTCCTAGCTCAATAAAAGATTTTTCCAGGCTGACATCTATTTCAGATAACCTTATAGATGCATCATTTTCTTCATAGTCTGTAGAAGTTTTTAATTCACACTTGTTAGATTTTAAACCCTGAATAATTGATTCAGAAATATGTATTAAATTATTTTCTAGCTGACGGTAAGTGAAATCGCTTCTATTGTTCTGTGTCATAGTGCCCCTTCTGAATTGAGATGGTTGCTTACAATACACTAAGGTAAGTTTGCTCAGAATTCATCGGTAAAACTCGCAACTTCCGATTTTTCAGGTCTGGTTCTAACCCTAAAACTTCCATTGGTATTACACCCAAAAGGGGATATGGTACTTCTGTGAGTTCGAGACAATCAAAGGTTCCTTGACGCTCTGCAATACTAAGTTCAACATCTCGGAAAATTCGCCCCTGCTTCACTCCAGCAGCAGTCTCTACCTGGGCTTCTCCACCTTGGACTAAACCTAGTTGACTAATAACGCTAGCAGGTAAACACAGCAAAGTTGCACCCGTATCAACTAAAACATTATCCAAAATACAAGAGCGAACTTCCTCTGGAGAAATAAAGCCTCGCTGCGCCAAAACTTGATCAATTCGATTTGTGAGAGTGAGGGTAACTACTACTTGCCCCATTTGCTTACCCTGAAGATTTGGTAGTACCAGCTTACCCATTTCAGCAAACTCCTGAAAACAAAATATTTTTGAGAGATGCCTTAAAATACAAAGACGCAAAAACGCCTCTGCGCCTCTGCGTCTCTGCGTGAGACATTTTTCCTTACACCATCTCAGACGAAGCCTGCACCATCTGCTGCGGCTGCGGCTGGAACATAAACAATGAGTACACCACATCTCGGCGGATATTCACCATCATATCCAAGAACAATTCATACCCCTCGCTCTTATACTCAATCAACGGATCTTTTTGCCCATAACCACGCAATCCCACCGATTCGCGCAAGGCATCCATTTGTTGCAGGTGTTCCCGCCACAGGGTATCAATGCGTTGCAAGATAAAAAAGCGTTCAGCTTGGCGCATAAGTCCGGGTTGAACTTGGTCAATCTGCGCTTCTTTGAGGTCGTAAGCAATTCGCACCTGTTCGTGGAGGAAAGCTTTAATCTCACTAACAGACATATCCTCTAATTGACTTGGCTGCAAATCCGCTAGCAGATAAACGAATTCTTTGACTTTTTCAACCAACTTTTCTAACTCCCACTCTTCGGAGGGTAAGTCTATGTTGATGTAATAATCAACGATGTCATCCATCGTTTTTTCGGCGTACTTAATCACCTGTTCTTTCAAGTCTTGCCCTTCTAGCACCCGACGGCGTTCGGCATAAATAGCACGACGTTGATTATTCATCACCTCGTCATACTCAAATACCTGCTTCCGAATGTCGTAGTAGTAGGTTTCAACTTTTTTCTGTGCGCCTTCCAAACTGCGGGTAAGCATCCCAGATTCGATGGGCATATCTGCTTCCACATTGAAGGCTTCCATTAAACCAGCCACGCGATCGCCACCAAAAATCCGCAGCAGGTTATCCTCTAAACTAAGAAAGAATCTCGTGGTTCCAGGGTCGCCTTGTCTTCCTGCGCGTCCCCGCAACTGGTTGTCAATCCGCCGCGATTCATGGCGTTCTGTACCAATTACGTGCAAACCACCGATTTCCACTACCTCGTTATGTTCGCGGGTAGTAAATTGTTCGTATTCCTGCTTGACGCGGTTGTAAGCTTCCCGCAATTTCTGAATCACGGGGTCATCAATGGGAGCTTTTTCTGCGGCGATCGCTACCTTGTCTTCTGCTTCCAATTCCGGTAAACTGCGATCGCCATACTCACGCACCGCAATTTCTACTGCATCTTTCAGCAGTTTTTCTGTTTCTTTTGTCAATTGGGTGGGAAAAATTTCTGGCGAAGCCCGCCAAGTTTTGACTTTTTTGCCAGGGACAAATCCTTGACCACCGCCGTGTCCTGTAGGCAATCCGGTTGGTCTTTGAACGCCAAAGCTATCTTCGTCTTCTGGCATGACGATTCGGGGCATGAAATATTCCCGCAGCTTCAGACGTGCCATGTATTCGGAGTTACCACCAAGGATGATGTCTGTACCTCTACCAGCCATGTTGGTAGCAATGGTAACAGCACCTTTTCGTCCGGCTTGGGCGACAATTTCCGCCTCACGCTCGACGTTTTCCGGTCGGGCGTTGAGTAATTCGTGGGGAATTTCCAACTGCTTCAGTAGTCGGCTGAGAAGTTCGGATTTTTCTACGCTAGTGGTTCCTACTAACACAGGTCTGCCTAGTTCGTGCATTTCGGCACATTCTTTAGCGATCGCTCCCCACTTGCCTGGTTCTGTCTTAAAGACCATATCCGACAAGTCTTCGCGTCTTCTGGTTTGATTGGTGGGAATTACCGCGACTTCCCGTTTGTAAATTTTTTCAAACTCTGGTTCTTCCGTTTTGGCTGTTCCTGTCATTCCACCTAATTTTGGATACAGCAAAAACATATTTTGATAAGTAATTGTCGCTAGAGTTTGAGTTTCTGGCTGAATTTCTACGTGTTCCTTGGCTTCAATAGCCTGGTGTAGTCCATCACTCCAACGCCGTCCGGGTAGCACCCGACCGGTAAATTCATCCACAATTACCACTTCCCCATTGCGGACGATGTAATTTACGTCCTTGAGAAAAAGTTCTTTGGCTTTAATCGCGTTGAAAACGAAGTGTGCCCAGGGATCTTCCGGGTCAAATAAATCTGTGACTTCCAAAAGATTTTCAGATTCAGCAAAGCCTTCATCTGTCAATAGCACGTTACGAGCTTTTTCATCCACATCGTAATGCTCGTCTTTTTTGAGTGTGAATGCGATTTCAGCAGCTTGCAGATACTTTTCTGTAGGTCTTTCCACCTGCCCGGAAATAATTAGCGGTGTCCGCGCTTCATCAATTAAAATCGAGTCTACCTCGTCAATCACGCAATAATTGAACGGGCGTTGCACCACATCTGCCATTGATGTCGCCATGTTATCCCGCAGATAGTCAAACCCTACCTCGCTGTTGGTGACATAGGTAATATCGCACTCGTAGTTTTTCTGGCGTTCGCTGGGAGTCATACTTGCCTGGATTAACCCCACACTCAGCCCCAAGAATCGATGCACCTGTCCCATCCATTCCGCATCCCGACGAGCCAGATAATCGTTCACAGTGACGACGTGTACGCCTTTACCAGTCAGGGCATTTAAATAACTTGGCAAGGTGGCGACTAGTGTTTTACCCTCGCCGGTTTTCATTTCGGCAATTTGCCCTACGTGTAAAATCATACCGCCAAGCAATTGGACATCAAAGTGCCGCAAGCCTAAGACTCGCCGTCCTGCTTCTCGGACAACGGCATAAGCTTCTGGCAAGATATAATCCAGAGTTTCGCCTTTAGCGAGTCGTTGTTTAAACTCGGCGGTTTTACCTTTTAACTCATCATCGGAAAGAACCTTAATTTCTTCCTCTAAAAGGTTAATTTCAGTAACATTAGGTTGGTATTTTTTAAGCTTACGAGCGTTGGGGTCGCCCAACAAAAGTTTTAGCATGGCAGATTATAGAACTGAATGAAGGGGATGGGGATTAAAGGGTCGGCATTGATTATAAACATTTAACCCAACCGTCTTAGTCATGGATGGGTGTGAAATGAGAATTACCTCAAAAACAGGAGAAAAACTAGCTGTATTCGTTTTATAAACGATTGGTTTTAACTCTTATCTTATATTTAGTCTTTCTTCATAGTATCATTTTGCTCCCAGATGGGGACAGAGAAGAGGGGGCAGGGGAGCAGAGGGCAACTTTCTCAAGGTCTTTCCCCTCCCCCCTATTTCCTCTGCCCCTCTGCCTCTTCTGCTGTAAAGCGGCGGAAATTGTAGTCACTAGCACTGGAATGACAGCTGACACAGCTGCCAATCTGGACGGGACGTGGTAATTTAACTCCTGGATGCAAAGCTTTGAAATAACGCGAGTTGTTAAGGCGATAGGGTGTTTCTTCGTCGTCTAGCTGGACACGGGAGAAAGTTGAAAGATATTTCCACACCAAGATGCGTGGCGGATCTACTAAGAGCTTTAGTTGTGCGCCGTAATGCTGGGAGTCTTGCAGGAGATTTTTCCAAGTTTGGGTGGGTAAAACAGATGGTGGTAAGGCGATGTGACATGTAGAGCAGTTTTCCAAATACAGTTCTTGCCCCAACTGATACTGTGGAGGCACTACGTCAACAGTGCCAATTTCAACGGTGGGAGTAGCACTTTGGGCGTTAGTTGCCAAGGCTAGAAGCCAGCCCATAGCTAGGCTCCACGTTACAATTACCAGAAGCAAACTGAAAAATTGGCGTTTAAATTGGCGTTCGGCGCTTTGCTGTAACGTTTTGCGTTGGCGTAGCCTGCCGTAGGCATCGCTTCCAGAGGAGCGTAGCCCATCGCCATCACGGGTTTTGCCCTTAACAAAAATTGACATTCCTCACATTCCCAGATATTTAGAAGTGGCGCTTGTGCTAATCATAGGACTTACGCTAACCTGACTCACTAGAAAAATCAGCTAAAATATCTCGAATTTCATTTGCCCCAATATCTTCTCGGTCAGACTTAGAATAAATCGTTAGTAGCAAAATACTTGTAGGTGACTCAACTTGATAAATTAATCGGTATCCAGCACTCTTACCTATTTGGATATTATTGTTACGAACTCTTACCTTGTAAATAATATACTGCTTACCAAAACCTGCAATGCGTAGGCGTAGCCCGCCGTAGGCATCGCCGACAAAATTCCCTTGTTGTAATTGCTCAATAATCGGTTGAACATCAAAGCGAATATTGCGAAATCTCTTTGAAAGGTCGCGCAAGTTTTGTTTATATTCAGGCGTTAAATCGATGAGTACGGATGGCTGTTCATTCGGCATCAATTCCCTCCCACATTTGGGATAGTGGCAAGCGCTGACCAGCTTTTGCTTGCTGCAAAGCTCTTCTCAAGCTGGCTTTAATCTCCTCAACGGGTGTATCATCATGGTCAATCTCTTCTGTTTCTGCCTGGTCTGGAACCAACACAATTACCCGAACCTGATAAGGATAAGTAGTTCCCTGAATCGGCTCATCTAAAACTAGGTTTCCCTGAGAGTCAATCCTGCCAGTAACTTCGATCGCTTTCATCTGTTGTTCACCTCATTTTGTAGGATATCTTAACATTTGAAGGATTTTAGGTGATTTCTGATTAAAAAAATACCTATGTTAACGAGTTTCGACTTCTCTGCGAGACGCTACGCGAACGCTCAACTCTCGACCACTGAGTTGGTTGAGCGAAGCCATTTACTGAGCTTACTAAAGTGTTGAAACCAACTCAGTGTAAATTTATTACTAGAATTCACCTTAGGTGCGATAAGACGAATCTCCATAAAGCAACGGCAGTTGTAATCTGCGGCTTAAGCGGCTTAAGTTGCTCATAACTGCCTTTCTTACAAAACTGTACAAAAAGCTGCTAACAGTTCTACCATTTTTGCTTTCAGTACTGCAATTGCCTCTTCTAAAGACTCACAACCTTCAGTATCTAGCAAGTGGGCATCACCTACATCAGCACTTGACCAAAGATAGCTGTGTTGCCCTACCGTTAAACATCCTTGCCACTTATATTCATAAGTATCGAGTGTGATAAAAAAACGCCGTGGCATTAGCTCTTCGGGGTTAAGAACAAACTCTCCCCACATAGAAAAGCCGAAATACTCCCCATTTTTTTCGTTATTGTATTCCCAATCATTCAGGTTGGGAAAAGCAGCTTTAGCTTTGTCTAGAACTTGTTGAATTTCAGGTTCTGTTAGCAGCATTTTCAAAAGAAAGCAATTAGGTCAAAACTTAGAATCAACTGTTGTCTACCTTTTTTATATTAAGGAATAGAAACCGATCGCAATAATCGCTCAACAACAGTTCTAGCGTTGCGTCCTCCTCTGGGAATGAGGCGATGGCAAAGAACGTGAGGGACGAGAAATTTCACATCATCGGGAATGGCATAATCACGCCCTAATAGAAAAGCTAGCGCTTGGGCAGCCCGTTGTAATGCTAATGTACCACGGGGACTGACACCAAGGGCGATTTCCTCATCTTGGCGTGTTGCCCGCACCAATTCAAGGATGTACTGTTGCAAGGAGGTTGCCACTTTGACTTGAGAGCAGAGGTAACGCAATTCCTGTACTTCTGCCAAGGTAATACAAGGCTGCAAATCAGCAACTTTCACACCATTTTGGAGATTTTGCAGCATTTTGAGTTCTTCTGCCTCAGAAGGATAGCCCAAACTCAGCGACAACATAAACCGATCCATTTGCGCTTCCGGCAGAGGAAAAGTACCTTGATACTCAATAGGGTTTTGGGTGGCAATCACAAAGAAGGGCTGGGGAACTGCACGAGAGACACCATCGACTGTTACCTGATGCTCTTCCATTACTTCCAGCAAAGCTGACTGAGTGCGGGGTGTGGCGCGGTTGATTTCGTCAGCTAGTAACACATTGGCAAAGACTGGCCCAGGAAGAAAAGTAAATTCGCCGCTTTTTGGGTTCCAAATGTTGGTGCCAGTGATGTCAGTTGGCAGTAAATCGGGGGTACATTGTAGTCGTTGGAACTTGCCATCCACTGAACGAGCTAGGGATTTAGCGAGCAAGGTTTTACCAACACCAGGGACATCTTCTAGGAGGGCATGACCATTACCTAGCAGGGCGACTAGCACTAAGCGTATTGCCTCAGCTTTACCAACGATGGTAAGAGACAAATTTTGTATTAGAGCGTCAATTTTTTCTCTCATGCGGTGTGGCGATTGGGAATTGGGGAGTGGAAATGGAGAATGGAAAATAAATTTTTCCTAATGCCCAATTTCCCTAAATACATTGTTCCCACTCATAACTCCTAAACTCTTAACTCAGAGAAAACCAATGAACACTAAAGGCTATATAGTTCTCATTTTAAGACTTTTAGGCAATTCAACCCTCTCATTTCATCTCAACCAACCCTACAATTTAGGCTAAACTCCAGTAAGCTAGGCGATCGCATTCTATCTTTATCCACAAATATACTGACTCACTAGGACGTAATTCATCTGCGATGCCTACGGTGGGCTACGCCTACGCATTGTGCCAAGTTAATTTGAGAGAATCTGATTATCACCGTAACAGCAGAAAAATTGACATTATTTCTTTAGTTAAGACCAAGCTAAATATAATTTAATTCTTTATACGCCTTCCTCTGTGCATAGCTTTTCCACGTTGCTCACATCTTCGCAACTCTCTAGTATTATTTGTCGGAGTTGTAACCGAAAAGATAAGTATGTCTTCTGTGAAGATTTGTACAATTGTTCGTTATGTTAAATAGAGCATGAGGTTTTTACTGATATAACTCAATATAATTGTGAGTTGTTATAAAAAAAACTAGCCAAACTTTTATTAGTGCAGTATGACCGCAAATAGCATTAAGTTTACGATCGCCTTCAACGACCCTGACTTGGAAGCACAAGAACAGGACGAACAGGTTCAACGGCTAATGACTGAACTCAAGCAAATTGACGAGATAGATGCAGTTGTTGGTCGTGTTCTTGACCCCAGCCCACCGGAAGGCAACAAAGCATTAGGGGGGTTTTTGGTGGGTCTGTTAATGGCTGAGGTGAATGTAGGCAATGCGAAAAAGTTGATGGGATTTTTGGGCGATCGCCTCGGTGGTAAACTTATTGAACTATCAGTGGAAGCCAACGGCAAGAAGCTGACGGTGAAAGCCCACAGTCGAGAAGAACTAGAAGCCGCCATCAAAGCAGCCCAAGATTTTATTGCAGCATAGATAAAAAAATATGCAAAAAGTAGCGTTGCTAATTGGGGTTAGTGAGTATGAGCCAGGGCTAAATCCATTACCTGCGGCTGTGAAAGATATTGAGGCGCTGCAACGGGTCTTGAAAGATCCGGAGATGGGGGGATTTGATGATGTGAAAGCACTTCCTAATCCTGACCGACAGACAATGGAATCTGAGATTGAAACCTTGTTTTCCGGTCGTGATAAAGAAGATTTGGTGTTACTATTTCTCTCTGGACACGGCATCAAGGATGATGGTAACAAGCTGTATTTTGCCACTCGGATCACTCGCAAGAATCTCAAAGGCGAGTTGATTCGGTCAACTGCTGTACCTGCCAACTTTGTCCACGAAATTATGAACGGTAGCCGTGCCAAACGGCAAGCAATTATATTGGACTGTTGCTTTAGTGGAGCCTTCGATCCTGCATTACACGCCAAAGATGATGGCTCGGTTGACTTGCAGACCCAACTTGGGGCTGAAGGGCGGGTGGTACTCACTTCCTCCAGTTCAACTCAGTATTCTTTTGAGCAGCAGGGATCAGACTTATCGATTTACACCCGATATCTAGTCGAGGGAATTGAAACAGGAGCAGGCGATCGCAATGAAGATGGGTTTGTTTCGGTGCTGGAATTGCATGAGTATGCTGTCAGCAAGGTGCAGGAAACTGCCCCAAACATGACCCCGAAGATCATCGTTCTTAAAGACAAAGGATTTGAAATTGTTCTCTCCAAGGCACGAGTTACTGACCCTAAGCTGAGATATCGGAAAGCCGCTTCACGTTATGCAAATGCCGGAACGATTCGTCCAGCAGGTCGGGCTGTTCTAAATACACTGAGGCAGCAGTTAGGCTTGACCTCTGGAGAAGCTACTGAAATTGAAGCTGAGATATTACGCCCTTATCAGGAGCGATTAGCGAATTTACAAAGCTATCGAGAAGCTTTAATTGCAGAAGCAGAGCATGAATACCCTCTAAGTGAGGATGCTCGTGAAGAAATGAATAGGCTTCAAGAGCTTTTGGGGTTAAAAGACGCTAATATTTTGCCAATTAAGCAAGAAGTTGAGGCGCAGTTTGCCCAAAAGTCAGAGTTATACCAACAGAATTTAGCTCAATACAAGCAGGTATTTACAGAAGCAATTCAACGAGAATTTCCTTTAAACCAGCAAGATAGTCAAAACTTAGAGAATTTACAGAAGTCTCTAAGACTAAGAGATGAAGATATTACAGGTATTGAACAACCTCTTCTTCAGCAAGCAGAAATCAGATATCAGGCAAAGCTAAAACAAGAGGCAGAGCAACAACGGCAGAAACAGGAAAAAGTAGAATATGATGATAAACTTCGACGCTATGAGCAGGAATTTTCTAGGGCAATCCAGGCAGGATATCCTCTGAATCAGCACGTTTTGGAGGGACTAAAAGCTTTTCAACAGCAGTTGGGATTTAAAGATGAAGATGTTGCACGCATTGAGCGACTGATTGGTGAACCAGCAGAGTCAAAATATCGAGAAAAGCTCAGACAACAAGAAGAAGCCGAACAGCAGCGACAGGCAGAACTGGAGCAGAAGCGCCAAAAGGCAGATTATGAAAATAAACAGAAACAGGAAAAAGTAGAATACGGTGATAAACTTCGACGCTATGAGCAGGAATTTTCTAGGGCAATCCAGGCAGGATATCCTCTAAATCAACACATTCTAGAGGGACTGACAACTTTTCAACAGCAATTGAAACTTAAAAATGAAGATGTTGCACGCATTGAGCGACTGATTGGTGAACCAGCAGAGTCAAAATATCGAGAAAAGCTCAGACAACAAAAAGAAGCCGAACAGCAGCAACAGGCAGAACTGGAACAGAAGCGCCAAAAGGCAGATTATGAAAACAAACTGCATCGTTATGAACAAGAGTTTGCAAAGGCAGTTGAGGCAGAATATCCACTAAGTCAAGCAATTTTGAATGAACTGAAGAACTTTCAGCAGCAACTCGGACTTAAAAATGAGGATGTTGCACGCATTGAGCGAATAATTTGTGAGCCACTGGAAGTAAAGTATCGAGAAAACTTGAGGCAACAAGAAGAAGCCGAACGTAGACAGCAGAAAGACCTTGAACAAGAACGCCAGAGATCAGAATATGAGAATAACCTACAACAGCAATCGCACTCTGAAGCTCAGGTGAACTTTGACCTCACTAAGTCTGTGTTTTTAACAACTGATGAGATGAGAATAGGAGTAGAAAAGCAAATTACTATTGAGAATGAAACCATCACTGTTAAAATTCCTGCTGGTATCACAATTGGAAAAATTCTCGGTATAAGAGGTAAGGGTAAGTTAAACTCTTTAACGCAAGAACGTGGCAATCTTTACTTAAAATGTGAAAATGTTGATTCTGATTTTTCAGATTTTCCACATATACAGATGGAATTTCGCAAAGCTATTCAAATTGACACTAACAATGCAAATGCTCACCTCAATCTGGGAATTACTCTCCATGATCAAGGAAAGTTGGATGAGGCGATCGCAGCTTTCCGTAAAGCTATTCAAGCTGACCCCAAGTATCTAGATGCTTACTTCAACCTGGGAAATGCTCTAGAGGCTCAAGGGAAGTGGAATAAGGCAATCATAGAATATCGCAAAGTTATTCAACTCCAACCTAATTTTGTAAAGGCTTACAATTTATTGGGAGATGCTCTAGACACTCAAGGCAAATTAGATGAGGCGATCACAGAATATCGCAAAGCAATCCAAATTGACCCTAACCATGCACTTACTTATGCTAATTTGGGATGCTCTTTATCAAGACTAGGCAAACTAGATGAGGCGCTCGCTGCCTGTCGTAAAGCAATCCAAATTGACCCTAACCACGTACTGGCTCACCACAACTTAGGGGCTGCTCTCTATGCTCAAGGAAAGTTGGATGAGGCGATCGCAGCTTACCGTAAAGCTATTCAACTTGACCCTAACCACGTACTTGCTCACAACAACTTAGGGGCTGCTCTACAGGCTCAAGGAAAGTTAGATGAGGCGATCGCAGCTTACCGTAAAGCTATTCAACTTGACCCTAACTATGTACTTGCTCACGTCATCTTGGGGAACACTCTAAGGGTTCAAGGAAAGTTAGATGAGGCGATCGCAGCATTCCGTAAAGCTATTCAAATTGACCCTAACTATGTACTTGCTCACGTAAACTTAGGATTTACACTACAGGCTCAAGGAAAGTTGGATGAGGCGATCGCAGCTTACCGTAAAACTATTCAAATTGACCCTAACTATGTACTTGCTCACAACAACTTGGGAGATGCTCTACAGGCTCAAGGAAAGTTGAATGAGGCGATCGCAGCGTTCCGTAAAGCTATTCAAATTGACCCTAACAATGTAGATGCTCATAACAATTTGGAGGCTGCTTTGAAGGCTCAAGGATAGAAGAAAAAGTTCTTAGGGCTTTTCTGATATATAAGTTTGAAAAGAGTATTCACAAGAGTCCTGAATAATTAAATCACAATTACCTATTAGACAAAGTTTACCAACGCGCCAAACACTTTGTTCGGTTAGCCAACCGCGATGTTGTCAGCATTATGTTAAAAATGAAGATGACTGAAAAAGGCAATTATCATGACTATTCGTGAAGCTTCATAGGCGTAGCCCGCACTTCGACAAAGCTCAGTGACCATCGTAGATATCGCTCCCTGCAATATTTTCATACAAAGCGATGCCTACGGCGGCAAGCTACCCTCTAGACTAGTTAGGGCTTCAGCTTATACTAGAAAAGAAAGACTAGAAGAATATTGCTTTCAAAATGCTACTTGTCCCAATTGCTGATCCAATTCCGCTTGGAACTGATGCTAATGGCGTTATCCGCATTAGTAAAACTCGCGTAACTTTAGATACAGTTGTTACAGCTTTTCTGGAAGGGGCTACAGCAGAAGAAATTAAGGAGCAGTACCCATCACTTCAGCTTTGGGATATTTATTCTGTGATTGGCTATTATTTGCGACATCAAACCGAAGTTGATGAATATCTTCTAGAACGTCAGCGCCTTGCCAGCGATGTTCGTCAAGAAGCCGAGAGACGTTTTAACCCTGTTGGGATACGCGATCGTTTATTGGCAAGACGCAACCCATAAGGATAAACTAAAATGTTGCGATTCTTGGCAGACGAGAACTTTAATAATCAGATTGTTCGTGGTGTTCTGCGTCGTAATTCCAATATTGATATTGTCCGTGTTCAGGATGTTGAATTGGCGGAAGCAGACGACCCAACTGTCTTGGAATGGGCAGCACAGAACGGGCGTATAGTGCTAACTCACGATGTAACAACAATGACAAACTTTGCCTATGAACGAGTGCAAACAGGCTTGTCAATGCCTGGGTTATTTGAGGTTAGTCGTCGTGTTCCAGTTGGTTTGGCGATCGAGGAAATCCTGTTATTAGATGAGTGTAGCTTGGAAGGAGAATGGGAAGGGCAAGTACGATTTTTGCCGTTGCGTTGAAGAGGACTGAAGAAGGGATTATTCTCATGACCTTCGTAAAACTGCGTAGGCGTAGTCTACGCAATTGAGGAGATTCATGAAGGAGCGATCAAAAACAAATCAATTATTTTCAAAGCTTATATATAGTCATGCTGGTAAAGAGTATGTCACAATTCAGGCAGGGATTGCTAGAGGTGAACGGGATGCCCCCACTACTCGACCGAACTACCGACCAACGCATTGTCCATTATGGGACGTGGGAACAGTTCAAGTTCATCCAAAAGGGTTTTGATGGTTCTCCTGGTGTGCGGCTGTTTTACTATGACGATGCGATCGAGATTCTCATGCCAGGACGCGAACATGAAATTTTTGCCAGTATCATCGGTTATTTAGTGACAACCTTTCTCGTCGAAAAAGGCATTTTCTTTCAGCCAACCCGATCAATGACCCAGGAAAAAGAAGGGGTTGTCTCGGTTCAAGCGGACGAGTCCTACTGTATTGGCAGCGTTAAATTGATTCCAGATTTGTCCATCGAAGTCGTTTTTACCAGTGGTCGTATCAACAAGTTAGAACGCTATAAAGCTCTGGGAGTACTGGAAGTCTGGTTTTGGGAAGATGGGCTGTTAACACTCTATCATCTGCATGACGGCAGCTATGAACGCATCGAGCGCAGCCAACTGCCCGGACTCAATGACCTCAATTTGGATTTACTGAGACGCTACATTTTGATGGCTGAGACCGATGCTGGAGAAGCTATTAGAGCATTTCGTCGAGAGATTTAACGCATGGGCGAGATTTTCGTAGACATCGCTAGTCAGCAGGGGTTCTTACAGAAAGCGATGTCTACGATGGTCACTGAGCTTGCCGAAGTGCGGGCTACGCCTATGACAAGCATTTAAACGGACATGATATAACTCCTAGCTTTGCGCTTACGCTCCAGCACTCAAAACTTCTTTGGCAACAAGGCAGTCAAGTTGAATTTGTGTTTTCAGAGCTTCTAGAGAAGGAAATTTTTGTTCAGGGCGCAAAAATTTAACTAGCTGCACAGCCAGTTTTTTACCATACAAATCACCTGACCAATCGAATAAATGTACTTCCGCAGATGAATAAGTACCATTTATGGTTGGGCGATTACCGATATTCATTACGCCCAAGCTCTCGCTAGGAGCGGCATCTGATGTTTCACTGATATTGAAAACGCGGACAGCATAGACTCCTTGGCAGGGCAAAAACTTTTCTTTTGGTAATTGCAGGTTGGCGGTGGGAAAGCCAATTGTTCTACCTAGTTGTTGACCTTGAACGACATCACCAAGGAGGGTGTAGGGGCGTCCTAGTAGTAGATTTGCGTTTTCGACATCTCCGTGTTCAAGGTTTTGGCGGATCAATGAAGTGCTAATGCGGACATCCTGAGTCGGAGTAGTACTAACACAACTGCTTTGGGTGGGCGAGTCACCTGTATAAGTTTGTAAGGGAACCACGGTAACGGGGATATTATGCTTGGCGGCAAGTAATTGCAAATCCTTGGCAGTACCACTACGCTTTTCGCCAAAACAAAAATCTTCCCCGATACTAATTCGCTGGCATCGCAGTTGTTGCACGAGAATTTTTTCGACGAATTCTTCGGGGGTCAAAGCAGACAACTCTTTGTCAAAGGGTAGTAGTACCAGTTGTTCTACCCCAAGCGATCGCAATTGTTGGACTTTTTCATCCAGTGGCGTTAATAAAGTCCGGGGTTGCCCTGTAAAAAACTCCTGTGGATGGGGGTCAAAGGTGACAACTGTTGAGTAAATATATTCTTTATTTGTCAGTTGTTGATTTTCCTTTAACTGCGGATGACTGGCTACTAACAATTGACCACCAGCGTGCAAGACTGGTTGAATTACTTTTTGATGACCAAGATGAACACCATCAAACTTGCCAAGCGCAACAGCATTCGGCGTTAGCAGCCCTTCGGTCGAAGAAGCAACCCACACAGAACACCCATTTTGAGACAAATTTAGCACGTAGATTCTGAGATTTTAGGTTTATTTTAGCTATCAGCAGGAAGCTACCCTATGGTAAGCCGCCCTGAGGAGGACAGCTATTGTAAATGGGTTTGAACCTCCACCAACTGCCCATGAGGTCTTGAGCTTACGGGGAAATTGTAACGAGGTTTTACCCTACCATCAGCCCCAAAAAAGGGCGTCTGTGTATGTCTGGGCTGAGTTGGTGAATCTACAAACTGTGTCCTCCTGTCGCCCTTCTGCTGTGGTCGGTGCTCCAACAATTCTGGGCAGCACTGTCTCACTATGCAGCCAACAGATACGCTCTCGCGCTGAAAGCCTCTAATCACCAATCTAATCTAAAATCTCCGATCGCAATCTTTAGATAGAAAACTTGCTAACAGGAAAAGATTCTGATAATGAAACGGAGATGGGAACCTGAAGTACCATTCCTTCCCGTGCCATGATGGCACCAGGAAATTTTGCAGCAGCTTGTTTTCCTACACGATCCAAAAAGTCGTCATTGTGCGCGGGGTCGTGGTGATAAATCACGAGAGTTTTGACGTTGGCAGCTTGTGCCACTTTCACAGCTTCTTGCCATGTAGAATGTCCCCAGCCAATTCTTGGGGATGTTGGGGAGTGGTATTCTTCGTCAGTGTAGGTGGAATCGTAAATCAGAATATCGGCATTACGAGCTAGCCACAGCACATTGTCATCGAGTCGGTCGGGAAAATGTTCGGTATCAGTCAGATAAGCAGCAGCACCACCCCGCCAGTTGACGCGGTAGCCTACGGCTTCACCTGGATGGTTTAAAGGTGCTGTTTCTACCGTAACGTCATCAATGTGGATTGGTTGCCCCGGTCGAATGTCGTAGAAATTTAAATTGGCTTGCATAATCTGCAAGGGTACGGGAAAGTTCGGGTGCAACATCTGGTCATTGAGGCGCTGTTCAATGGTAGAACCATCAGGTGCGATCGCGCCGTAGATATGAAAGTCATTCCCCTTAACAAACCCTGGGGTAAAGAAGGGAAAACCCTGCATATGATCCCAGTGAGAGTGGGTAAAAAATATATGAGCTTCTAACGGCATTTGGCACAACATAGATTGCCCCAAAACATGTAGTCCCGTGCCAGCATCGAAAATTAAGCGTTTATCGCCCGCTTGCATTGATATGCAAGGGGTATTACCGCCGTAACGAACAGTGTATGGCCCTGGACTGGGGATGCTGCCGCGAACGCCCCAAAATTGTACGGTAAATTGGTTCTCTATCCTAGACATAGGTATTGCTTGCTGGACTGAGCGGGCGATAATGGGAAAAATTGTTACTTATTTTGTCTAAGTTTATGCTGTCTGACCGATTTTGGTAGAGGGAGGATTTCTTGGTAAAACAGCATACCCTGTTTCTGGCTGATTGTGTAAATGTGGATGAAATACTGTCAGGTAAAATTTTCGAGTTTTTAGGGTGGATTTGTATCGGTTATTTCAAGAGTGCCCCTACGTTATAGCCTACATTTTTCTTTGCTGCATTTAAATAACCCCAGTTTTGTCCTGATAATCAAATGATTCACGGAAACTGGAATTCCCAGTCAGACAATTTATCTAGTCCAGTTGCGTAGGTAAGATTGTATTGTAAGGGGGTAATACTGATATAGTTTTTACGTATAACATGTACATCTGTAGGTACATTTTGAGGCAGATTTAATCCGGTTGGGGGTTCTACATCCTCAATTACTTCTCCGGTTAACCAGTAGTACGTTTTTCCACGAGGATCAACTCGTTTATCAAATACATCAATATAACGCCGCACTCCTTGACGGGTAAGAGTAACTCCGGCAATTTCTTCCCATTTAACAGCAGGAATATTAACGTTGAGCAACATCAAATCTGGTAGCGCTCTTTGCGCTAACTGATCTACGAGAATTTTGGCAAATTTAGCAGCAGGTTGAAAGTCTTTAGAGGTGTGGCTAGTAAGACTCAGCGCTATACTGGGAATGCCTTCAATTAGACCTTCCATTGCCGCAGAAACAGTGCCGGAATACAAAATTTCAGTTCCCAAATTCGCACCTTGATTAATGCCAGAGAGAACTAAATCGGGGGGAGTCTTTAATAAAGCCCACAGCGCCAATTTGACACAATCTGAAGGCGTACCATCGCAAGCCCAAGCTTTGATAGCGGGATGAAAAATCTCTTCAACGATTTCGGCGCGAATAGGTTGGTGTAGAGTTAAGGCATGTCCAGTTGCCGATCGCTCTCGATCTGGGCAAACTACAGTAACATCATGACCTGCCTCTGCCAAGTAGTTGGCTAGGGTACGAATACCTAAGGCAGAAATGCCGTCATCATTGCTAATTAGTAATTTCATAGTCATTGGTCATTAGTTATTTGTTATTTGTTATTTGTTATAAGCCATTTGTCAATGTCGCAGGTCACAGGCGGCAAAAAAACATATATACTCACTAGTACACTGTGGCGGAAGTTTGCCTACTTTTAACAAGTTGCTCTGAGCAACTTGTCTAACCCGTTGTTTAGTTAATTGAGATGTTAGTGTTAATGGCATAGCTGTATGTTTATTTATCAAGCAGTTGAGAGCTTTTGACTATAGACTAATGACTAATGACCAATGACCCATGACGAATAACTAATGACTAGCAATTTAGAAGCTCAACTTTTAGCACTGCGGCAGTCAGGAGAAAAAGCGATCGCAGCCGCTGATACCCTAGAACGCCTAGAAGAACTCAGAGTGAACTATCTGGGTAAGAAAGGGGAACTGGGGGCACTGTTGCGAAGTATGGGGCAGATGAGCGCAGAGGAACGACCAATAATTGGAGCGATCGCTAATACAGTCAAAGAATCCCTGCAAACTAGTCTAGACCAGCAACGAGTCGCTTTGGAAGCCGCGCAAATCCAGGTACAGTTAGAGGCTGAAACTCTGGATGTAACTATGCCGGGAATTTACAGTCCCCAAGGTCGCATTCATCCCCTCAATGGTATTATCGACCGCGCACTGGATATTTTTGTCGGTATGGGTTACACCGTGGCTCAAGGGCCAGAGATGGAAACAGATTACTACAATTTCGAGGCTCTCAATACCCCCCCTGACCACCCCGCCCGTGATATGCAGGATACTTTCTACCTGCCAGATGGTAATCTTTTACGGACTCATACCTCGTCAGTGCAAATTCGTTACATGGAAAGAGAAGAACCACCGATCCGGGTTGTGGCTCCAGGGCGAGTTTATCGACGAGATAATGTAGACGCGACTCACTCAGCAGTTTTCCATCAAATAGAACTTTTAGCCATTGACGAGGGATTAACTTTTACAGACCTCAAAGGCACAATTAAGGTATTTTTACAAGCAATATTTGGCGAGTTACCAATTCGCTTCCGCGCCAGTTATTTCCCCTTTACTGAACCCTCGGCTGAGGTGGATTTACAGTGGAATGGGCGCTGGCTGGAGGTGATGGGCTGCGGTATGGTCGATCCAAATGTACTTAAGTCTGTGGGTTATGACCCAGAAATTTATACAGGGTTTGCTGCTGGTTTTGGTGTAGAGCGCTTTGCAATGGTGTTACATCAAATCGATGATATTCGTCGCTTGTATGCTAGCGATTTGCGGTTTTTGCAGCAATTTTAGGTAATTGATTCAAAGATAGAATGGGCTAATTGCATAAGTCACTAATTACCCATAAACTTAGGATTACACCGAGAAGCCTGCTTGTTTTGCAGGCTTTTGAAGCTTTTTATTGTTTAGTTCTGACAGTTTAGTTTTGTTTATTGCAGCTTGATGATGATCAAAAGTTAACTGTCTTAGCCTGAAAGATAGAAATAAAAAAATTGGCTAACCTGGCAAAAATTTCCATATTCTCAACAAAATTGGAGTAAAACCATGGGACTTCAGGAAGAAATCGACAAAATGAGACAAGAGATTAGAGCCGATCACTATTCCATGTCTATTGGGGAATGGATCAGCCTATATGAAAATGCAGAAATTGATATACATCCAGAGTTTCAAAGGTTTTTTCGTTGGGATAAGAGTCAAAAGACAAGCTTGATAGAATCAATTTTACTAGGTATACCTATTCCACCAATTTTTGTTTCTCAACGTGAGGATGGAGTATGGGATGTTGTAGATGGTCTTCAAAGATTATCAACGATATATGAGTTTATTGGAAAACTAAAGGATGAAGATAAAAAGCCTCTAGATCCATTGGTTCTTGACAAAACTAAATATTTGCCAAATCTGGAAGGTAAAAAGTGGGAAGATCCATACGATATACCAAATTCTCTAACGCAAGTTCAGAGATTGTTAATCAAAAGAGCAAAGATTGATGCAACTATTCTTCTAAAAGAAAGTGATGAAATTGCAAAATATGAGTTATTTCAGAGATTAAATAATGGGGGATCAATAGCTACTCCGCAAGAGATTAGAAACTGCATTTTAGTAATGTTTAACAGAGAAATGTTCCATTGGGTTAAAAAGTTAAGTCAAAATGAAATGTTTAGGGAGTGTATAGCTTTAAGTGAGAGGCCTATTGAAGAACAATATGATATTGAGCTACTAATCAGGTTTTTAGTGTTCCGTACTCTTGAAGAAAGAGACATGAAAAAAATAGGTAATGATTTAAGTGGCTTTTTGACTGATAAGATGGTAGAAATGGCTAAGAATAAAGAGTTTAATTATACTGAAGAAGAAGCTGCATTTAATAAAACATTTGAAATTTTATATGAACAAATGGGAAGTGATAGTTTTCGTAGATATGCGCCTAACAAAGATAAGTTTTTAGGAGGATTTTTAGTTTCTGCTTATGAGGTAATTGCTTTAGGAATTGGTTACAACTATGAACAGTTATCTCATTCACATATCAATATAAGTGAAAAAGTAAAACAAATTTGGACAAATCCTGAATACACAAATTCTTCAGGCTCAGGTACTACTGCACAGCGAAGAGTACCAAAACTAGTTCCCTTTGGTCGTCAAATGTTTCAGCCATGAAAATACGTACCGTAGAGCAGCTTAGTGATAAGCTGGCAGAAGAACTTGCATGGCGAAAAATAGAACTTTCAGCATTGAAAGCCCTAATTGATTTAAAGTCATTCTCGTCAGGAAAACAAAAGGCATTACTTCGTAGTGGAATCACCATGCTTTATGCTCATTGGGAGGGGTTTATCAAGGTAGCAGCCAATACTTACTTAGAGTTTGTTGCTATGCAGGGTCTTCCTTATAATAAACTTTCCAACAATTTTATAGCATTGGCAATGAAAGATAAGTTGGATCAAGCAAATCAAACAAATAAAGCAACTATATACAATGAAGTCGCAGAATTTTTTATAACAAAACTGACAGAGCGAAGTGTAATAAAATACGAAAATAGAATTGCGACATCTAATTTATCATCATCAGTTTTTAAAGAAATAGTATGTATGCTAGGTTTAGATTACAGTTTATATGAATCAAAAGAAGTACTAATAGATCAAAAATTACTAAAGAAAAGAAATATGATTGCTCATGGAAACTCTCTTGATATAAATGAAGAAGACTATGATGAATTACACGGAGAAATAGTAGCGATAATCGATCTTTTCCGTAATCAGATAGATAATTGTGCGTCTACAAAACAATATTATTGCCAAAGTACATCTATCACATCGCTTTAACATGAAAATAAGCGGCAATCAAATTTAGGCAAACACGGGTTTTCAAGCTAATTGGGAGAGGATTGATGCAATGCAAGATGAAGACATTGATCTTTCTGACATTCCAGAAGTGACTGAAGAACAGATGAAGCAAGCGGTACTGCGGGTTGGCGGAAAACCTACTGAACGGGTTCAACAGCGTGGCAAACGTCTAACGCTTGAGGAATATCTTAAGTATGACGATCGCACGGATAGCCAATATGAACTGGTGGCAGGTGAGTTAGTTGCAATGCCACCCGAAAGCCCAAAAAATGTCCAGATATCTCTCTTTTTGCTAGTCAATTTCCTCAAGTTCGTCCCGTTCAATCGGCTAAGTAACAAAGTTGAAATTGTTGTTGCTGGTTCTCGTGCAACAACTCGCATTCCTGACTTAGTTGTGCTGACGGATGAACTTGCAACAGCCTTAGAAGGTGCAACGCGATCCACAATTACTCTGGATATGCCACCTCCGGCATTAGTTGTTGAAGTTGTTTCTCCTGGCAAAGTTAATGAAAACCGGGACTATCGCTACAAACGTTCCGAATATGCCGCAAGGGGAATTGCTGAATATTGGATTGTTGATCCACAAATAAATGCAGTTACCGTACTGATATTAGTTGACGGGTTTTATGAAGAAACCAGATTTACAGGAAATATTGCGATCGCATCTACCATTTTCCCAGAATTACAGCTAACCGCAGAGCAAGTACTCAAAGCTGGAGAAAGCAATGCGGACGATGCCATTTCTTAGTAAAAATTTAAAATAAAGACAGGCGAAGTAATTGGAGCCAACTTATGAAGGTACAGCACCCCCTATTCTCCCAAGTTGCCTTAGCACAGGACTTACCAGAATACAACCTGAAACGAGGGAATGTTGCAACAATTGTGGAACATTACCCCATGCCTGAAGGGCAAGAGGACGGGTATAGTTTGGAAGGGTTTGATCTGCCCCATGTGACGATCGAAGTACCAGCATCTCAAATTATCCCCATTGCCCAGTGGCAGCAAGAAGAAATGATTTTAGCCAAGTTACGCCAGCTATCTGGAGCGAGGCTATTGCAATTACAAGACTATCTTGATTTTCTCTTGCAAAAAGAAGAGTCTGAACATCAGAGTAGGTTCAAATCTCCCACTTAAGTATTTGGCGAGAAAATCCGCGGCGATCGCATCCCTCGCTCAAACCATTTTCTAGTCTGCCAAACCAACCTGCTGCTGACCATAACTATTGGTAAACTAAAGGCAACGCCAGTTCTGCTGAGTGATTTATTCTATGTTCGCTGAAACTTCCTCACGCTACGTTACCCGTAACCCTGAAATTTTGAGTGGAGAGCCACTTATTATAGGTACTCGGACATCTGTTCGTGCCATTGTCGGTTTGTGGCGGTTGGGGATTATGCCAGAAGAAATCCTGAACCATCTGCCACATCTGACCTTAGCACAAGTGTTTGATGCCTTGAGTTTTTATCTCGATCATCAGGCAGAGATTAATGAATACATTGAGCGAAACCGAATACCTGATAAGTTAATACATCTATCTGTAATTAAAAATATTAAGGTGGTTGGTGAATGACACTAACCACCATTTTGAAACTTTATTTAACTATTCCTGAATGACCGGGGATATCTGCTAAAGGTTCAAATCTCCCACCTAAGTATTTGGCGAGAAACTCCTCTGCGATCGCAAAGAAATGCAAACGATTTTCTGGTCTGGCAAAACCATGTCCTTCATCGCTGTAAAGTGCATATTGCACTGGCAAACCAGCCTGTTGCATTGCATTGACAATTTGATCACTTTCTGATTGTTTCACCCGTGGATCGTTTGCACCTTGACCGATAAGTAAAGGTTTTTGAATCCGGTTAACAAAGAATAAAGGCGATCGCGATTTCAGAAACTCCTCTTCTGTCTCTAAATTACCAACGCGATGGGAAAGCATTGCCTTCATCGGTTCCCAATAGGGCGGTATAGTTTCTATCAGGGTAATCAGGTTACTAGGCCCCACAATATCCACACCAGCAGCAAAGATTTCTGGTGTAAAAGTCAACCCCACTAGAGTGGCATAACCGCCATAAGAACCGCCCATAATCGCAATTTTTTGCGGGTTGGAAATGCCTTGTTCCACTAGCCAGTTAACACTGTCAATCAAGTCGTCGTGCATTTTGCCCGCCCATTCCCGATTACCAGCATTCAAAAATGCTTTGCCATAGCCAGTGGAACCGCGAAAATTGACTTGCAGAACAGCATAACCCCGGTTAGCTAGCCATTGCGTTGTGGCAGAGAAACCCCAAGTATCCCGCGCCCAAGGGCCACCATGAACCAGCAGTACTGTTGGTAGATTCTGGGTAGGTATTCCCACAGGAGTTGTTAGGTAACTGTGGATAGTTAAGCCATCCCGCGCCTCATAAGAAATCGGTTGCATTGAAGCTAACTGCAACGCTTCGAGTTTGGGTTGGTTGCTAAAGAGGAAAGTGCTAGTTTTTGACTCTCTGTTATAGGCATAGTAATAAACCGGCCCATTGTCAGTTCTATAAGCCAGTAGCCAGGTTTTATCTTCCAAGTCGCGGCTAATTATAGAGAATTCCCCAGGACGCACCTTGGCGATTTCCTCAAAATCAACGGCAATACTGCGATCGATTACCTGCCATTCCTGTTTATCTTTGTAGAAAGAAACTGCTTGGATAACTCGTGTCAATGGGTGAATGATTATCCCCACCACATCATACTGTTCATCTTCAGCGATGACGGTTTCTTGACGGGTGTCTAGGTCAACAGCTAGCAGACGTTTGGCGTTTGCATCATGATTGCCTTGAATATAAAGAGTTTTGCCATCAACCGAGAAGCTAACAGAACTCCCTTCCTCTTCTGGCCCCCAGTGGCGGAAAATTTCCCACTGTTTATCTGTCGTTTTCTGCAATAACAAATCGTAACCACCATCGGGTGTACTAGCTGTTGCTGCACGTATCTGGAAATCGGCATCAGATGTCCATTTGATAATATTACCGGGGTTGTCGGTGTCAAACTCCACTGCACCATTTTTTAAGTTGATGCGGTAAACGTCAAACTTTTGGGGATTGTTCAAGTTCAACGCTACCAGTACTTGATCTGGAAATTTGGGTTCCAGTTCCACGAGTTCGGCTTTTACACCCTGGAATGGCGTTAAGTCACGCACAATCTTGGAGTGAATATTAACCAAGTGGAGGTGAAAATTCTCATCACCATCCGAGTCTTGCATATAAATCAACTGGTCGGCGTTATAAGTCCAGAAGAAAATGCGAATACCGCGTTTTTTGTCAGCAGTTAGTATTTGTCCATCTTCTTGTCCTACAGTTCGCAACCATATCTGCAATACATTTTTCTCATCAGGGGCAATATATGCCAAGTGTTTGCCATCAGGCGAGAGTTGTGGGCTGGTTTTTTCGGGATTTCCAAACAGAATTTCACGCGGAATCAGTGGTGGTAGGGAGGGCGCTTGGGCAGATGACATATTTTGATTCTCTACTTGATTACCCTATTGTCACTTGGTAGTGAAAATGACAATTCATCCTATTGGGTGAACCTAGCTAAAAAATAGACGATGGGGCAATGCAGTTGAGTTAAGAAAATTTAGCGTTGCCGAATCAAAAGATAAAATTTTATGTATTAAAATCTAAAACTCCTTATCCTCTGCGCGACGCCAGGTGCTTTAAGTCGGGAAACCCGCCCAACGCACTGGCTCCTCTGCGTGAAAGAAATCATCTTGCAATTATGCAACGCCAAAAATTTATCTGTTGAAGCAGCCTGTTCTTGATCTAGACGAGTTGGGAAGTAAAACACAATAATTTGTAGCTTTAGTTGAGAGAATTGGTATTACAATCAGCGATAAGCAAAACTCGCCGATGAGTCTTTGATACTCGCCGATGAGTCTTTGATACTTGCCGATGAGTCTTTGATACTTGCCGATGAGTCTTTGATACTCGCCGATGAGTCTTTAATACTTGCCGATGAGTCTTTGATACTCGCCGATGAGTCTTTAATACTCGCCGATGAGTCTTTAATACTTGCCGATGAGTCTTTAATACTTGCCGATGAGTCTTTGATACTCGCCGACGAGTCTTTGATACTCGCCGATGCCTCAACAACGTCATGCTAACGCAGCGATCGCTATGACAACATTACTGATAAAATATGCAAAATGCGAGAACTTTACCCAGCAATCAAACTTTATCTAGAAGGTAGTTTACAAGTTTCCGACCTTCATACCATTCATTTTGAAGAGTCAGGGAACCCGCAAGGTCAACCCATCGTTTTGCTGCATGGGGGACCTGGTGGTGGATGTCCAGCTTTTTATCGACAATATTTCCACCCAGAAAAATGGCGGTTAGTGATGTTTGACCAGCGCGGTTGTGGTCAAAGTACCCCCCATGCTGAATTACGAGAAAATACCACTTGGGATTTAGTCAGTGATATCGAAAAACTGCGCCAACATTTAGGTATAGAAAAGTGGGTGGTCTTCGGTGGTAGTTGGGGTAGCACTTTATCATTAGCCTACAGTCAAACCCATCCCTCTCGATGCACGGGGCTAATTCTGCGTGGTATCTTCATGCTGAGGCAAAAAGAGTTACGATGGTTCTACCAAGAGGGTGCTAGCTATATTTTTCCTGATGCTTGGGAAGAATATTTAAAACCGATTGCGATCGCCGAACGTGATGATATGATCGCAGCGTATTACAAGCAGTTGACCAATCCAGATTTAAAAATTCAATTAACAGCAGCGCGTGCTTGGTCAATTTGGGAAGCGAGTACCAGTAGACTTTTCTTAGATCCAGAACTCATGCAAAAGTTTGGTGAGAGTCAATTTGCCTCAGCTTTCGCACGTATTGAATGCCATTACTTTATGAATAAGGGATTTCTGGAAACAGAAGATCAATTACTCTTAAATGTACACCGTATCCGCCATATTCCGGCTGTAATTGTTCAGGGGCGCTATGATATAGTCTGCCCAATGATATCAGCTTGGGAATTACATAGCGCTTGGCCAGAAGCCAAATTTATTGTGGTTCCTGATGCTGGGCACTCGATGAGTGAACCAGGAATTTGTAATGCTTTGATTCAAGCAACAGATAATATTTAATTCTAAAAGGATAGACTCAAATTCCGACTTCTCTAAGAAGTTACGGATCTCATTGTTCACGAATGATTTATGATTCCTATATGCCACCAATAGACCTCTTGCAAAAGTCCTTCTTTTCGCTTTCTTCTTTGCGCCTTTGCGCGGCAGTCACTCATGGGGGAAACCCCCAAGACCGCGCTGCCTTGCCTTTGCGTGAGACAAAAAATTATTTATGCAAGAGGTCTAATGTAACTAACTTTACTGTTTTAGATTTTGGTAGATATATAACGAAGATATTGTATTTAAATCTACTTCTTTATGATCATCCTCATTAGTATTTTTAAACAATACCGTAAACGCACCAGCGCCTAACCTATCTTGAGGAAACATTCGATAACAAGGCATTGTAGTTAAATGAGACTGATATTTTGCTAAATTACTGATTTCCATCGGCTGAAACTGGGGAAAACGTTCCAAAAACCATTCACAAACCTGCTCATTTTCTTCAGGTGAATAGGTGCAAGTCATATAAGCAAGGTAGCCTTGTGATGAAACAAGTTTAGCAGAATTAGCTATAATCCGCTTTTGCCGATTTGCACTCTTATTAATAGCAGTTGGGTGAAAACATCCGGGTGCTTTTTCGCCTTTAGCAAGTAAAGATTGTCCAGTACAAGGAGCATCTACTATCACTAAATTGCTAGAAGATGGTGATATTTCGGCAAATATACTCGAATCTCTATTAACCACTGCACTAGGGTTAATCTGGCAACGTTTTAAATTAGAAATTAACATTCCCAGACGTTTGCCAATTACTTCATTACTGATGAGTAAGTCAGGTTGTAAAGCTTTCCAAGCGAAGATACTTTTACCTCCGGGTGCAGCACACATATCAAAAACTAAACGCACTGACTGAGGAATAGCTAACAAAGTAGTAGCCGCAAACACAGAAGAAAAATCTAAACAATAGAAATATCCTTTCTCATGCAAGGGATGCTTACCGGGTTTTTCTCCCAGGTTTAAACGGTCTATAAATTGTGGTTGCCAATGAGTTGGTGTTTCCACTGTAAAAGGCGAATTTTCTGGCTTTTCTTGACACCAAAGAATACTGGGTAAGAAAGGCTGAGGTTTCAATAAAGCCTCAAGAAATTTTTCTTGTTCATCTAGATTAGTAAATAAGCGCCGCGAGACTTTAAGTAATAAATTAGAAGGTTTTTCCATCTGGATACATAAATAATGTAAATTTTAAATCATCTGTAACCTGACTTTCTTAATTACGAATTACGAATTACGAATTACGAATTACAAATTAATAGTTTGTATCCGAATACAAATCAAACTGTTACACAAGAACAATGTAATTAAGGCTTTTGGCTTCATACTCAAAATATAATGACCGCCATTGCGATCGCAATAGCCAAGCTACCCCACTGCACCGGAGAAAGTCATGTTTTTAGATGATTTTCAGCAAAAATTACGCAAAGAATCACAATCATGGAGAGATGAAGGATTTATTAGTTCTTCGCAGTATGAGCAAATAGCAGAGCGTTACCAATTTAAAAACCTGGAAACTGCTGCACGCGATCGCAATAAAGCGATCGCAATAGGTGTAGGTGGCATACTTTTATGCTTAGGCATAATTATCCTTATAGCAGGAAACTGGCAGGGAGGATCACGAGAAGTCAAGTTTATTCTAATAATAAGTTTGTTTTTTGCGATCGCTATCACTGGTTTTTACACCTGGAGGCAACCTGAAGGCAAGAAGTTGCAACAAAGCAAACGCTCACTGGGAGAAGGATTGCTAATTTTAAGCGCTTTCATTTTAGGTGCAAATTTACTACTGATGGCCCAGATGTTCAACATTGCCGGTTCAATTTCCCAACTTTTTCTCGCCTGGGGGTTGGGTGTTGTAGTGATGGCGTACAGTCTGTCATTGAATTCTTTAGGAATTCTGTCAATTGTCCTTGTTGAAATCGGGTACTGGACGGGACTAGAAGACTTATGGTACTCTTCAGGTGAGTTAACTTGGTCTCGGCTAGTGGTACAGCACATGCCTTTGTCGGCATGGCTGCTGTTTGTACCCTTAGCCTACATCTGCCGCTCCCGTTGGATTTTTGTTCTAGCAGCGTTTCTCTTTGCCAGTTCCTTACAAGCCAACCTCAATCCCCTACCACTGTTGAATTATGCTGATATAGCTCCTTGGGTGGCATCTTTTGCTTTTGCGCTCCCACCTGCTTTATTCTGGAGTTATGATGATCTACTGTTCCCAACTATAAATTACAGATTGTTTCAATCTCTTGCCCGTAATTTAGCATTGGTGAGCTTTGGCATTATCTTTTATGTACTGTCTTTTCGTTGGGTTTGGGAATCTCCAGATTATGGTTATAATCAGCCAACGACTTTGACAAACTTGTTCGAGTCTCTGCCGATTATCGATTTAGGGATTCTCAGTGGCTTGGCGGTATTACAATGGTTGTTTCTACTGCGTCAAAGAAATAATCCTCCGCGCCGCGAAGTGATTTTCACAACTGCTGTCATTAGTACCTTTCTTGTCTTCATTACCTTAGTACCTTTTTGGCATCAAACTATCAGCCGAATTGATGAACTTGGCATTTTTATTTTCAATGTACTTCTAGCAACATTAGCCTGGGGACTAATTCAAGAAGGATTGAAATTAAGTAACAGAAGTTCCTTTTGGGGCGGTATGCTGTTAGTAACACTGCAAGTTATCAGTCGGGTGCAAGAGTATGATACAGACTTACTTTTCAAGTCATTGGTCTTTATCTTGTGCGGTTCTGCTTTAATTAGCGCTGGACTCTGGTTTGAACGCCGCGTACCTGGTGGCTCTAGCTTTGGAAGTAAGAAGTAGTGCAAATTTTAGATTTTGAATTTTAGATTTTGAATTGAATAAAAAATCTAAAATCCAAAATCCAAAATCCAAAATTCTGAAATCTCTGTGCGTCAAAGTTTTTAAAGTTTCTCTGCGTCAGTCCTAATCTCGTTACTTATAACCTCCTCAATACCTCTGCTTTTTAGGACTACGTGTTATGACTAATAGCTCTTCTGAATCTAAAAATAAACCCTTGTCTCCCGAAGCCGAATTTTCCAATAAGGTGACTTTTCGGGATTACTTGATTGCCACTGAACAAAAATCGAATAAGCCCTTACCTTTTTGGCGGTTACTAGTACCCCTGGCGCTGCAAACAGGGCTAATTATGGCAGTACCAGCCCAAGCGCTTTACACAGACATGACGGGCAAGACGGTGATTTTGCAAACCGTGCCTGTAAACCCTAACGATGTGTTGGAAGGTAACACCCTAGCGTTAGATTACAATATATCCCGTACCGCAAATTTGAGCAGACTGGCTGGTTGGCAAACATTAGTCAGCAAAGGTCGTGGAAGTGGCAGACGATTGCCTGAAGGAACGCAGGTATACGTGATTTTACAAGAGCAATTATCTTCTGGCCGTGGTGTTCCTAGAGCTTGGAGACCGTTGCGAGTCAGTAGCGATCGCCCCACAACTCTAAGAGCCAATCAGGTAGCCTTAAAAGGTGTTTATCAGGATGGTTCCATCAATTACGGCTTAGAAACATATTATATCCCAGAAAATCAACGCCAGCAGATTAGGAACGACTTACAAACCCAACGCGCCAGGAGAGGACAGCTGCCACCCATTGTGGTGAAAGCAAAAGTCGATCCACAGGGTAAGGCAGTGCCAATTAGTATGTGGGTGCGCGATCGCAACTATCGTTTTTAAGCTGTTAGGCAAATAAACATTGCATATTTACTCGCAAGTTCGTCCTTTGTCCTGTATAAATACAAATGACAAAGGACGAATTACGTGCAATTTAGACATACATAAGCTTAATCTTCGTGCCGTAAGTGCCATGCCGCACCGCAAGCAGCCCCAGCCCCAGCTAACAAGCCAGTGCTCATACCTTGGATAGTTTTTTGGATTGGGTCTTGGGTTAGACACTCATTTGTAACTTTGCTATCTTGCAAGCAGGTATTACTTTCTGCCCAGCTGGCAGTACCTCCCAAAATTACACCAGTTATACTACAAGAAACAACTAGCAGCAAAAGACGTTGATTTTTTATAACCATAGATAGATGCGTCAAAAATTAAAATAGTCACTAACTATCAACTACTTTACACATCTAGACAGGTAATGTCATCCTAATAGCTATTTTTAACTGTGTTCAATGGCTTTGTTGCATGAAACAGAAGTCAATACTATAGAAGATGGCTTCGAGTTATACAAGGCAATTTGCTCGCTTAACAACGAATCAGCGCGCGATCGTGAATCAATTTTTATTTTTTATTAATTTTGCTACCAGTAAAACCCTATTTCAAGTGTAGTGATATAAAATATACTAAGAATAAATACAGAGAACAACTCAGTTTTTCTCTGTAAGCATCCATTTTTCATATATAAGGAGCGCGTTATGGAATATCTTGCTTATTCCCACATGTTTATTGCCCAAGAAGAGGCATCTGCAAACACCAAATATCATCCTCCTAAATCTTCTAACATAG
This sequence comes from Nostoc sp. WHI, assembly GCF_015714725.1. Taxonomy (GTDB): domain Bacteria; phylum Cyanobacteriota; class Cyanobacteriia; order Cyanobacteriales; family Nostocaceae; genus Nostoc. The sequence goes on from NZ_WBKM01000135.1 coordinate 82,605, forward strand.
TTATTACTAAAGAAGAGGCATCTGCAAATACCAAATCTAAATTCAATTGGAAAAAACTTCTTAAATCTTCAGCTTGGTTAGCCTTAGCTGGCGTTGGTGTATTACTTGTTGCCCTCACCCAAATTCAAATGAGTTCGGCTGCATATGTAAAGACTAACGGCAGTTGTCTACGCATCCGAACAGGCCCAAGCACCAACTACTCCTATATAGATTGTGTATCAAATGGCTCAACACTTCCAGCCATTGAAAGGTATGAAAACGGTTTTGCTAGACTTTCTACGGGTAGATACGTTTTTGCCCGATGGATTGGTGATAAACCTAACACTAACAATCTTCCTGTAACTAGACCTGGTGGTGTTGGCGGTTCCGTGATTCTGAATCCTGGTTCTAGAGGTCAACTTGTGAGAGACGTTCAAACAGCTTTAGGCAATCTTAGAGTTGATGGCATTTACGGTCAAGAAACTGTTAGCCGAGTCCGAAGCTTTCAAGCAAGTAAAGGTCTACTTGTAGATGGTGTTGTAGGCCCTGAAACTCGAGCAGCTATGGGTATTTAGAAGTTTACGTTAATAACTTAAACTCTCGTATAGTACGTTATGTTATGAACGAACTATACAAGAGTGCTTTCGCTACATTACGCTGTCGAAGAATGCACCCTAACAAACAGAAATTTTGCAGGCGTTGCATAAATGCGGGATGAATTGAGATTGTTAGCAAAAGGTAAATCTAGATTTTTTGCGCCTTTGCGCCTTTGCGCGAAACAAAATTCATCCCATTAATCAGCAACGCCATTTTGCATTTTGTTTAATGCACATTCCTAAGTTGGAGTTTTTGATGAAAGACCCAAGTAATTTTGCACAATCTCCAAGATGCGCTCTGCTGCATGGCCATCTCCAAAGGGATTAATTGCATTTGCCATTGCTTCATAAGCAGCTTGATCACTGAGTAACTCACTAGCGGCTGCAAAAATATTCTGACTTACAGTTCCCACAAGTTTCGCTGTACCTGCTGCAACCGCCTCTGGTCTTTCTGTGGTGTCTCTCAAAACCAGTACTGGTTTTCCCAAACTGGGGGCTTCTTCCTGCAAGCCACCAGAGTCAGTGAGCAAAAGATGCGATCGCCCAATTGCTCCCACCAATTCGCCATAATCTAAAGGTTCTGTCAAGAAAATTCGGGGATGATTCCCTAAAAGCTCCTGCAAGGGGACTCGCACTGTTGGATTGCGGTGTAATGGTAGCACCAAAGCCGTATCAGGAAACTTATCTAAAATTTGTAAAAATCCCTGAGCGATCGCTTCGAGAGGTTCTCCCCAATTCTCCCGGCGATGAACTGTTGCTAACAAAACGCGATATGATTCCCACTCTAAACCTGGCACATTGCAGACTGTTTGGGTTGCAGCTACATTCAACAGCGCATCAATTACCGTGTTACCCGTCATGTGAATTTCACCCAAAACACCAGAACGGTGCAAGTTTTCCACAGCCCAAGGAGTTGGCGCAAAGTGCAACTGAGTAATTTGAGAAATTAAGCGCCGATTAGCTTCTTCTGGATAAGGATTGAATATATCATTAGTTCTTAACCCTGCTTCTACATGACCGACAGGAATTTTTTGATAAAAAGCTGCCAAAGCTGCGGCAAAAGCCGTGGTAGTGTCTCCCTGCACTATCACTAAATCAGGCTTTTTCACTTGGAATAATGCTTCTAACCCTTGTAAACTGCGGCAGGTAATATCATTTAGAGATTGTTGAGCCTGCATAATTTCCAAGTTATAATCTGCCTTGATGTTGAACAGTTGCATAACTTGCTCAACCATCTCCCGATGCTGTCCAGTTAGAATTACTTGCAACTCAAAATCTGAAAACTTTTGGAAAACCTGAATCACCGGAGCTAGTTTAATCGCTTCCGGACGAGTACCCAAAATAATGCAAACCTGCTTTTTATTAGTCATTAGTCATTAATCATTAGTCATTAGTCAATGGCTATAGTCAATGGTCTATGGTCAATAGTCAATAGTTAACGGTAAATCATCACAGAAACCATAAATATAAAAGCATAAATCACACAAAATATCAAAAAACCCAGCTTAACCGGGCAGATGCACTGTTTGTCGAATTCAACTGTAATAACTACATTTTAATTTCATAAGTAAAATCTCAAAGAGCATGAAAAAACCCGGCTTAACCGGGCAGACGCACTGTTTGTCGAATTCAACTGTGTAAACACTACATTTTAATTTCACAAGTTAAAGGACAAGCAGCGTAAACAGTAGTCTGCATTTGGTCTGCCTCTCCATGCAGCCAGCTTAACCATCTCACTTCCTGAGGATGAATTCCTTTAATAGTTAATACACCCGCAGCAAATACAACTGCCATGACATTAAACATTATCAAAGCGCCTGCTACAAGCAAAACAGCACTAACAGGCATCACAGATTGCAAAACAATTGACAACAGACACCCAACCGTAGCCATCAAAAAAACTAGTGGAAAACCAACAACCAGCAAGCATACTGCCAACGTGAAAGTCCAGATTAAAAAGCTTTTAACCATTAATAAGGAGTGGGTCTTTCCTAGATTAGAGCTTTGAGCAGAAACCATGACTTTTCCTCCCAAGATATAGAGTAAGTTTTAATTTTCATTTCAGTTATGTCTCGTTTTTTGCGAGTAAACTGAATCGTTCATTGATGCTTAAGTATATAAAAAATAATCGGAAAAATGAGCATTTAGTTACTAAAGTTTACAGTTAATTTTTTCTAATCATGAATGGAAAGTTGGGTTTCTATTTGTTCAAAAACTTATTTTCCACATCCCTCTTCAGGTATAGAAGCTAAAAAACATCAGCTTTTAACCTTGATCCCCAAGACATTGCTCCTATTCAACTTAACATTTCTTATAAAAATTATTAGTTTTTCTCATAATTTATAAATGGGCTGAATAAATGAATTGCTAGTATTTGTACTGTTAATTGCTAGCAATTCCTATCAATATCTGGAATAAATTTCTCATTTAGGAGTTAGAATATTTACAGTAAATAGAATGTATTTAAAATTACTTATTTAACTACGGATTTTTACTGAGCCACTTTTATGTCTTACGTGTGTTAAACCAGGTTAGATAAGTTAAAAAATTTCTATAAGTCTTTTAAGCAGCGTAGTTTTAGGACAAAAAGATACAAATTGAGGTGTATGCAATGGATTGATTACCAATTTTTAGATTTTGGATTGGGGAAAGATGATTCTGATTGATGCTTTTTCCCTGATAGGCGAAATCAATTTAAAAGAGGCTCGCACTCCTGTTCAAAAGCCAGCTAACCGCAGATTGCACATTTTGCTAATCTCAAATTCCCAAAGCACATCCCTTCTAAAAGTGCGGCCAATCCAAAATTGATTGACTTCTCGCTAATTCAACTTTTTAACTACCAAATTTGAAGATATATGACAGAATCACAGTCTGCATTAAATTCTAACTCTGCTGCTGGACGTAACCTACCACCAATGCCGCCACCACCGCCAACGCTTAGTACGCAGCGTCAGCCTACACAAACATTGGATATGTCAATGGATAGAAGCACCAACGCGCCTGTTGCAGGTCATCGTCCGGGGACTCCGCCGCCAATACCGAGTTCAGTTAGCCCTAAAAACAGCAGTCCAAAACTCACCTTAGCGCAGTTAATCAGGGAGGCTTACGATCAGGGATATTCTGACCTTCACCTGGGTGTAGGTGAAGTACCCCGCTTCCGCAGCCGAGGAGAAATTCAATCAACGGATTATCCAGAAACGGATAAAGAAACTTTGATGAATTGGTTGCGAGAGGTGATGAGTGAGGCAGAAATTCAACGTTTTGAAGAACACTTAGAATTTGACGGAGCAACTCAGTACGACTTTGTTCGTGTGCGGATCAACGTCTTTGGCTCCCTGAAAGGGGCAGCAATGGTGTTGCGGTTGATTCCTCTGAAGATATTAACTATGGAACAGTTGAATTTACCCCCAGTTTTCCGGGATATTTGCCATCATCATAAAGGTTTAATTTTGGTGACTGGGCCCACTGGTTCTGGTAAGTCCACCACAATGGCAGCGATGGTTGACTACATCAATAAGGAGATGGCTAAACATATCATCACTATTGAAGACCCGATAGAATTTGTCCACCAAAGCCGCAAGTCTTTAGTCAAACAGAGAGAAGTGGGAATGCACACCCGAAAATTTGACAACGCTTTGAAAGCAGCTTTGCGGGAAGATCCAGATTTGATTCTGGTAGGGGAAATGCGGGATAAAGAAACAGTTAACACCGCCCTAAAAGCGGCTCAGACTGGTCACTTGGTCATGGGAACCCTGCACACTAATAGCGCTGTCAAAACTATTGAGCGGATTCTCAATCTCTACTCTGGTGAGGAACAGGATGCAATGCGGGTGGCAATTTCTGAGTCTTTAGTAGCAGTAATTGCCCAAGGCTTATGCCGCACAACTGATGGTAAGCGGGCTGCTTTCCACGATGTGCTGATAAATACTGAGGCTATTAAAGAATGGATCAAAGATGGTAAGTATGATGAAATTGGCGAGTTGATGAAACAAGCCGGTTTTGACGGGATGATTACGATGAATCAGTCGTTGCTAAATCTGTATCAAGATGGTCGCATTACTGAAGAAACTGCTTTAGAAATGTCACCAACTCCTAATGAAATGGCGCAGTTTCTCCGAGGTCGAGTTTAAGATTGGGGGGAATACGATTCGCTTAAGATCCCCCCGCCTGCGGCGACCCCCTTAAAAAGGGGGTGAAAGAGGGTTATAAGCCTCTCTTAAAAAGGGGGCTTTTAAGATTCCCCCATTTTGAAGGGGGATCAAGCTTTCAAGTTTTCAGTGTGTAATATCATGTCCGCTTAATCACTTACGATATGTCATTGCGAGTGTAACGTAGTGGAATGAAGCAATCGCAAGGGTTTGGAGATTGCTTCTCTACGAGACGCTCCGCGAACACGACCTTCGCAATTGACTTGTGTTCAACCGGACATGATATAAGTCTTGACCAAATATCTTTGTGTTCCTGGTTGCGGTTATAGCTAAGGTAAAAGGTAAAAAGAGAATTCTTTACTTTTTAGTTTCCTAACCTCCGTGACTAACTTGACAACAAACAAACTATCTAGACCCCAGTTGTTTAAAGGCATTGCGCTATTTACACCTGGAGGAGATTTAATTTACTGTATCGACCCTAGTAAGCAAGGTCGATGGCATTTACATTTGTGCTCTGCTTTGCAGGAAATTCTCGATTTACCAGAGCCACCGCATTTTTTAGTGCCTTGTTATACTGCGACGATTGACCACTGGTTAGATCCGCGCACTCAACAAGTGAGAACTTTTGCTGAAGCTTATCCGGCTGTAATCAGACATCAAGCTTTGCTGAATGCCATTTTTGGTATAGAGGAGTTAGTATGGCAAGCTGCTCCCTGGCAGGAGGGGTTGTGCGATCGCATGGTGTTAACAACTTATCGCTCCTCATTTGGGCAGCTTTGGGAGGATCACGACTTAATTGTCCGCTTAGACCTTTCTGAACCTGTGCCAAAATACCACCAGCCTGTAATAGTACAAAAAGAGCAAGTAACAACACAAGGCTATGTGCTTCGCTTGTTTGTTGCAGGACATAGCGGCACCACTGAACGCATTCTCCAGAATCTACACGAATTGTTAGAGCGATCGCTGGGACATCCTTATACTTTGAAGGTAATTGATGTTTTAACTCATCCAGAACAAGCAGAAATTAATCAGGTTTCTGCTACTCCTACCCTTGTCAAAGTTTGGCCCCACCCAATTCGGCGAATTGTTGGAGAGTTGGATCATGTAGAAAAGATTTTACAGATGTTAGCTGTTAAGGAAAAATTTTAAGATTATTGGGAGTGCGAAGGCGTAGCTCAGTCCAGGCGATCGCTCTCAACTCAGCTAGGTACAGCTTGGCGTAAAACTGTGGCTGATTGAGGGTTGAAAGTCAAATGCAGAGGGGCGCAGAGTGTACGCAAAGGTTTGATAAGCGGTGATTGTTTTAGCTAAGACTTTATGAAAGCCTGTATTAAACTCATTGATATTGATAATGAGCCGCTTTGTAATCAGACTAGTTTTTTTTGCCAAATGCGCGGATGGGTAGGTGTTGGTGAGAGGGTGACTACAAAAATGGCTGAATTGCCGTATATGCAAGCATTTAACGGCTGTAGCATCTTTAAACGATCCGCGCACCTTATGTGGACTGGGTTTCAGCTATTTACATCTAGCGCAATTACAATTCCTTGTGTTATGATTTGTTCATCCGCGCTACTGAACCTTGAAAACCATATAATACAAGGCTTTCAAACGCCAGCCATTGCAATTAACCAAAATCCCTATTAGGGATTGAAACCCGCCCACGACGACGGGTTATTTACTTTTTACATTGCAATTAACCAAAATCCCTATTAGGGATTGAAACATCTATCAGTATTTCTGCCTCTTCCAGTGATGGAAATTGCAATTAACCAAAATCCCTATTAGGGATTGAAACAGAAAACGATAGGTTTTTCCTTGAAGATCCAAAATATAATTGCAATTAACCAAAATCCCTATTAGGGATTGAAACTCACCATCAGCACCCGCACAGTGTAGTCACTGGCATTGCAATTAACCAAAATCCCTATTAGGGATTGAAACGGATTCAGGTAAGTTGCAGCCAACAGCAGAAGCGCTATTGCAATTAACCAAAATCCCTATTAGGGATTGAAACAGACCAACTGCCAATAAATCTGATTTTTTAATAATTGCAATTAACCAAAATCCCTATTAGGGATTGAAACGTTAAAAAACAAAGTCTCGCTGACGGATTAACCCATTGCAATTAACCAAAATCCCTATTAGGGATTGAAACTAAATTACCAATAGTTTATCATGCTCAGTCCCCATCCAAAATTGCAATTAACCAAAATCCCTATTAGGGATTGAAACGTTATTCTCACCATTCTACTCTCGATTCCTCAAGTATTGCAATTAACCAAAATCCCTATTAGGGATTGAAACTTAGAGTTGCTAGCGGTTCCCGCTTTATTAGCGATATTGCAATTAACCAAAATCCCTATTAGGGATTGAAACGAGAGCAAGGTAATCGAGGCTAAAAAACAGGCTATTGCAATTAACCAAAATCCCTATTAGGGATTGAAACAAATCATCCACCATTAAGGTGTATTCAGTTCCTACGGATTGCAATTAACCAAAATCCCTATTAGGGATTGAAACAAGTCTAGTTGCGTAGTCAATAAATCGTCAAAGGATTGCAATTAACCAAAATCCCTATTAGGGATTGAAACATACTTGCTGAGGCACTGCATCGCAACCATGTAAGATTGCAATTAACCAAAATCCCTATTAGGGATTGAAACTAGTGCTTGATTTGCGGTATTGTTGGCACTTGAATTGCAATTAACCAAAATCCCTATTAGGGATTGAAACATTTGTCCATCAACATTTCGTTTATTTTGCCTGGCTTCAATTGCAATTAACCAAAATCCCTATTAGGGATTGAAACTTTTGAAGCGATAACCCCACCCGTAGGAGGACATCCTATTGCAATTAACCAAAATCCCTATTAGGGATTGAAACAGCCATTACCGATTTCCCGCTACCTGCTTTACCCTCGAATTGCAATTAACCAAAATCCCTATTAGGGATTGAAACATCGAACCTGTTATCGTAAGCGGCGATGTAATAGAATTGCAATTAACCAAAATCCCTATTAGGGATTGAAACAATCTTCAATCCCTTGGCACCCACTTGCTTTTGAATTGCAATTAACCAAAATCCCTATTAGGGATTGAAACAGGGAATACGACACTTCGGAACTCAAAACCATCTCATTGCAATTAACCAAAATCCCTATTAGGGATTGAAACTGGAATATTTGCCAAGTGCCTATCGCTGTAGGCGTGTACTGCGGGAATTGCAATTAACCAAAATCCCTATTAGGGATTGAAACGGCAATACGAGTTCCACAACTCCAACAATTACTTTAGATTGCAATTAACCAAAATCCCTATTAGGGATTGAAACAAAGTACTGCACTGTCTAACTACCTTCTCGCTATATTGCAATTAACCAAAATCCCTATTAGGGATTGAAACGCATCCACAATTCCACCTGCTGCTGACACCATTGAATTGCAATTAACCAAAATCCCTATTAGGGATTGAAACAATGGCTTTGGTGATTTTACCATCGGTAAAGGTTGCATTGCAATTAACCAAAATCCCTATTAGGGATTGAAACGCCCCAACTTCATCATCATTGAAAATCCTACAGATTGCAATTAACCAAAATCCCTATTAGGGATTGAAACTAGTAAACCTAATTGTTCTAGGGTTCCTACTTCTAATTGCAATTAACCAAAATCCCTATTAGGGATTGAAACTTGATAGCACGGCAGAATTCCGTACTTTTATATTGCAATTAACCAAAATCCCTATTAGGGATTGAAACCTCAGAGTACCGTTGCTGGCATTAAAAATCCCTTTATTGCAATTAACCAAAATCCCTATTAGGGATTGAAACATCAGAACGAGTTCATCGTACCAACCCCAGAGTTGTCAAATTTGAGTTATGAAAACTATCGAAACTTAGCTATAAGTTCCTGCTGTCTCATTCGTGACCTTAACAAGTTCTGGCTCGATATCATCTATCTTATTAAACTCTCCAGCCCGCCAGCTATCTGTTATGTCCTTAATAAAACTGGCAATAGGTATTGCAATTAACAAACCTAGTACTCCTCCCAACTTTGCCCCCAGCAGTAAAGAAATCACCACCCACACTGGATTTAAGCCAGTCAAATTGCCGAGAATACGAGGTGCAATAACATTAGAATTAACTTGGTCGATCGCAACAGCAACACCTAAAACTTCTACTCCTAGCCAAAAGTTTTGCAACGCCACCAATAGACTAACTATGGCAATACCTACCCCCGTACCAAAAGGAAACAGAGAAAACAAGCCAATGCCAATGCCAAAAAGTAAAGCCAAGGGAACTTGCAGCGCCAAAAACGCTAGTGTAATTGTCACCCCTAACACAGATCCCAATGTTGCTTGACCGATAAAGTAATTCTGGAAATCCTCTCTCAGTGATTGCCTTACTTTTGAGCCAATGTTAGCAGGGAACCACTGAAAAACTCCGTCCCAAAGACGTTTGCCGTTCAATATTAGATAGATAGTCAGCACCACCGCCAGCAGCACGTTGACTACAATACCAATGGTATCGACGGCAAAACCGAGAATTCTACCGGTGAAGGACTGGAGTTGGTTAGATAATCGTTCCAGAACTTGAGTAAATAAACCACTTAAATTGATGGGAAGCTGTTGTTGACTTAATGCCCAATCCTGGAAAGTTTGCAGCTGCTGAGTCCCAGAATCAATCCAACTGGGCAAAATATTAGCTAGCTCATTCAGCTGTTGTAGAATCAGGGGAACCAAGGTGATGCCTAAAGCCACTAAAATCACCACAGTCAAAAGCAACACTCCCCCGATCGCTAAGTTGCGTTTTACGCCTTGTTCTTGGAGAAACTGGATCGGATAGTTCAATACAAAAGCCAGTAGGATGGCGGCGGCAATAATGCTGATTAGGGGTTGAAAATACTGTATAACCTGGAGCAATAACCAGCCGTTGAGAATGGCAATGGGAAATGCCAATCCTATATTTAACCATCGCGGCAGTTTGTTTGCTGATTGCATTAATGCTGACTCCACAAGAATTTTAACTTTATCAGGACTTACGCAAACAATAATCGAAAAGAATGAATTTTCTTCTTAGGGCAATTCAGGAATTGCCCCAGAGGGCGTGTAGTTTTGCGTAAATCTTATTTTGAGTTAAGGGCGGGCGAGATGCCATTGGTGTCAACTTAAGCCAAAATCCCTTTTAAACCTCGTTTCTAGCCTCTGGCTAGAAATGCTGCTCATCGGGCTGCGGCCGCAAGTCTTGAGGCGGCAGCCCTCCCGTTAGGCATTCCCAGTCGGAGACTGGGAACGAGACACTTTAGCTAACAGTGAGTTTCTTTGATTAGGTCTGTTGATTTGTCTTCATAAAATCCAATATAATTTGCTGATGCATATAACCCAAAGGTCGCACTTCGCCAGCGTTTTGCGAATAACATTTACCTTGGTGAATATCTTCTGGGGTAAAGAATCCCATGTCCCAGCCTTCATTCAGAACCAGTTGATTTAATTCCACCAAAAGCGGCGCGTGAAAGACATGACGGATAACTTTTTCATCGGGATAACAGCCAAATTCAACAAAGGGTGGTAGTACATAGCCTATTTCTTCTAATATTTCTCGCTTTACTGCTACATCTGGCGTTTCACCGGGTTCGAGATGACCGCCAAACAGCGCCCAGTACCCAGGGTAGAGAATACCAGGAATATTATCCCGCAGTTGCATGAGAAATTTGTTTTCTTGGTAGAGAATTGCGATCGCTACATGCAGTGGTTGATTGGTCATAAATTTTGATTTATTTGGCTCTTCTATGTTGTAATTATTACTCTTCTTCTAAATAAACTTCTCCCAATTCTTTGCCAGCTAAGGGGATACTTCGGTAGCGAACTTTACCCTTAATTACTACTTGCGATCGCTCGCCCAGATCCTTTTGATTGGTGACAACCCAAATCTTGCCAGTTGAGTCATTAATTTCATAAGCCCACTGCTTTATCAAGGGAGCTTGCTTTTCTACCTTACCTTGGATGTAAACTATAGCCTGATTGTCTTGTTCTGGTTTAATTTCTCGAATTGGAGTGACATTAGTGCCAATTTTCAAGTTACTCCCGCTCAAGCCAGAAGGTGTCAAACTACCACAACTACAAAGTCCCACCACCAAAAAAAAAGTAAACCCCAGGCGGTAGGAAACAATGCTGTGTCCGTACAATAACGAAAGAGACAAATTTCTCGCTTGTTGCATGAAAGCCACCGATTGAGCAAATTTTTGGGTCACTGCTTGCTTTGTCGCCAGTTTAATTAGGTCAGTTCCCATCTATATTATTCTCTTCGGTTTCAGAAACACACTCTCAATGTAATGGGGCATTGAAAAACTCTTCTCTACCCCCCCCAGTTTTAGAGTGCCCATCCTCGCAAGAAAGCTTCGCCGTGAAAGAATCTTGGGCGCGATCGCTTGAGTAAAAAAGAGTGGAGTTTTTATACTTCAGGACTTACGCAAACAATAGCCGAAACCTTGATTTTCAGGTAGGGGCAATTCATGAATTGCCCCTACAGCGTGTAGTTTTGCGTAAGTCCTATACTTGTTCACGAGTATCAAAGGTGGATGAACGGAGTTAAAAGACTCGTTAATGAGTATCAGAGGTGGATGAATGGAGCTAAAAGACTCGTTAATGAGTATCAAAGGTGGATGAACGGAGTTAAAAGACTTGTTAATGAGTATCAGAGGTGGATGAATGGAGTTAAAAGACTCGTTAATGAGTATCAAAGGTGGATGAACGGAGCTAAAAGACTCGTTAATGAGTATCAGAGGTGGATGAATGGAGCTAAAAGACTCGTTCATGAGTATCAAAGGTGGATGAATGGAGTTAAAAGACTCGTTCATGAATCTTAATTTATACAAGTTATAGTTATAAATCATTCTCCTCTGCACCCACTACCCTCAATACGGTTCGGTTAAGGCAAGAGACGCGATAAATCGCCGTCTCTACAAT
>NZ_WBKM01000159.1 GCF_015714725.1 Nostoc sp. WHI
TCCCCACTCCCCTGAGTTGCAGATTTTTGTTAAGAGATTTTAATATATCTAAATATTTAATTGATTATAAATTTAGCTAAGTTTCACAAGACCCCAGCAGTTTGCTAGATTGTAGAAGCAAATTACTGTGGATTAGGTGATGTGCTAATTCAGATATGATCCAAAGCATATGGGTAGTTTTCCACACCTAAGGGTGCGGTTAGCCCTTCTAGTTGATGGGCGGGGTTTCCCTCCCCTACGTAGCACAATTGTAAAAGAGACAGCCGACTCGGCAGTGAGAAGTCCGAGCAGAGGCTTCCCCTACTCCTAACTTATCTAGCTTTTGTCGTCTCCCATGAGGAAAGCATTTGTTGCTCAAGATTTGTCTGTGATTTTTGTAAAAGGTAAAGGGTAAAATCAATTATTAACAAAAATTAATTTTTACCTTCTACCTGGACTCTAGCAATCTGCTCTCTGAAGGACACTGCGTTGCTCTTCTAGAGTATAGGCAAAATGCCTCCCCTTAGAGTAGCAAGTGTCTATTGTCCGTGAAGTCTACTGCTCTCAGCTTTCTTCCTTGTAACTTTTACCTTTGCTATATGGCCCGCGACTATTATGAAATTCTAGGTGTCTCTCGTGACACTGACAAAGAAGAAATCAAACAAGCCTATCGCCGTTTAGCCCGGAAGTATCACCCAGACGTGAACAAAGAACCGGGGGCGGAGGATCGCTTTAAAGAAATTAACCGCGCTTATGAGGTACTCTCAGAACCAGAAACCCGCGCTCGTTACGATCGCTTTGGCCCAGAGGGCGTGTCTGGTGCTGGCGGGGGCTTCCAAGATGCTGGCGATATGGGTGGCTTTGCCGATATCTTTGAAAGCATTTTTAGTGGCTTTGCTGGCGGTATGGGTAGTCCCACGCAACAAAGACGGCGCAGTGGGCCTGCGCGGGGCGATGACCTGCGGCTAGACCTGAAGTTAGACTTTCGGGAAGCAGTATTTGGCGGTGAAAAAGAAATTCGCATTTCGCATCTAGAAAATTGTGAAGTCTGTAGCGGTTCTGGTGCTAAACCTGGAACCCGCCCTCGGACTTGTTCGACTTGTAGCGGATCGGGTCAAGTTCGCCGTGTCACCAGAACGCCTTTTGGCAGTTTCACCCAAGTCTCAACTTGTCCCACTTGTAATGCTACAGGGATGGTAATTGAAGACAAATGTGATGCGTGTGATGGTAAGGGCGCAAATCAAGTCACAAAGAAACTCAAAATTACCATTCCAGCTGGGGTGGATAATGGTACACGCTTGCGGATTTCTAATGAAGGGGATGCTGGTCAACGCAATGGCCCGGCTGGAGATTTGTACGTTTACTTGTTTGTGAATGAGGACGAGGAATTCCAACGGGATGGCATCAATATTCTTTCGGAAATCAAAGTTAGCTATCTGCAAGCGATTTTAGGTTGTCGTTTGGAGGTAGATACGGTGGATGGGTTAGTGGAACTGATCATTCCAGCCGGAACCCAGCCGAATACGGTGATGAAGTTGGAAAATCGCGGCGTACCTCGGTTGGGAAATCCCGTAAGTCGGGGGGATCATATGCTGACGGTGCTAATTGATATTCCTAACAAGATAACCCCAGAGGAGAGGGAACTGTTGGAAAAGCTAGCTAAAATTAAGGGAGATCGCACTGGTAAAGGCGGTCTAGAAGGATTTTTGGGAAATTTATTTAAGTAATGAAGCCCTCTTCTATTTCAACTCCCGATGCTCAACTTGATTTGCGCGGCACCCCTTGCCCAATCAATTTTGTGCGGACAAAACTACTTTTGGAGAAAATGCCATTGGGAGGTTTGCTAGAAGTCTGGCTAGACCCAGGGGAGCCAATTGAGCAGGTTCCCGATAGTCTAACAATGGCAGGTTATCAGGTGGAACAAATTACAGACTGCACTAGTTATTTTTCTCTGTTAGTGCGTCGTCCAGTTGCTGAATGACAGGGGAAAATTTTACTGCCACTGGGCAATTATTGGGTACGGTGGTTGCTGTACAGGCTAATTTTTACCGAGTAGAGCTGGATCAAGGAGATGGGGAGCAGAAAAGCAGGGGAGCAGAGGAGAAGATGGATTTAAATGCCCCTGTGCCCTTCTGCCCTTCTGTCCCCTCGCCTTCCCCCCTTCTCCTCTGTACTCGCCGTACACGCCTGAAAAAAATCGGGCAACAGGTGATGGTAGGCGATCGCGTTGTAGTAGAAGAGCCAGATTGGGCTGGGGGACGGGGAGCGATCGCTGATGTCTTACCTCGTCAAAGTGAGTTAGATCGTCCAGCGATCGCCAATGTCAACCAAATTTTATTGGTTTTTGCCGTTGCTGATCCACCTTTGGAACCTTATCAGCTGAGTCGGTTTCTGATTAAAGCTGAGTCTACTGGCTTAGATGTGCTTTTATGCTTGAATAAAAGTGATTTAATTTCACCGCAGGAACAGCAACAAGTTAGCGATCGCCTCCTTGGTTGGGGCTATCAACCGATATTTATCAGCGTTAAAGATGGTATCAATACTGACCAAGCAGCCAGATACCTGAGCAATAAAATTACTGTAATCGCTGGGCCTTCTGGCGTTGGCAAATCTAGCTTGATCAATTCGCTGATTGAGTTTGCCAAGCTGCGAGTGGGAGAAGTTTCGGGAAAACTAGCTCGTGGTCGCCACACAACTCGTCATATAGAATTATTTAAATTGCCTAGCGGTGGTTTGCTTGCTGACACTCCGGGTTTTAATCAGCCTGACATAGATTGTATTCCAGAAGAATTAATTCATTATTTCCCAGAAGCAAGAGAGCGGTTAGCAGTTGCTAGCTGTCGATTTAGTGATTGCGTGCATCGAGATGAGCCTGAGTGTGCGGTGCGGGGAGACTGGGAACGATATGAACATTATTTAGAATTTTTAGACACTGCGATCGCTCATAAAACTCAGTTGCACGAACAAGCTGATCCAGAATCCACTCTCAAGTTAAAAAGCAAAGGCAAGGGGCAGAGTCAATACGAACCCAAGTTAGAAAGTAAAAGATATCGCCGGATTTCCCGCAAGACTCAGTTACAGGACTTGCAGGAGTTATATCGGGATGAGGAATAAGGAGTGCGATGTCTACGATGCAAAGGGTTGTCACGATAGCATGGATACAAACATAAAAACTATCTTGTATGTCTCAGCCTCTTACTGCCACCGCTAGTGTAAAAGATGTCAATGAGAGTATAATTTTCCCACCAGGCGACATCTATAGTGACGAACCCCCCTTGGAATCTGACTTGCACCGCGAACAAATTGATTTACTGATCCGCCTGATTAAATGGTACTGGCGCGATCGTCAGGATTTTTATGCCACTGGCAACCTGACTATCTATTTCAGTCCCAACCAGAAAAAATCAGAAGAATTTCGAGGCCCTGATTTCTTTGTGGTTTTAGATACAGAAAAAAAAGACCGCAAAAGCTGGGTTGTGTGGCAAGAAAATGGCAAATATCCCAATGTAATTATTGAGATGTTATCTGATTCCACTGCCTCGGTTGATAAAGGTTTGAAAAAGCAAATATACCAGAATACATTTCGCACTCCAGATTACTTTTGGTTTGACCCAAATAACCTAGAATTACAAGGATTTCACTTACTTGATGGGCAATATCAAGAACTTGCTCCTACTGAGTCGGGTTGGTTGTGGAGTCAGCAGCTAGATATGTATTTAGGAATTGAGTCTGGGAAATTACGCTTTTTTACCCCAGATGGACATCTGGTAATATTGCCAGAAGAAGAAGCAAATCAACAGTTGCAGGAAGCGAACCAACAGTTGCAGGAAGCGAACCAACAGTTGCAGCAAACAAACCAACAACTAGAACAGGAACGTCACCGGGCTGCAATATTGGCAGAACGCTTGCGAGCCGCAGGTATTGATCCTGAGCAAATATTCTGAAGATAGAATTTTATCTTTAAACTAGGCATGGAAAAATAGTGCTATGAACCAAACAATATCTGATCAAGTCCGTTGGACAACCTCAGACTTAGAATTACTCACAACTGACGAATGGAAGCGGTATGAAATTATTGACGGAGAACTATTTGTGACTAGAGCGCCTCACTGGAGACATCAAGGGACTGCGGGTAATATATGCTTAGAATTACAAATTTGGTCTCGCTCTAGTGGGGTGGGGGAAACCCGTCAAACTCCTGGCATAATTTTTACAGATGCCGATAATGTCATACCCGATGTCGTTTGGATTAGTCATGAGCGTTTAGCAAAATTATTAGATGACGAAGGGCATTTGAGAGGAGCGCCAGAACTGATTGTAGAAGTCCTTTCTGCTGGGACAAATAACGAACGTCGAGATCGAGAAGCCAAGTTGAAATTATACTCATCCACAGGAGTCCAAGAATATTGGATTGCAAATTGGCAATTACAGCAGCTTGAAGTTTATCGGAGAGAAGTTGCCCAATTAAAACTAATCGCAACCTTGCTGGCTGATGACGAAATCACATCACCACTGTTACCAGGTTTCAGCGTTCGAGTTCAGCGTTTTTTTGGATAATTCTGGCGTAGGCGTAGCCCAACCTAGACATCGCTTTTCAAACTCAACTTCACCAAAGAAGGCAAAAGTAAAATTCTTCTTTGCAAGACACTACGCGAACGTGAATCAAAAATAATTATTAAACTGTCAAGGCGCAAAGGTTCCAAAAAGACTGTAACTTAGAAACCCGATTTTTATACTGCAACAAGCCAACCAACAGTTAGAAGAGAAATGACAACGGGCTGAAAGATTGGCATGAGGCTTTTAAATTAATTGAAAACTGCTATAAATCTACCTTACAATCCCCATAAAGTCTTAAAATATTGTTAATTTATGCCCAACCTCTCGACCTTCAACTTACAAGTATCACCCCAAAATCACTATGGCTATCGGCTACGTCGCGCTTGTACTCCACGCACATCTGCCCTTCGTTCGTCACCCAGAAAGTGACTACGTGCTGGAGGAAGAATGGCTCTATGAAGCCATCACAGAAACTTACATCCCCTTATTGAAAGTATTTGAAGGCTTAAAGCGAGACGGTATCGACTTTAAAATCACTATGAGTATGACACCCCCTTTAGTGTCGATGCTTCGTGATCCTCTACTTCAAGAACGCTATGACGCACACTTAACCCAACTAGAAGAACTTATACAACTAGAAGCAGAACATAATGTCAACAACGGACATCTTCGTTATTTAGCCGAACATTACATTACTGAGTTTAAAGAAGCGCGTCAGCTATGGGAACACTACAAAGGTGACTTGGTGACAGCTTTTAAGCAGCTCCAAGACAGTAACAACCTGGAAATCATCACTTGCGGCGCTACTCACGGCTATTTGCCGTTGATGAAAATGTATCCAGAAGCAGTGTGGGCGCAAATTCAGGTAGCTTGCGAACACTACGAGCAAACCTTTGGACAAGCACCCAGAGGCATTTGGTTGCCTGAATGCGCCTACTATGAAGGTTTAGAGCGGATGCTAGCCGATGCTGGGTTACGCTACTTCCTTACCGATGGACATGGCATCCTTTACTCGCGTCCCCGTCCGCGCTTTGGCACTTATGCCCCAATTTATACAGAAACTGGTGTTGCTGTTTTTGGTCGAGATCAGGAATCGTCCCAACAGGTATGGTCTTCTGAGGTAGGCTATCCTGGGGCGGCGGAATATCGGGAATTTTACAAAGATTTGGGCTGGGAAGCAGAATATGAGTACATCAAGCCCTACATCATGCCCAATGGTCAACGGAAAAATACGGGCATTAAGTATCACAAAATTACTGGACGTGGCTTAGGACTTTCAGATAAGGCACTCTACGATCCTTATTGGGCTAAGGAAAAGGCAGCTGAACACGCTGCTAATTTTATGTATAACCGAGAACGGCAAGCCGAGCATCTCTATGGTATGATGCAGCGATCGCCAATTATCGTTTCGCCTTATGACGCAGAGTTATTTGGACATTGGTGGTATGAAGGCCCTTGGTTCATCGATTACCTATTCCGTAAGTCATGGTATGACCAAGGAACATATAAAATGACCCATTTAGCAGATTATCTGCGGGATCAGCCAACACAGCAAGTGTGTCGTCCTTCGCAGTCAAGTTGGGGTTTCAAGGGTTTCCACGAGTATTGGTTGAACGAAACAAATGCGTGGATTTATCCGCATTTGCACAAAGCTGCTGAACGGATGATTGAAATATCGCATTTGGAACCAGAGGATGAATTGGCGTGGAAAGCCTTGAACCAAGCAGCACGGGAATTGTTATTAGCACAATCTTCTGACTGGGCATTTATTATGCGGACGGGAACTATGGTACCTTATGCAGTCAGACGGACGCGATCGCACCTGATGCGGTTTAATAAGCTCTACGAAGACGTAAAAATCGGCAAAATTGACAGTGGTTGGCTGGAAAAAGTCGAGTTAATGGATAATATCTTTCCTGAAATCAACTATCGCGTCTACCGTCCGTTGTAGTCTCACAAAAAATAATCAACAGCAGTAGGGTGGGCATTGCTCACCTTATATTAGTAGTGAGGAGCGTTTATTTTACCAACAACAGAGCAAACCTTAGCCTGTGTAAGAGTTTGTCAAATGCTGTCAAATCTTTACAAAGACATCCGCTTATTCCGATTTGACGACAAAATCGGAGAAATTTACATTTTATCTGCGGATGAACTGCAAATCATTGTTTATCGCAATGGCGAATGGGAGTTTGTCAATGAACCCGAATTATGAGCAAATGAGTTTTACAGAGTTGAGAGCTTATGTCGTAGAAAACCGTGAAGATATTGAAGCTCTACGTTTTTTGATGAGCAAACGCGACCCTAATTCTCCAAAGTATCCTATGCCTGTGACAGAAGCTGATATGCAAGCCCAGATGGAAATCATCAGGCGCAAGATTAACGGAGAACTTTGAGATTATTGTCTAATTCAGTAAAAATAATTAGGGTGGGTAAACCATACTCAACCGATTATTTTATTAACACTGCCGGATTTAGCTAAAGGCTATCTGGATCAATATTTAATTCTCGGAGTTTAGCAGCTAATCTTTGCGCTTTCTCTTCTGCGGCTTGTCGTGCAGTTGCTTCCTCTTCATGGGTTAAGAGTATTTGACTTGTAGCTGGATTGTAAAAACGCAGTTTTCCTGCTTCCAGGCGTAACTCTAGTCCTAAAACTTCACTGGGTAGGGACACTGTACCATCTGGCAGGGTATTGGCTGCTACTGGGAAATAATTCCCATTGACCAAGTGTAAACCCTGGAGTTGGGGATTGAGATAATCCCCTGTGGGGTCATACTGGAAATATTCACGCACTCCCA
Organism: Nostoc sp. WHI; assembly: GCF_015714725.1. Classification (GTDB taxonomy): domain Bacteria; phylum Cyanobacteriota; class Cyanobacteriia; order Cyanobacteriales; family Nostocaceae; genus Nostoc. The sequence continues at coordinate 7,332 of NZ_WBKM01000159.1, forward strand.
GAAAGGCGTAAATTCCTTTCTTTGCACCTTGGTCTTTGCTGCGGGTGCTTTTTGAGGTGATCTCTAGGACAAAATCTGGAGTTTGATTATTTTCTTCCCAGGTTTTGTAAGAGCGTCTGTCACGGTTTTCCACTCCAAAGACTACAAATACATCTGGTGCGACAACCGATTCTGGATCACCTTTTTCGTAGTAAATAAATAGATTACCAGCGACGTATACATCTGGGTGATTTTGAAAATAAATCCGTAGTGCATTTCTTGCATAAGTCAAGTAACTGCACTGGATATCTCCTTCAGCCATTGGTTTACCGTCCTCATCTGGGTACTCAATCGGGATAACGGGGATATACTCTACTGAGGCTGTCATGGGCAAATCCCTCAACTCAACTAGGGCTAGGTTTAATTTAACATTTGACTATGGTTAAGTAAGATGCGTGCGATCGCCATAACTAATACCGTCGTGAATTCCAAATTCCAAATTCAAAGACTTCTAGCTGGGTTTCACTGCGTTCAACCTAAACCTATAAATATTATTGTGCTTCCTGTGTATTGAAACAAAATAAGTAAATTCTGTTACAACATTAGTAGAATAATTCCGCACAAACCCCATCACTCAGTAGTAGGGGTATAGGTCATGCAGCTTAACCATATTAAACAAAGTAAAAAAGATGCTCTGTTGTCTTAACCCGGATTGTCCCCGTCCCTTAAACCCTGATGTTAACAAGTTTTGCCAAGCTTGCAGTACGCCTCTAGTCTCTTTGCTGCGAAATCGCTTCCGTGTGATGCGCGTACTTTCTAACGAAGGTGGTTTTGGCAAAACCTATTTAGCAGAAGATACGGATAAATTAAATGAACACTGTGTAATTAAACAACTTGCACCAAAAGTGCAGGGAACTTGGGCAGTGAAGAAGGCAATGGAGTTATTTGGTGAAGAGGCAAAGCGCTTACAAGATTTGGGTGAACATCCCCAAATCCCAACGCTTTTTGCTTATTTTGAGCAAGACAATTTTCTGTATTTAGTGCAGCAATTTATCGAGGGGCAGAATTTACTGAATGAGTTGGAACAAGCGGGAAGGTACAGCGAAAGCAAGGCTAGGGAACTGTTGTTAGATTTATTACCACTGCTGAAGTTTATTCATGAGCGCCAGGTAATTCACCGAGACATTAAACCAGGGAATATTATGCGTCGTCAGAGTGATGGGCGCTTGATATTAATTGATTTTGGAGCCTCAAAGGAGTTAACTTCAACAGTCCATACTCAAATGGGTACGACAATTGGCTCACATGGATATAGCCCGATTGAGCAGATAAAGGGTGGTGAAGCTTACCCAGCAAGTGATTTGTTTGCTTTAGGTGCAACTTGTTTTCATCTTTTAACTGGTATTTTTCCTTTTGATTTGTGGGTGGAGAATGGCTTTGCTTGGGTTCACAACTGGCGGCAATATTTGCCCAGTCCGGTTAGTGGAGAATTTGGTCAGGTTTTAGATAAGTTATTGGAAAAGGATATTGATGAGCGTTATCAATTTGCGGATAAAGTTATCAATGACTTGGCTGCTCAACAGCTATTACCACCACTGCAATTATCTTTATCAGCATCAACACAGCTAGAGATGCAATTAAAATCAGCAGTGGGTATTGACTACACACGATTGGGGGACTTACTTGCAGCAGGGAAATGGAAAGAGGCTGATGCAGAAACAGTGCGAGTTATGTTATCAGTGGCGAAAAGACAACAAGAAGGTTGGCTTGATCTTGAACATATTGACAAATTTCCCGGTGAAGACCTCCGCACTATTGACCAGTTATGGGTAAAGTACAGCAATGAGCGCTTTGGCTTTTCTATGCAAAAGCGCGTTTATCAAAGTCTGGGTGGAACCAGAGAGTACAACGAAGAAATTTACGAAGCTTTTGGCGATCTTGTGGGTTGGAGAAAGGACGGTTGGATTGACTACATCGATTTTACTTTTACCCTGAAAGCACCTATCGCCCATCTCCCAGTTTGTTGGTTGCGTCGAGGCGGGTTGGGTGCTTTTTTCTCTCGCGTCGAGACTTGTTATCTTCCTAATCCAACATTTACAATTCAAAATCCCAAATTATCAAAATTAGATGATGTTGAACTAATATCAGCAGTGGGCATGGACTATAGCCGATTACGGGACTTACTCGCAGCTGGGAAGTGGAAATTAGCTAATCAAGAAACAGAACGAGTGATGTTCATAGTAGCGAAAAGAGAAGAAGAAGGTTGGTTACGTGTTCAAGATATTGACAATTTTCCCTGTGAAGACCTCCGCACCATTAACCAGCTATGGGTAGAACACAGCAACGGGCGCTTTGGTTTCTCTGTGCAAAAGCAAATTTATCAAGGTTTAGGTGGAAGCAGGACGCACTCATTTGAGATTTGGGATAGGTTTGGTGAGGCTGTAGGCTGGAAGAATAGAGGCGGCTTATGGAGATGTGGGTGGGTTAATTATAATACTATTATTTTTGACATAAAAGCGCCAAAAGGACACCTCCCCGTGTGGAAGTGGACATTATATATTCATTCTGTAGATACTTTTAATAGTCTCTACAGTGGTGGCGTGGATTGGGGTAATGGTCACGGGTGGGACTGGATATCTTCTCTCGCATCGAGACTTGTAAACTGTAAGATATAAAATTAATTCAATTAAGGTAGCGATCGCCCCGTAGTCGATTACGGTTAAGTAGATATATTTCTAAAGGAAATTGAATATCATTTTCTGAGTTTTATATACAGATTTAGAATCATAAGATATAAAAAAGACAGGCTTGTTGCCTGTCTCATAAGTAATGATTAAACAAAGAATTTAGAAATTCATCTCAGCAGCTTGAACTTTTTCAACCTGCTTTTTCTTCAGCACGAGCATAACTTGAGCCAACATCACAAGAGCGATGAACGCAATCAACCATTTGACTCTAGAAGCGTCTTGTAATACGATTTCTGCATCTTGTTGACCGAATCCACCGACTACGTTCGGGTTGTTGGTCAAAGCTTCACCAGTCTTAACTGTTTGCCCTTCGGAAACAATTAATTCTGGCCCTAAAGGAATCGGATCAACGACAACATCACCAGATTCAGGTTGGATGCTGACTAGATATTTAACATTACCATCTGCATCTTCCTCTTTGGCAATTTTGCTAATTGTGCCAGTTGCAGAAGCGTTGTAAACTGTGTTGTTGCTCTTTTCGCCAGTGGGATAAACTTGTCCGCGTCCCCGATTACCACCTACGTGAACTGAATATTTACCGAAATGGATGTTTTTGTCGGTTGCAGGGTTGGGAGAAAGAACTGGGAAAATTATTTCCTGATACTGTTCACCGGGTAAAGGCCCGACGATAACGACGTTTTCTTTGTCTTCGCTGTAGGGTAGGAAGTAAGTGTCGCCAACTTCTTTTTTAAGTTCTTCAGAAAGACGGTCTTCAGGAGCAATCTTAAAGCCTTCGGGTAGCATCAGTACAGCACCGACGTTTAACCCAACCTTAGAACCATCGGCACCAACCTGCTGGGCACTGGTATCGTAGGGAATTTTCACCACGGCTTTGAATACAGTGTCAGGTAGCACCGATTGAGGAACTTCCACTTCTGTAACCTTGGCGGCTAGATGACAGTTGGCACAAACAATCCGCCCGGTTGGTTCGCGGGGGGTTTCGGGATAGGTTTGCTGTGCCCAATAAGGATAGGCGGCAGCAGATTGGGGAAGGGCTAGATCGCTGGTGAAGTAAAATGTCACGGTGGCGATCGCTATAAGCAATGTTTTTACAATCGCTCTAGCACTGCGAGTTAACCTCGCTGTTACGGAAGCATTTCTCATCTCTATAAGGGCAACGATTCTCTGATGGATTAGTCAACAGCCATTCAATTTTAGATTTTGAATTTTGGATTTTGGATTGAAGGAAAAGTCTAAAATCTAAAATCCAAAATTGGCAGAGTTAAGAGTCTCAAATCTTGGACTTTGGACTAAAAACTCAGCACTCAGCACTCATAACTCAGCACTAATTATGACCACCAAGGTGCATCACCGGTGCGGAAGTCGGTTTCAGTCCAACGGGTTAATACGATTTTGTCGTCGTCTACTTTGGTATGGGCTAAAGCCAGAGATAAAGGTGCTGGCCCTCGAACAACCTTACCAGTTTCGTCATATTGCGAACCATGACAAGGACATTTAAACTTGTTTTCAGCAATATTCCAGGGGACGACACAACCTAAGTGGGTGCAGATGGCATTAATGCCATAATCTTTGATCGCCTCTTTGCTGTCTACCACAATATAGGTAGGATCTCCCTTTAGTCCTTGGACTAGGTTGCGATCGCCTGTATTCTTGTTTTCTAGAAATTTACTGACGCTAACATCGTTACCTAGCTCATCTTTTGCTGTTGCACCACCACCAGCAGCACCAGTTGCGGGTGGAATAAAGTACTTGACAACGGGATACAATGCACCCAGAGCTACTCCAGTGACAGTCCCAAAAGTGAACAGATTCATTAACTTACGACGCCTCATATTAGGCACGTCTGCTGATTCTGAAAATTGAGCCATAATCTACGCGCTCTTTGTGTATTTTATTAAGCATTTTGACAAAAGTACTACTACTTGAGCAACTCTTGTCTAAGTCGAAATGCTAGCGCTCACAACGATGCCATACTTCTCTGTTCCAAGATATATCAAGCATGTTTTCTGTTAGCATTACATTTCTTTATATCCTTATCATACTGGAGTTATGGAACTTAACATCATAACTAAATGTAAAATCTGATTGAGAAAAGCTATGACAGGACAGGAATTACGCCAGATGTTGATTGATAAGTGGGGATACTCTTACGATGTCCAGTTCCGGCGGGCACAGGGAAAGATGTTTTTGCAAGTAATGTGGAAATATCTGGAGCAAGCTTCTTTTCCCTTAAGCGAGGCAGACTACCAAGAGCATCTTGATAGTGTCGCTAATTATCTTCATGCCTTGGGTGGAGCAACACAGGTACAAACGTTTATTGCCCAAACACGCGATCGCCCCAGGCTCGGCAAAGCTGTTAGCATTCCTCTAGATTTGGGCGATCGCGCTTCGGAATGGATATTATAACCTTAATGAGCCGCCAACCATTCCTATACCCAAATCGTTCCTATACTTTTAATAATTACTTTGAGTTAGGGTTTGCAGTTGACGATTTAGTTGCTGAATTTGGGTATTCGTTCGAGCGTAAATTTATTGATTTCCCACAATATTCTGGCGCATTAGACCGACTTGTTGATCTCAAGCAGCGAATTGAGGAAGTTTTGCCCTATGTAGATTTGGAGAACGAAGCTACACGCCGGGAAATGCTAATTGCGCCAATTATTACCGATTTAATTCACTATTCCCACGCTAAATTACGAATTGAATACACTATCAAAGTTGATAATCGACTTTAAGGTAATATTGATTATTTGCTCAGAAGCCAAACTAATTTAATTGTGATTGAAGCCAAGCAAGCAGATATAAATAGGGGATTTACACAACTGGCAACTGAGATGATCGCTCTTGACAGGTGGACTGATTCTACTCAAACAGAAATACTAGGAGCAGTAACAACAGGTAATATTTGGCAATTTGGCCGATTGGATCGACAGACACAGCTTATTGAGCAAGCAATCAACCTTTATCGTGTTACCGAAGAGTTGGAAATAGTGGTTAGGATCTTACTAACTGCACTCATCAACTAAGTTGAAGCAATGCGATCGTCACACAATTTTGAATTTTAGATTCACCCCAGCAATCAAGTCACTGGCTCTGTCATTTAATTTGAGATTTGGGATTTTAGATTTATTCTCGCGTTTAAATTCACTTGCTATCAGACCTTTTTAAATTTGGGATGCAAGAATCTTCTCTACGAGAGGCTCCGCCAACAATCGCAAATCCAAAATTTAAAATCTAAAATTTGGTCATTTACCTGTAAGCTTAACCAGTCCAACACCACCAAAGTAAAGCCCCAGAACTGCTCCTGCTAGGAGACTTTGAGTCAGGGGGTCAGTAGAAGGTGTAAGAACGGCTCCTAAAACCACTGCTCCCATAATCACGTAACGCCAACCAGAAACCATCTGTTCAGAGGAAACAATGCTCAAATTACCGAGCAACAGTTGAATGATGGGAATTTGAAATGCTAAACCAGTGCTGAATAACAATAGCAGCACAAATTCAAAATATTTGTCAATTGACCAAAGTTGTTCAACTACATCTGCTCCGTAGCTGATGAAAAATTTCAAAGCTGCGGGGATAAGGAGTAAATAGGCAAATAATAACCCTGCCGCAAATAGCACACTCGAACCTAAAACTACAGGCGCTAGCAAGCGGCGTTCGCGGCGAGTCAATCCTGGCAGCACAAACTGGATAATCTGATAAAGAATGAAAGGACTACAAAGTATCAAGCCAGTGTAGGCTGCGACTTTGAAGGAAACAAAGAAATATTCTCCGGGTGCGAGTTGGAGAAATTTTACTCCTTGGGCTGGAACCTCAAGTAGCTGGACAATCGGTTTGACGGCAAAGAAACAGCCAATAATACCCACTGCTACGGCTATCAGCGAATAGAAAATCCGCTGTCGCAACTCTTCTAAGTGGTCAAAAAGGGACATTTCGACCTCAGATGGTAAATCATCGAGAGGATCGGTTTCTGAGTTGCCATATCCTTCTGGATCGATATTGGGAACGTTTACAGTATCTACAGTATCTACATCTTGTGAAGGTGTCATGAGTCAGCTAGTAGGCAACATTTGTAAATGAGTGCTGAGTAAGTAGGTAGGGATAATTAAATGTAATATGTCATTGCGAGGAGGAACAAAGCAATCGCAATGAGTGGGATTGCTTCGTTCCTCACAAGGACAATTTCCATTGTATATATTACTACTAATCTACTTAATAAGTAATCGTCCTTTGTGAGCGGTCTTTTAACTCAGCACTCTTCATTATTTTATCTGGGGAATGCAGCTAACAAGATATGTTTTTGGGTATTGTGGGTTTTTTGTCCTGTTTTTTAGGATTGCACCTGCATAAGTTAGTAGGAAGCCATCTTGTAGGCAATGCCTAACCTCAAAAAGGGTGAAACCGATCAGAAAAGAAATCACGTCTCTGCGGCTAGTAGCACTGAGTAAATTGACACAACATCAACGTATAATACTCAGTTTTTAAAATTCGGTTCATCAAGGTGGCATCTATATACATAGCGCAATGAAAATTTTTAGTTGAGGTTTTATGAATCGGACAATTTGCATTGCTTTGATGGCATTGCCTGTTTATTTATCCAATGTTGAGCTAGGTAATACTGCTAGTAGTGACGTGCCACTTGTCAAAGCCCAGGTTCCTATAATAACTGCTCTAATGGCTTACAGCACAAATGCTCAGTCACACATATTGTCGTGGCAAATATCGGCTAGAGATGATCAAACGGAAGATTGCCTTCGCGCTGGTAATTGCAGGGATTGAGACTAATTCGTAATTATAGTACGGGGAGAATTAATGGTTGCAAAAAATCAACGTACAGTGGTGGTTACAGGAGCATCAACAGGAATTGGCCAGGCGTGTGCTTTGCTTTTAGATCAGTTGGGCTTTTCTGTTTTTGCTGGGGTGCGTCAAGATATTGATGCTCAAACACTTAAACAAAAAGGCTCACAAAGGCTGATTCCGATTTTTTTAGATGTTACTGATGCTGAATCGATCGCAGCTGCGGTTCGTAAAGTAACAGATGCAGTCGGTGGGGCTGGGATTTTAGGTTTAGTAAATAATGCCGGTGTTGCTGTCCCTGGCCCTTTGGAATTATTAGCGATCGCAGAATTTCAATATCAGATGCAGGTTAATGTTACCGGACAATTAGCCGTGACACAAGCTTTTCTTGGTCTATTACGCCAGAGTCGGGGGCGAATTGTCAATATGGGTTCTATTAGCGGTAGAAGTCCGACGCCGTTCATGGGAGCTTACAATGCATCAAAATTTGCCCTCGTTGCACTCAATGATGTGATGCGGATGGAATTACGTCCTTGGGGAATCTCTGTTTCTATTATCGAACCTGGGGCGATCGCTACCCCAATTTGGGAAAAGTCTTTAAGTCAATCGGAAATAGCACAGCAAGATTTACCACAATCGGCACAAAATCTCTACGGACAGGCGATGAATATTGTCCGTAAGAAAATGCAGATTCTCGCATCTAAAGGAATTTCTGCGGATATTGTCGCTCAGGCTGTTGTCCATGCGCTCACTGCAAAACAACCGCGTACTCGCTATCTCGTTGGACAAGATGCCAAAATCGGAGCTGTGCTGAAGCATATTTTACCTGACAAGCTGCATGACCGAATAATTTTATACTCAATGGGGTTATAGATTATACCAATTTTGATTTTAGACTTCGGCGTGACCTTTTGGCTTTTCTACGTTCGCGCAGCGTGTCGCAGAAAGACGCTGCGCGTAGCTTGCTTCCCCGTAGGGGTACAGTAAGTGTTACAGTGAGCAGTCCGACAAGCTCACTGCAACACCTGTCGAACTGCTCAGGGCAGACAAAGGCTCAGTAGAAAATCTATACGTCGTTTGTCAGAGTGATGTAAGAGAAAGAGCTATCTGCAAAGATGAATTTATCAAAGCCAGTTGTAGACAAGCTAATGTTGTTGAAACTGATGTTGGCACTTTTAAGGATATTGCCAGAAATTACACCAGATACAATGAGTTCAGAGCGATGGAAAGCGCCCAGATCCAGGGTATCAAAACCTTTGCCGCCATCAACGGTTGCAGCACCGAATCCTTTGAAGTAGTCATCCTCAGTACCGAGATCAATACTTAACCCACCACCAATAGAGACTTTCTGTTGAACTCCATCTAGGATACTGGTGGCAATAATTTTGTCATTGCCGGCGCCAGTCTTAATGATTCCTTCGCCATAAAGACCGTAGGCAGTACCATCGATTGTGACTGTAGCCTGTCCAGTAAGGGTGTCAGCATCACTGCCAGTATCAATGATTCCATCGTTAAAGATACCATAGGCGATCCCGTCTCTTCCTGAACTATTGCCATTACCTGTAATCGTATCCTTGCCCGTCCCTGTAATAATGGTGGCGTCTTTAAGGTTCTGGATGCCAGTTACAGCACCGGCGAAGCCGATTGTGATTGTAGCCTGTCCAGTAAGGGTGTCAGCATCACTGCCAGTATCAATGATTCCATCGTTAAAGATACCATAGGCGATCGCGTCTCTTCTTGAACTATTACTATTGCCATTACCTGTAATCGTATCCTTGCCCGTCCCTGTAATAATGGTGGCGTCTTTAATGTTCTGGATGCCAGTTCCAGTACCGGCGAAGCCCTCGAAGCCGCTGTCGCTGCTGTTGCCGCCAGTACCCGTGCCAGCGATCGCGTCGTTTCCGTTCCCTGTATCCAGTTTGCCACTATTAGCGATGCCTATGCCAGTACCGCCGTTGCCGTTGTCGCCAAAGTCGGGAGCCCTGCTGATGTTTTTACCGCCGCTGTTGCCGCCATTGCCACCATTACCAATGCCAGAGATCGTGTCGTTTCCGTTCCCTAGATTCAGTTTGCTAGCGTTAGCAATCCCAGTTCCAGTACCGCCATTGCCGCCGTTGCCGCCTCGGCCGCCGCTGCCGTCTTCGGTATTGAGAACATTGCCGCCGTTGCCGCCGTTGCCGCCCGTACCAGTGCCAGCGATCGCGTCTTCTCCGTTGCCTGTATTCAGATCGCCACTGTTAGCGATGCCAGTTGCAGTACCGCCGATGCCGCCGATGCCGCCGTTGCGGTTGTTGTCGCCCACATTGCCGCCGATGCCGCCGTTGCCACCCTTCCCTGTGCCAGTGATCGTGTCGTTTCCGTTCCCTGTATTCAGATTGTTACTGTTGATAATCCCTGTGCCAGTACCGCCGTTGCCGCCGATGCCGCCGTTGCCGCCGTTGCCGATGTTGCCGATGTTGTTGTCGCCCACATTGCCGCCGATGCCGCCGTTGCCACCCTTCCCTGTGCCAGCGATCGCGTCGTTTCCGTCCCCTGTATTCAGACTGCCACTGTTAGCGATGTAGATCCCAGTACCGTTGCCGCCGATGCCGCCGATGCCGCCGATGCCGCCGCTGCTGCCGTCGCTGCCGATGCCGCCGTTGCCGCCATTACCAGTGCCAGCGATCGCGTCGTTTCCATCCCCTGTATTCAGTTTGCTAGTGTTAGCAATCCCAGTTCCAGTACCGCCGTTGCCGCCGTTGACGCCGTTACCGCCGTTGATGTCGTTACCGCCGTTGCCGCCGTTGCCGCCATTACCAGTGCCGGCGATCGCATCTTCTCCGTTTTCGGTATTCAGTTCGCCACTGTTCACAATGCTGGTTCCAGTACCGCCGTCGCCACCGATGCCGCCGATCCAGCCGTCGCGGCCGTCGCCACCGTTGCCACCATTACCGATGCCCGCGATCGCATCGTTTCCATTCCCTGTATTCAGACTGCCACTGTTGTCGATCCCAGTACCGATGCCGCCGATGCCGCCATTACCAGTGCCAGTAATCGCATCGTTTCCATTCCCTGTATTTAGACTGCCACTGTTATCAATGCCTGTGCCAGTGCCGCTATTGCTGCCGCCGTTGCCACCGTCGCCGCGCTTCCCACCGTTGCCGCCCTTCCCTGTGCCAGCGATTGTGTCATTTCCGTCCCCTGTATTTAGACTGCCGCTGTTAGTAATACCAGTGCCAGTACCGCCGTAGCCGCCGGGACCATAACTGCCGCCACGGCCACCGGTGCCATCCGCGCCGTTGCCACCATTACCGATGCCAGCGATCGTGTCGTTTCCGTCCCCTGTGTTCAGACTGCCACTGTTAGTAATACCTGTGCCAATGTTGCCGTTGTACCCGTATCCATTTCCATCATCGCCGATGCCGTTGCCGCCAGTACCGTTGCCAGAGATTGTGTCATTTCCCTCTCCTGTATTCAGACTGCCACTGTTAGTAATACCTGTGCCAGTACCGCTGTCGTACCCGTTGCCGCCAGTACCGTTGCCAGAAATTGTGTCATTTCCGTCTCCTGTATTCAGACTGCCACTGTTAGTAATACCTGTACCAGTACCGCCGTCGTTGTAAGTATATATGTAGTAGTCTTCTTGGTAGATGAAGCCGTAGCCTCCAGTACCGCTGCCCGCGATCATGTCATTTCCATCCCCTGCATTTAGTTTGCCACTGTTAGCAATGCCGGTTCCATTATCGCCGTTGCCGCCATTACCAGTACCCTCAATGGTGTCATTTCCTGAGAGAGTACGAATGTAACCCCCAGTTAAAATATCAATACCGATTGCTACAGAGGCATTTAATTCTTCCCCAATTAAAGTGTCGGAACTGGGGGTGCCGATGAAATTGGGTGGAACAGTAAGTCTAGGCATGATTAAAATCCTCTCAATTAAGTTAGTACGTCGGTTTGCTAATTCAAGCGATCGGTTTCTCAAACAAATTCCTGAAATTATTTCGGCAAGAGCTATTTAGTGATTGACTCCGCTGTTGTCGGAGTCACTTTAGGTAATCAAGTTACAACAAATTAATCAGATTACAGGAGATTAAATCTACATTGGGCAGTGCGTAGGCATAGCCCGCCACAAGCATCGCCGCCGATGAAATTTTTCGGCGCTCAACTAGCTAATAACCATTTCCATAGTCTAGAAACTACCCATATAAGTAACAAAGAAAGAAACCTTTATTACTTATTTTTATCAGTACAATTACCAGTCTTATAGCATTGAATACAATCTATCTAGAGATATAGAAGATATATATCTCTAGATAAATATATTTAATTTATGTTACGACTTATGGACTGTACAAAAGAATCATTTTGTGTATTAACGTAAATAACTCGTTTTAGCTGCCTAATTTTTATAATTGCTTCAATCAATATTATTTATTGATTTCGCGTTTTCTAAAAGCTGTAGTCAACAAACTGATCAGTTTCATGGACAAACTGATCAGTTTCATGGACAAACCGATCAGTTTCATGGACAAACCGATCAGTTTCATGGACAAACCGATCAGTTTCATGGACAAACCGATCAGTTTCATGGATAAACTGATCGGTTTCATCAACAAACGCATTTTGACTTATAAACGAGATATAAAATTTAGCTAAAAGTGATCCTCCCAACCCCTCTTAAAAAGGCTACGGTGTATACACAAGTCGGAAAACCTGATCCAAATTGACTCTACAACCCATAGAGCAAAACCTCACCCAAGATTACCCAAGGGTAAATCTGTCCCTCTCCTTAATAAGGAGAGGGACAGGTTTTGCGTAGCAGAACCAGGGTGAGGTTTTTCTTTTATTTATCAAATCCTATTGACACCCACCCCAAAAGAAGTAGTTTACTTGTTTTTTATTTGCAAATATTTGGTTCTATTTACAATAAGATTATGTAATTAAGTCTGTCTAACTACTTATTAGAGATGTTTAATACTTGTACTTATGACAGTATTTCTGCTGACTTCAACTAAAATATTAGCATTGCCTGGTGCTAGATAAAACCTAAATATCAAAAACAACCGGAATACTGCTAGCTTAGTTAGTAGTTTGAGTTAGATATATTTAAATCAAGAGATAAATTCCCTAGAACTAATAAATTTATTCACTAGATTTTGTTATCCCCATTCCTGAGTGAACTGGATCAGTTATGCTCCTAGATTTAGAAAGATTTTATCAGGCTTGCAATCCGAGCAGACCTCTAATTATAGGAAATGCCAGCGATCGCAGGTACTATATCGATTTTGCTGCGGTGCGGGGTGGTAAAATCATTGAGGCTTTGCAGCGTACCATTGCTCGCATATCACCCAATGCTCCAACTTGTCAGCTATTTACAGGACATCTCGGTTGTGGAAAATCAACAGAGTTGTTGCGGCTAAAAGCTGAATTAGAAGCAGAGCAATTTCATGTAGTTTACTTTGAGTCTACCCATGTCTTAGAAATGGCAGATGTGGATGTGACTGATATTTTGTTAGCGATCGCCGGACAGGTAAGCGAAAGCTTAGAAGCAATGACAATTAGGCTGAAATCGAGCTATTTTACTAAATTGTTTGGTGAACTTGTCGATTTTCTGAATACGCCAATTGACATTGGTATAGAAGGCGAGTTGTCTGTAGGAATTGCCAAAATTACAGCTAAAGCTAAAGAAAGTCCCCAATTGCGGCGGCGGTTAAGAGATTATCTAGAACCGCGAACAGCAAATATTTTGCAGGCAATTAATCAAGAACTGCTAGAACTTGCTAACAAGGAACTGAAAGCCAGGGGTAAAAAAGGACTGGTGGTAATTGTTGATAATTTGGATAGAGTCGCAATTAGAGCTTTACCATCGGGGCGATCGCTGCCAGAATACTTATTTATTCAACGTGGTGAACAGTTACGCAAACTGAATTGTCATATAGTCTACACTATTCCCTTAGCCCTGACTTTCTCCAACGATAGCGCCGAACTTCAGCATCGTTTGGGGGGAGGAGTCGCGCCAAAAGTCTTACCAATGATACCTGTGCGTCTGCGCTCTGGGGAGATTTTCCTGGAAGGGCTAGCAATGTTACGGCAAATGGTGCTAGCTAGAGCTTTTCCAGACATTTTGCCTAGCGATCGGTTAGGCTTAATTACAGAAGTGTTTGATAGTCTGGAAACCTTAGATCGATTGTGCCTAATTAGTGGTGGTCATGTCCGCGACTTACTAGGGCTGCTATATGACTGTCTGCGAGAACAAGATCCACCCTTTGATCGGGAGTGTGTAGAACTGGTGATCCGAAGACAGCGCGATTACCGAACTAACGCTATCGACCCTCATGAGTGGGAATTAATCTTTCAGGTAGTGCAGCAGCAACGTGTTAGAGGTGATATAGAATACCACATTTTATTGCGAAGTTTATTTGTATTTGAATACCGCGATCATTTAGGAGCTTGGTTTGCCGTCAACCCAGTTTTAGCAGAGACGGAAAAATTTAAATCATGGTTGAACGAAACCCACAAGTAGATGTTAGAGTAGCTAACGAAAAGGCTTTGCGGAATTTAGGAAGAGCAATTGCCCTTTCTAATGGTCAATTCTCCTTAGTTTTGGTGTACTGCAATTATCGAGTTTTGCAAGAGCAAATGTTGCAAAGACTCGAAGAACTCTCTTCAGGAGTACACCAAATTCAAAAGGTAGTTCTGCCGCATAATGCTAGAAGCCTTTACACAAGTATTCATTTACAACTAGAACTGCTAACCCAAGATAATCCACCATCGGCGTTGATGATTTTGGGTTTAGAGTTAGTAGATGGACTTGATGATCTACTTAGGTCTATCAATCATATTCGTGATGAATTTCGCAAACGCCACCCATTTCCGATGATTTTGTGGGTGAACGAAGAAGTGTTGCAAAAAGTAGTGCGTTTAGCACCCGATTTTGCTAGTTGGGCAGCTACACCGATTCAGTTTGAAATGACAACTCAATCACTGCGGCAATTTTTGCAACAGGAAACTGATTCTTTGTTTACTACGGTGTTACCAACTGATGTTGCTCAATACCAACCGCCTGAAGTTGCAAAGCATTATTCCACTGTGGAGCAAGTTTGGAAACATAGCTATGAACTTCACTTTGCCATTAGAGAGTTGCACAATCGTGGTATTACCTTAGAGCCAGAACTGCACGCTAGTTTAGAATTTGTTTTTGGTCTAGATAATTATATTAGCGATCGCATCAGTACAGCTTTAAGGCATTTTCAGCAAAGCTTGCAAGTCTGGCAAAAGTTGGTGGAGGCAGGGGAGGCAGGGGAGCAGGG
>NZ_WBKM01000167.1 GCF_015714725.1 Nostoc sp. WHI
ATTATTTAGAACACATTGTTAGGCATAACGATAACCCTTGTATTACACGGGAAGACTCAGATTTTTTAGCTCCCATTCAACCAAGTATTACACGGCAGAGTGAGTCACATCAGATATCTAATACCACAAGCGCTAAACAACCTGTCGGTTTGCCACCGATAAGAGAACTTGAAATTTTACGCGATCGCATTTTGTCCCAACTGAAGTTAGGTAAGCAAGCTACTGGGTATAAAACTGCTCAGAAGGTTCTCAATCGTTTCATTGCTGAACTAATCGGTTCAGTTTAGCTGTTTGGGGAATTCGCCAACGGTATCCGAAAGCTGCCGAAAAGGATATCGAACTAGCCTACCTGATTAAACCGCAAGTTCCCATTCAGATCATCGGCGATTTGACTCGTCTACGCCAAATCTTAATAAACCTCCTCAACAATGCCATTAAGTTTACTGAAAATGGAGAAGTGGTACTTTCTGTTGAAGCAAAGCAAATTAAACTGAGAACTGGGGATAAGGAAGTGGAGAGAGGGTCACAATCCTCCACTGAAAATTTCACTTGTGTCAATTCAGGTGAGGTAGAATTTCCATCTGAATTGTCCTTTAGCGAAGAACCTCCTGAACACTCCCAACTTCTCTACGAAATTCAATTTGCCATTAAAGATACAGGTATTGGCATTGCACCAGAGAAAATAGAGCGGTTATTTCAACCCTTCACTCAGGCTGATGTCTCCATGACTCGACGCTATGGTGGCACAGGACTGGGACTGGTTATTAGCCAACGGCTTACTCAGATGATGGGCGGTACTCTTTGGGTGGAAAGCCAAGGGTTTATCGGTGGCAATCCTAGCTTGAGATGGCAAAGGGGAAAACTATCAACAAAGGCAAAAAACCGAAAGCAAGGGTTTCAAACCTCCACTGAATTCCAATTCAGTGGCTTCTCTTCAGGAAAAGTCGAATCTCTTTCTGAGGAGTTTCTCGTACCTCCTTACTCTTCCCAAGGTTCAACATTCTACTTCACCATTACTACCCAAGTGGCTACTGCGCCAGAGCAAGCTGAATTTAGCACTTCGCTAGTGCCCCTTGCTGGCAAACGGCTGTTAATTGTGGATGATAATCTGACCAACCGCGAAATTCTGAGCTTGCAAGCAGAGTCTTGGAAGATGCAAACTTATGCTGCCAAATCTGGTAAAGAAGCTTTAGCTCAACTTGCGAAGGGAACACAGTTTGATATTGCCATTTTGGATATGCAGATGCCGGAAATGGATGGTCTAAACCTAGCTCGTCAAATCCGCCAGCAATCTGGTTATCAAAATCTGCCTTTGGTAATTCTGACCTCTTTGGGTAGAGGAGGAACTTTCTCTGACTTTGGTAATGTCCAGTTTGCTGCTTCTTTAAGCAAACCGATTAAACAGTCTCAACTCTACGATGTCGTTACCCATGTTTTGGGTAATCGGCCGATCCAAGCTAGTATTTTTCATTCCCATTCTTCCTTGGTTGATCGGCATTTGGCACATCGCCTGCCACTGCGGATTCTTCTGGCAGAGGACACAGTTGTTAATCAGAAAGTTGCTCTACTGATGCTACAGAAAATCGGTTATCAGGCGGATGTCGTAACCAATGGGCTAGAAGTACTCAAAGCTTTGCAAAAACAGCCATTCGACGTAGTGTTGATGGATGTCCACATGCCAGAAATGGATGGGTTAGAAACAACTCGGAGAATCTGTCAGGAATGGAAAGTGGGTTTTCGTCCCTATATTATCGCGATAACTGCCAATGCAATGCGGGGCGATCGCGAAGCTTGTTTTGCTACTGGTATGGATGACTACATTAGCAAACCTGTTCAGCTTGAGGAGTTAACCCAGGCACTCAGCAAATGCCCACCCCAAAAAAGTTTTGAATTCACTTTTATAGAAAAACAAAGCAAAGGGATTTGTTTAGAATTGCAACCTTCGCAAAATATCCTCCAGGAAGGGCAAAACCAGACATTAAATATCGCTAAGATTGATCCGAAAACTATACAATTTTTGCGGGATGTCGTCACAAAAGATCATCTGGCATTTGCTGAACTGCTCCAGTGTTATCTGACAGAGGCATCAAGACAGGTGCAAGATATCAGTGTAGCTATCACAACTCAGGATGCTCAGACTCTATGGAAGACAGCCCACCAACTCAAGTCCAGCAGTGGCTCTGTTGGAGCGATCGCTTTGGCACAGCTTTGCAAGAAGTTAGAAGCACAGGGGTACAGCAACAAATTAGAAAACAGCCTAGAATTACTTTCACAACTACATCAAGAATATGAACAAGTTCAAACTGCTTTACAAAAAGAATTTGCCAAGGAAGCATAATAAAAGCCAATACAGTTCGGTTAAGGTTTTTTGATGAAAATTCTAGATCGAAAGACGCGATAAATCGCCTTCACGACGAAAGATTGATTATTGTAGAGACGGCGATTTATCGCGTCTCTTGCCTTAACCGAAAAGTATTGCAATGAAAGCGACTGCTCAAGAAAACCAATTTTTAGTTCTAATTGTTGATGATGAATTATTTACCCGCCTGATACTACGAAATTTCTTGGAGCGGGAAGGGTATCAAATAGTTGAAGCTCAAAATGGCAGAGAGGCTTTAACTCTTTTTAACCAACTGCACCCCGACATAGTACTCCTTGATGCCGTCATGTCAGATATGGATGGTTTCGAGTGTTGCACTCAGTTGCAGACTCTTGACTCTCACAAGCACACTCCAGTTTTAATGATTACAGGACTTGAGGATCAAGAGTCAGTTGACCGGGCATTTGCCGTAGGGGCAATGGACTATGTTACCAAACCGATCCACTGGCCAGTTTTGCGACAACGGGTAAAACGCTTGATTCAGCAATCTCAGTTACAGCAACAACTGGAAGCCGTTAATCTGGAATTGCAGAGATTAGCTACTATTGATGGATTAACTCAGGTAGCTAACCGCCGACGCTTTGAAGAATATTCCAACCAACAGTGGCAGCAAATGAAACGAGAGCAACGTCCTCTCTCCATGATCATTTGCGATGTTGATTTCTTTAAATTATACAACGATACTTATGGTCATCGGGTAGGCGATCGCTGTCTTCAAGAAATTGCTCAAGTTATCAAAAATATTGTTAAATGTCCTGGATATTTAGTTGCCCGTTATGGCGGAGAAGAATTTGCTGTGATTTTACCCAACACAGACACTCAGGGGGCGACTGATGTTGCGGAGAAAATTTGCCATGCTGTGCGAACGTTGGCAATTCCTCATCAAAATTCTCAAGTTAGTCCTTATGTAACCATTAGTGCCGGGTTTACGACAGAAATTCCTCAGCCAGATTCTGACTTGGAACAAATGATTGCCGCAGCAGATCGGGCATTGTATCAAGCAAAAACAGCAGGACGCGATCGCTTTCAGCAAAATAATTTTACTACCCAAAAATAAAAATTCCTCCTAGTGCATCACATCAGTAGGAGGTGGGATAGCAACACACAAAGACACGGTTATAAAAAACGGTAGATCCTAACATTTGGAAATGTTTTAATTATTCTAAATATAGTAAAAACTAATTTCAAAAGGAACACGGAGTGCATTGATATGCGATCGCGCCATTTTCCCAACGCGATCGCTAAACTTTCTCTTCCCCTAAGCAATAAAATGCAGATGACTGATCACCGCACTAATTAGATTATGGGTAACAGGAAGACTATCCACTACCATCCCCAGACACAACAGCATCATGTAGGAGATGGAATAGAGAAATAACTCTTTAGCTACAGCCCGATCCTCTGGATTTTGCAACAAACGCCAAGATTTGTGGATAAATAATCCTCCCAGAATTAGAGCGATCGCAGCATAAAGAATTCCACTTGCGCCCAAGGGATAAACCAATAACCCGGTTGCAACTACCGTAAGCAGGGTATAATACCAAATCTGCTTAACAGTTGCCGTAGTACCTTCAATCACGGGTAACATTGGTATCCCAACTTTTGCGTAGTCATCTTTAATCATTAGAGCTAGCGCCCAGAAATGGGGCGGTGTCCACAAAAAGACGATGGCAAAAATTAACCACGCTGACCAGCTTAATGTGCCAGTGACAGCAGCCCAACCCACTAACGCCGGAATTGCCCCAGCCGCCCCACCAACAACAATATTCTGCGTGGTGTGGCGTTTCAGCCAGTGGGTGTAGACCAAAATATAAAAGACGATGCCAGAGAAAGCTAATAAGGCGGCTAACAGGTTGGCAAATACTGCTAGGAGTGTAAAGGAAATTGTCGCCAGTGCGATCGCAAAAATTAGAGCATCGCGCGGCTGAACCTTGCCAGAAGGCATCGGACGATGGCGCGTCCGCTCCATGTCATAATCAATATCCCGGTCATAGACACAGTTAATCGTCTGGGCGCTTGCAGCTGCCATTGTGCCACCAGTCAGAGTTACTAGCAACAGCAATGGGTCTACTTCTCCCTTAGCAGCAATCCACATACTCCCAGCCGTAGTAATCAAAAGCAACGGAATAATCCGAGGCTTCGTTAGCTGGTAGTAACTTTGAATTACTTGTAAAAATGTTTCGTGGTGGCGAGAGACATTAGTCTCAATCATTTTGGCTCTGGTTCCTTATTTTTCAACAACTTTGCTGACTCACTGAGTCACGCAGTGCGAGAACTGTAAAAGCCACCAAAGTACCCAGCAAAGCAGCTCCTATAGCTTGGTGAGAGACGGTGAGAGGCTCGACTTGAAGATGTAATTTAAAAGTAGCGACTCCCAACAATATTTGTAAGGTTAACAACCCACCAGCCATATTTGCCAGTCGCCGCAAGGCTGGATGTAGAGCTGGTGTCCGCCAACAGATAAATACCATTGCCAAAGTTGCCATTGTTGGCGGCACAAAACCAGCAATATGACTGTACATCACAGTACAAAGTTGAGAACCGCCAAGGCATTGGTGTAGTGCCCAGCGAGAACCTACTAAAGCACCTAGCAAACTTTGCAGGTAAACCAGAACAGCCGCAGTTAAACCTACCCAAGGCAACTTACCAGAGGTTCCAGTTCCTTGATAGGGCGTGAGTGCCGTGCCAATAATCAGCAGGGTAGTAAAAAACAACAGTGCCGTTCCTAAATGGGCGGTAACGATATCAAACCGCAACAGTTCGGTAACGGTGAGTCCCCCCAAAATGCCTTGGAAGACGATTAAAAACAGGGCAAATGTGGATGCCCAAGGCAGCCAGGTGGGTAATAAACGACGATGCCACCAGGATAAAACGAAGAGTGCGATCGCGCTTACACCAATTAAAGCTGCATCCAATCTGTGAAACCACTCCAAGAACACCTGGAGATTCATTTGCTTGGCTGGCAGCAATTCGCCATAGCACAAGGGCCAGTCTGGACAAGCAAGTCCAGCATTCATCACGCGGGTGGCAGAGCCTATTGCCATCAAAATCAAGGTGGCTATACACATTCTCCACACCAAGCGACGAATCAATTCCTTGGGCTTTTGCTGCTGAACTGCCACTTCATTTTGTTGTTGTAGGACAAATTCGCTCATGAATGATACTTTCTGCCCGCTCTTGGTGGATCTCTTAAAATTTTCAATTTTCTTTTAGCGTTCCATCTTCACCCTAGCGTATAGGCTAAAGGTTTATAGATTAGCACTCACTTATACTTTGAATCACTCCAGCCAGGTTTTGCCTGAAGCTTTAGGTATTTTTCAAGATGTGAGAAATTGATTAATGACAATTAATTTAAGCATTTTAAATTTTTCCACTGATGTATAGCAACAGCCAAGGCAGTATTCATATAGTGACCTTGTACTCAAAATTAGTAAAATAGTCAAAAAAATTAATAAAAATTTCCGACCTTTGGCCCCTTTGTCTGGCAGCCTAGATTACCTTAGTAAGTGAGCAGCTTTGAAATAACATAGTAA
This sequence comes from Nostoc sp. WHI, assembly GCF_015714725.1. Classification (GTDB taxonomy): domain Bacteria; phylum Cyanobacteriota; class Cyanobacteriia; order Cyanobacteriales; family Nostocaceae; genus Nostoc. The sequence continues at coordinate 5,914 of NZ_WBKM01000167.1, forward strand.
ATTCAATTAAGTAAGCCGTGAAGATTCCAAGTTCAATCTGGACATTACTCATTGGGATCGTGCTAACGCTAGTCAGCCTTTGGTACGGTCAAAATCACGGTCTGTTGCCAGCAGCAGCCACGGATGAAGCCGTCTTGGTGGATGGTTTGTTCAACGCGATGATGATCGTTTCTACAGGTATATTCATACTCGTAGAAGGTATTTTAATTTACTCTGCATTTAAATATCGTCGGCGTGCAGGTGACAATGAAGACGGCCCACCAGTTGAGGGCAATGTACCTCTAGAAATTCTCTGGACGGCGATCCCAGCAATTATCGTTTTCGGCATTTCAGTTTACAGTTTTGATGTGTACAACGAAATCGGTGGCTTTGATCCCCATGCTATCCATGCAGCACCGATGAATCAGGAATCGATGAAAATGCCAGGGGCAGCTTTAGCAGCGACTTTAAGCGATACTCCCCCCGGCACCGAACCCAACCTCAATCAAGAAAAATCTGATGAGGCAATGCAAGACCCAGCTACCGCAGAAGTCCGCAATGCTGACCAAATTCCCCAACTGCGGAATGCCCCAGGTGTAGGTATTGTTGCTCCGACAATTGGGGGTAGTCCCGAAAAAGCAGGCAAACCACCAGCATTGCTAGTCAACGTTACTGGTCTACAATATGCCTGGATTTTCACCTATCCTAAAAGTGGTATAACAACAGGTGAAATGCACGTCCCCATCGGGCGCGAAGTGCAAATCAATATGACAGCCAACGATGTGATTCACGCCTTCTGGGTGCCAGAGTTTCGCCTGAAACAAGATGCGATCCCCGGTAGACAAAGCGAGATTAGCTTCACTCCCAAAAAAGCAGGAGATTATGTCCTGATTTGTGCTGAACTTTGTGGCCCATATCACGGAGCGATGAGAGCACCAGTAGTCGTTGAGACAGAAGAAGCCTTTGATAAATGGCAGCAAGAGCAGCTAGTTGCCAGCAAAGAAACGCTAAATCAAGCCGTTGCTGTTAACCCTGCGGATCTATCCCCAAATGAATTTCTTGCCCATTACACCAAGGACATGGGAATTCAGCCAGAAATCCTCCATCAAGTTCACCATTAGTCATTGGTCATTAGTCATTAGTCATTAGTCATTGGTCTAAATAAATGACTAATGACAAAGGACAACTGACAAAGGACAAATGACAAAAGATAACTAACGACTATGACACAAGCTCAGTTGCAAGAAACTGCCAATATCCCTGCCCTTCTTGAGGAACCAGGGATCAGAAAATGGCAAGACTACTTTGGCTTCAACACCGACCATAAGGTGATTGGGATTCAATACCTAGTCACCACATTCGTTTTCTACTGCATTGGTGGCGTGATGGCTGACTTGGTTCGTACAGAACTGCGAACCCCAGAAGTCGATTTTGTCACCCCTGAAGTCTACAACAGCTTGTTTACACTGCACGCCACGATCATGATTTTCTTGTGGATCGTGCCAGCTGGTGCGGGTTTTGCGAACTTCCTCATCCCCTTGATGATTGGGGCAAAGGATATGGCATTTCCGCGCTTGAATGCTGTTGCCTTTTGGATGATTCCCCCTGCGGGTATATTGCTGATCACTAGTTTAGTGGTGGGCGATGCACCGGATGCGGGTTGGACTTCCTACCCTCCCCTGAGCTTGGTAACAGGTCAAGTAGGTGAGGGAATTTGGATTATCAGCGTTCTGCTACTAGGTACGTCATCGATTCTAGGGGCAATCAATTTCCTCGTCACATTGATCAAGATGCGTATCCCCAGCATGGGGATTTACCAACTGCCCTTGTTCTGCTGGGCGATGTTTTCTACCTCGGCACTGGTTTTGGTATCTACGCCAGTGTTAGCAGCAGGTTTAATTCTGCTTTCCTTTGACTTAATTGCTGGGACAACATTTTTTAACCCAACAGGTGGTGGCGACCCAGTAGTATACCAGCACATGTTCTGGTTTTACTCTCACCCAGCAGTTTACATCATGATTTTGCCCTTCTTTGGGGCAATTTCAGAAATTATCCCCGTGCATTCCCGCAAGCCGATTTTTGGCTATAAAGCGATCGCCTATTCCTCTCTCGCCATCAGCTTTTTAGGGCTAATTGTTTGGGCACACCACATGTTTACCAGTGGTATCCCCGGTTGGTTGCGGATGTTCTTTATGATCACCACCATGATCATTGCTGTACCCACGGGAATTAAAATTTTCAGTTGGTTGGCAACTATGTGGGGTGGGAAAATCCAACTCAACAGTGCCATGCTGTTCGCAATGGGCTTTGTCGGCACCTTTGTGATTGGCGGGATCAGTGGCGTGATGTTGGCAGCAGTGCCCTTTGATATTCACGTTCACGACACCTATTTTGTAGTTGCACACTTGCACTATGTCCTATTTGGTGGTAGTGTCCTCGGCATTTATGCGTCGATTTACCACTGGTTCCCGAAAATGACGGGACGAATGCTGAACGAATTTTGGGGTAAGGTTCATTTTGCCTTGACAATAGTAGGTCTAAATATGACCTTCTTACCTATGCATAAGCTGGGAATGATGGGCATGAACCGCCGCATCGCCCAGTATGACCCCAAGTTCACCTCACTGAACGAAATCTGCACGTATGGTTCTTATATACTGGCAGTCTCGACATTTCCCTTCATCATCAATGCTATTTGGAGTTGGTTGTACGGCGAGAAAGCTGGTAATAATCCCTGGAGGGCACTTACCTTAGAGTGGATGACTACCTCACCACCAGCGATCGAGAATTTTGATCAAACGCCAGTACTGGCTACGGGTCCCTATGACTACGGTTTGGAAAGGGCTAAAGAAAGTGTACCTTTGTACGATCCCAATCCAGTCTTATCTGGTGGCCCAAACTCAGTGTTAAGAGCAGAACCCGACCCAGCATTTGCTGCCAATCCCGAAGACCGCAAATAAACAGGGAATTGGGTATGGGGCATTGGGCATGGGGCATTGGTTAATAATCAATAGTTCTTCTCCCCCATCTTCCCATTCCCCACTCCCGACTCCCCACTTGTCCTCTAAGCATTAAAAATTCATGCAAAGTCAAACTATTGACTCAGCTAAAACTGAACTAAATCATCACCATGCGGCGGAAGCAGCAGTTGGTCATCACGAGGAACATCCAGACTATCGCCTGTTTGGGCTAGTTGTCTTCCTGATTGCTGAAGGGATGATTTTTATAGGGTTGTTCGGAGCTTACTTGGCTTTCCGTGCTACCTTACCTGTGTGGCCCCCAGCCGGAACCCCAGAATTAGAACTATTGCTACCTGGAGTCAACACCATCAATCTAATTTCTAGTAGTTTTGTCATGCACAATGCCGACACTGCGATTAAAAAGAACGATACGCGGGGTGCACAATTCTGGTTAGCAATTACTGCAGCAATGGGTGCTATTTTCTTGGTGGGTCAAGTATATGAATATACCCATTTAGAATTTGGTTTAACTACCAATTTATTTGCTAGCGCATTTTACGTTTTGACTGGTTTCCACGGATTGCACGTTACTATAGGCGTTTTAGCGATTGTTGCTGTGTTGTGGCGATCGCGCGTTCCGGGTCACTATAGTAATGAAAAGCACTTTGGTATTGAAGCAGCCGAAATCTATTGGCATTTTGTTGATGTGATTTGGATTATTCTATTCGGATTACTGTATTTACTTTGAGTCTTAATTATTAATTGTTCACTTTGCGCGAACAACTTAATCAGCCCTGCTTCTGGCGGCAGGGCTGATTAATTAACAAATTATCAGGTAGAAGGATGGCATACAGCGATTTTAGTCTCGCTAAGGTGAAAAAGAGTTTTGACTTAACACTCGATGAAACTCGTAATTTATTTGCTGATACAAAACCTGTTACACCATCAGAAACTCTCAGAACTATCTTAATTGATTACATTCCTTTAGCAACTGCGATCGCAACCGAAAAAGCTAGGTCAGAGTTTTTAATTGCACCAATTCTGGCAGAGGTTAGACGATTATTAAATAATAAAATATCACTGTTTTCTGGGAATGAATTTAATGTTGATGCGACTCAAGGCTTGCAAGGTTTTTGCGATTACATTATCAGCAATTCCCAGGAGCAATTATTTCTTTCTGCTCCGGTAATGTTTATTTTTGAGGCGAAAAAAGAAGATATTATCGGCGGTCTTGGTCAATGTGTAGCGGCAATGATTGCGGCGCAGTTGTTCAATCAAAATCAAGGCAATGAAGTTGGGCGGATTTATGGTTCGGTTACGAGTGGAACTAACTGGAAGTTTTTATTTTTAGAAAAAACGACTGTTTATATAGATTTGTCTGACTACTATATTAAAGAAGTTGATAAAATTTTGGGTATTTTATTGCAACCTTTTCAGCCTGTTTTAACTGCTGTTTGAATATATAGCAATGCCATTGAGCTAGCTTCTGGACAATGCCCACATCTGTCTTGTCTTGACCTTCTTGCTTCAGTGTTAATTAGCGATTAATTGTTTAAATTTGGGTCAAAAACAAGGGTGTTGGGTATAGGGGGTAGGGGGTAGGAAATAAATCAGTATTGGCTCTGAACCCACCACTGATTTAAGACCACCAAATCGGAGATTTGGTGGGGGCTTGTACCCTATTGGTTCCGGGGCGGGGTGTACATAAATAAGAGAGTTTTTTCTTTTGACCCTACACCCCACACCCCACACCCTACACCTAGTTTCGGTCAATTGTTGCCATAGCAAGGACATCCAAAATCTTTTCTACAAGCGGACTCTCTTACTGGTGCGTTGGCGCAGCCCAACCTAGGCATCGCCCATAATAGATGAAGCCCCATAAAGGTAAACTGGTATGGATTGGAGAACTTATATTCATTCAGACCCGAAAATTCTCCGATGGATTGCCTGTTGTCAAAGGAACGCGGCTATCTGTAGAATTCATTTTTGGGTTGTTTGCCGAAGGTTGGACAGAACAGCAAGTCACAGAAAGCTACCCAACTCTCAGCGCTCCTGCAATCCAAGCTGTGTTCGCATTTGCAGCGGAGTGTCTCAAAGAAGATGTATTTTACACATCGTTACTGTCTACATATAAGAGAGATTAAAGATGCTGAATGCGATTGAGTTTCAAGCCAAGATTCAAAATGGTTTAATTCAGATTCCCGATGAGTACAAACAAGAACTCGGTGAAGGAGATGATATTAAAGTAATTGTTTTGGTGAATAAAAAATCACCTAAAAAAAGAGACATAATTGATGAGTTAACAGAGAATCCCATTCAAGTGGATAGTATATTCAACCGTGAAGAAATTTATAACCGATAATTATGAGTTCTGGTGCATCTTTTATTGATACGAATGTTTGGCTTTATCGTTTATTTGATGATAAGAAGATGGAGGTTGCAGAAAGAACAAAAAAGCGTAATATTGCTATTGCAATTACGCAAACTGAAGGAATCATCATTAGTACGCAGGTTGTGAATGAAGTTGTTGCCAATTTGTTGAAGAAAGCAGCCTTTAACGAAGAGCAAATTAAAGCTGTGATTCAGTCGCTTTATAGTCGCTGCACTGTATTAGAGTTCAATCTGACTATTTTTGAATCTGCATCAGATATCCGCAGTCGATATAATTTTTCTTTTTGGGATAGTCTAATTATTTCTTGTGCCCTATCCGCAAGAGCAAGTATTCTCTATTCTGAAGATATGCAAGATGGGTTAGTAGTAGCTGATCAATTAGAGATTGTGAATCCATTTAAAAAAGGCTAGAAACCGCATTTAAGCTGTTCTAGCCTTTTTGAATTAATGGGCAGTACCAGACTCGAACTGATGACGTCCTGCTTGTAAGGCAGGCGCTCTACCAACTGAGCTAACCGCCCTTTTGACTAATCCTTTATTAATATAGCAAAACATTTTGCATTGCGCTAGTAGTTTTAAGAAAATCTTTTTTTCTCTTATACTGAGTCAGTTACTCAACACGGGCTAAAGGCCCCGCTATCGCTAACAGGATTTAGGATGCCCTCTGGTCGGACGCACGATCGCATTACTATGTATGCTCTGCCGTTAGTGGCGGGCGTTACTTTCTGGCAAACTCGCAGTAGCAATGCGACTTTGTTGGTTGCAGGCGGGTTTCTATTTGGAGGGCTGATGTTTGGCCCCGATTTGGATATTTATTCTGTGCAATTTCAACGCTGGGGTTTCTTGCGCTGGATTTGGCTACCTTATCAAAAAAGTCTCCGTCATCGTTCTTTTTTATCCCACGGGCCGATTATTGGCACGATCCTGCGGGTAATTTATCTTGGCTGTTTGATTGCTATGTTGGTAATTTTCGTTTTGGCGATTGCCGAAAAGTTGTGGAATCTGAGTTTTACTTGGCAGGATTTGGGGGGAACTGTGGGGCGATCGCTTGTGGATTACGATACTGAATATATTGCTCTGTTTTTGGGGTTGGAATTGGGTGCGATGAGTCATTCTCTCAGCGATTGGGGGGGATCGGCATATAAGCGCTTTCAGAAGCAGGGGGTGCGGGGGTTGCTTTCTAGTGGCAAAATTAAGAAGCGGAAAGTGATCAGGAGGGGTCAGACTAAGGCGAAGAAATGATTTTTAAACGCAAAGGTACGCAAAGGGAAGCGCAAAGGTACGCGGAGGTATGGAAAATAAAGATGAGGTTTTGGGGGCGTTGCAGGAGTTGATTGAGGTGGTGGAGAGGTTGCGATCGCCTGATGGTGGTTGTCCTTGGGATTTGGCTCAAACTGCCGAAACGCTGACGCCTTATGTGATTGAGGAAGCTTATGAGGTGGTGGATGCGATTAAGAGTGGGGATAAGGGGGCGATCGCACAAGAGTTAGGGGATTTACTATTGCAGGTGGTACTGCAAGCCCAAATCGCTAGCGAATCTGGGGAATTTTCCCTCAAAGAAATAACTCAGGGGATTTCTCAAAAGTTGATTCGCCGTCATCCCCATGTGTTTGGTGATGTGTCGGTGGCAAATGTGGATGAGGTGCGGCAAAATTGGGAACAAATCAAAGCTGCGGAAAAAGGCGAAGGATCTCCAGATACGCAAAAACTTAGTGCTAAACTCGGTCGTTATGGGCGTACCCTTCCCCCACTAACGGCGGCGATGAAGATTTCTCAAAAGGCTGCGGCTGTCGGGTTTGAGTGGGAAAATATTCAGGGCGTCTGGGATAAGTTTTATGAGGAGTTGGGGGAGTTTCAACAGGCTTTAGCTGAAGAAACCCCAGAACGACAACAAGCAGAATTAGGCGATTTACTGTTTGCGGTGATTCAGCTTGCCCGTTGGCATAATCTTGACCCTAGTGTTGCTTTGCAGAGTACGAATCAACGGTTTGTCCAGCGATTGGAAAAAATGGAGGCAGTTGTTGATCGTCCCCTTTCTGAGTACAGTTTGGATGAGTTAGAAACTCTGTGGCAACAGGCAAAAGCTCAACTTGCTAAGGAGCAGTAATACCAGTTTACAATTCACTGGGTGTACTGCTGCAAGCTATATTCACCTAGTTTCTGACAAAAAAAACGGAGGCAGTTGAAACGCCTCCTTAAAGCTTGGATGAATTGAGAAATGCTTTGACCACAGGCTATAAACTCAGCTATCTGCTGCTCAAAAACATAGTCAAGACCACTCCCAGGATAATCGATCCACCCCCAAGAATGAATGACCAGAAACGATGATAACTGTTGACAATGGTGCCATTTTTACTTTGGAGTTGAATCAGATCCATCCAAGGTGCAATACCCCGACGGAACCAACCCACTGTCTCAACTTGTTCACCAATTAAGCTTTGGACTCGCTTCATCCCAAACAGGAAATTGCCGATGGGGCCAAAGCGTGAGGCGTAATGCAGATAAAGCATTCCACTACGATCTTGGATTTTTAAATCGGAACCAAACTTATAACCAGCGTCGCCACGACCAATTAGTTGACCTTCTAGTTTTGCAGGTTGTCCGCGCAACGGACTGGCGTAGGGATCTGACATCAGGGTGAGAATGTCAGTTTTCGGTGCTTGCTGGTAGTTAGGAAACATTACTAAGGCTTTAACCACAATTCCGATCCCTAAGCCCATAAGTGGCGCACCTAATACTAAACCTGTGTTTGGGGAACTTGACCACAAAATCACACCCATTAATAAGCCAATGAAGAAACCGATTGTTTCAGCGCCATACAGTACAACATCTAAAAAGAAGTTGCCGTAAAGCTTACTTTTACTCAGAGTTTTTCCTTCTCCAATAACTCGCCCCATATCAAACTCAGTCGGTAAACCCAACTGTTCGGCATAAGCGCTGAGTGCACGGACTCGTTTGCCAGTCAGGGGGTGAGTCGAATTTAACTCCATCCACCAGCCCCAAGGGTTAAACATATCCCACAAAAAGACGCGACCAATTTTTTGGGTATCGGATGCAATGCGGTAGGCGGTTCCTGTGGAAGCGGCGGCTTTATGGTCATAAATACCTAAGGCGCGAGTCCCTTCAATTAAACGGCTGGGTTCTTGTGTCCGTGAACCTTCTTCTAATATTCCATAGGCAATCTTTACCAAAGCGCGGGATAATCCATTGGGATTACCTGTACTTTCGGCGGCAAAGTGGTCAGCAAAATATTCTCGTGTTCGGGAAAGATACAGCAGTAGATAAGTACCAAGGACATAAAAGACGTAGGCAACTAAGGCAGCAGTTTGCATGGCATCTTTGATTTTGCTATCGCCGCCACGCCCAAATCTTCTGGCTGTGCTGTAAATTAGGTAACAAATTTGCACTAAGGTGGAAGCTACTGTCATCACTGCAAAGTCCCAGTGGACGATGTGGCCTAGTTCGTGGGCGTAGACAGTAGCAATTTCATCATCATCTAAGTATGTGAAAAGTCCCTGACTGACGACTAACCGGGCACTGTTAGGTAATGAGCCATAAGTAAAAGCCGTGGGGTTTTGATCGTTAATAATTCCCAAACGGGGCGTTTTCAGCTTTTTCTCTTGACAGATTTGGCGAATAACTTTAGCTGTCTCTGGACTGAGGTTCTCAACTTCTGCCAACTGTATCCAACGAGTTTGGTAAAGCCAGCCTTGGGTTAAGTCCATGAGAAATGGAGACAGGAAAAAGGCAGCGATATTAAAAACTAGGGTAATACCAATAGCGATCGCTAGTCCTTGGAGTGGATCGTCGCTACCCAAAATAAATACTAAGCTCAAACCTAAAGCGAAGACCATGCCAAACAGCAAGGTCATGGTGACACCAGAAGCTAAGGTCAAACTACCACCCACACCCCCCATCGTTAATTTTATGCCAGTGGTAGCGGCGCGACTAGCTTTTTGGCTGGCGTTAGACTGAGTTGCTGGCGTTTGGCGGAAGGACTGACTAGCTTGTTCTGCCCAACTGCGAGCCTGTGGGTTTTCACTCATCATTAACTTTTGACACAGGACTTTAGCTTTTTCGATTTCGCCTGTACCTTGATAGGCTTTTATCAGCGACATCTGTGCTGAAAGATAATCAGGGGAATCGCGCTCAACACAATTGCGGCAGAATTGTTCGAGTAATTTAACCGCTTCTTGATAACGTTCTTGTTTTAAGGCATCTAATCCAGATTGCAATGACATAGGATCTCCCTAATGAAGGAGTAGTATTTAATTGATTAATACTCAATAGATCCAGCGATCGTCATCGCAATTACGGAAAATGACGCATGTATAAATTATTTTTGGCGCTGAGACTGTTGTTCTTCCATTTTCTTCCTCAGGCTAAGTGGCCTCATGTCTGTCCAAACTTCCTTAATGTAATCCAGGCATTCTTGCTTTGTCCCAGTTTTGCTGACAGCTTTCCACCCAAGAGGCTCTTCTCGGTCAGTGGGCCATATCGAATATTGCTCTTCGTCATTTACTACAACTTTGTAAATTGTGGTGTCTTCTTTGTCAGCTGTAAACATGGTTGTCTTTTGTTAATTACTTAGTTTTACTTTGTGTGGATCAAGGGTCTGTGTCTTTTTGGTTGAGACAGTTTTGCTGAGGCTGTTAATATACAGCATTTTTCTGATACTTATACATATTCTCACCGTTACTACGAGAATAGATCAGACAGTTAACTAACTAATTGCAACAAAGAGAAAATAGTTAGCAAAAGAGCAGGTTGATAAATAACCAAGGTTGATAGGATGGATAAATGCCAAAGTATTGTGCCATAGTTAAAAGCTATTGTGTGACATGACTATTTTCCAAGTTGCTTCTCCCCTAATTACGATCGCAGCACAAACCCGCCAAGCTGCAAGTAAACTAGCGATTCTCTCCACTGAGGCAAAAAATCAAGCCCTTGTTGCGATCGCTCAAGCTTTAGAATCAGCTAAAGATGAAATTTTACAAGCAAATGTTGCCGATTGTGAAGCTGCTACTGCGGTCGGAATTCCCAAACCGCTTTATAAGCGCTTACAGCTGGATGAACATAAATTAAGAGATGCGATCGCTGGGGTGCGAGATGTCGGTAAGCTGGATGATCCAGTTGGTAAGGTGCAGATTCACCGCGAACTCGACACTGGCTTAATTCTCAAGCGGATTACCTGTCCTTTGGGCGTTGTGGGGATTATTTTTGAAGCACGTCCAGAAGCAGCGATTCAAATTGTCTCTTTGGCGATTAAGTCGGGTAATGGTGTGATCCTCAAAGGTGGAAAGGAAGCGGTACGTTCTTGTGAAGCGATCATTAAGGTAATTAAACAAGGATTATCTCATACTGCTGTTAACCCTGATGCAGTACAATTGCTAACAACTAGAGAAGAAACTTTAGAACTTTTGAAGTTAGATAAATATGTAGATTTAATTATTCCTAGAGGTTCTAACTCTTTTGTGCGGTTTGTGCAAGAAAATACTCGCATTCCGGTATTAGGTCACGCCGAGGGGATTTGTCATCTATATATAGATCAAGCAGCCGATATTTCTAAAGCAGTTTCGGTTACCGTTGATGCTAAAGCGCAATATGCTGCTGTTTGTAATGCTATTGAAACTTTGTTAGTTCACTCCTCGATTGCTACAGAGTTTTTACCAAAAGTTGCCGATGCTTTGCAAGAATGCCATGTAGAATTAAGAGGTGATAAAAGCACTTTGGAAATTTTGCCTGACATTGTAACTGCAACAGAAACAGATTGGGAAACAGAATACAGCGATTTTATTTTGTCAATTAAAATTGTGAATTCTTTAGAAGATGCGATCGCGCATATTAATGAATACGGTTCTCGTCACACTGATGCAATTATCTCTGAAGATTTAACAGCTGTGGAAACTTTCTTTGGACTGGTAAATTCAGCGAATATATTCCACAATTGTTCTACCCGATTTGCTGATGGTTTCCGTTATGGTTTCGGTGCAGAAGTAGGAATTAGTACGCAACAAATGCCTCCCCGTGGCCCCGTTGGTTTAGAAGGATTGGTGACATACAAATATCAAATGACTGGTGATGGTCATATTGTAGCGACTTACACCGGAGCGAATGCTAAGGCTTTTACGCATCAGGATTTGGGCTAAAACATCTCAAAGTTATGGGCTTTAGTAACCCTAGAAATACACCAATTTATCGGGTGTATTTTTTATCTTAATAGTCTTTCTGAATTGTCAAAAGTTTTAATTAGTCCATGCCATCGGTCATCATTTAAGAAAACCTCGTCAAAGACTCCATTAGTGTATTGACTAATTACCTTGCTCCAAAAGGCTTGTGCGCCTAAGTTAAAAGCAGTCTGCCGTACCTCCCAACTGCCAGGAAACTGGTCGAAAATTTGAGTAGCTACCTGTTTACCAATGCCCAGACTTCGATACCTTTTGAGGATAAAGAACTCAGCAATAGACTTAGCATTGTTATGAATGTAAGCGTGCTGATTAACAAGTACAAACCCTGCCAGTTTCTCATCAACTTTAACTAAAAATGGCTGTCGCTCAGGTTCTGTCCAATAGTAATCAAGATATTGATAACCAAACAAGCCGAAGGCATCTACATCTTTAGCTTCTATCTCACTCAGGTCATATTGGTATAATTCCATTAAATTGCATAGCACTGACTTCTGTTGTTGGGTAGCTTTGACCACTTCAATTTTCATAAAGCATTACAGTTTGAACTATTTGTTAACCTTGAATTGTAAACATATTGCTAATGCTCAGATGCAGAAAAAATTATCACAGATTAGTCTTGAAGCTGGATACGAGCTACCGACAATTTGTACACCTTATGAATTAATGGGAGAGTAAAAATGTGGAAAGATGAAGTTCTGGAAGAAATTTACAGAACTCGAGAAGAACACGCCAAGTTATTTAACTACGATTTACAGGCAATTTGTGACGATTTGCAAAAGAAGCAAGCTGCTAGTGGAAGGCAAATAATCTCAGTACCACTCAAACAACCAAGTCAGCAGTCTAACAAATAGCTGCACCCGACCCAAGCAAATTTTAGTGATTTAGTGTTGCAAAATCATTGGCGGCTGATAAATTAGCCATTAAACTATTGTCTGGACAGAATAGCAAAGTAATGTCATCCGAATTATTTCAGCACGAAGGGCAAATCGAAATGAGCGAAAACGATTTGAACAATATCTCACGTACTAATTGGGAAGCTTTGGAATCGATATCAAATGACGAGATTGATTATTCTGATATTCCACCGTTAACTGATGAGTTTTTCGAGAAAGCAACATTGAGAATACCAGCACCAGTATACAATCTCGCACGATCGCCAGATTTAAAATTTATGTAACAGCAAAATCAGTATACTTTCTTATTTCGGCAGGTTGAAAGGCTAGAACGATGTGATCTTTAGGAATGCCGGCACTGAGGAATTCGTTAGCAATACCATCTTCCGTACCATCTCTTTGAATCCAAATTTTATCGTTGATAATATCAATGTGGACAAGACACCCATGTACCCGTTGTTTGTTTTCCCAGCCAAGTGTGAGTAGTAGGTAATGATTTGCATTTTCATCAATAATTAGCTGTCTTTCTAGTTCTCCATAAGCGTAGGCAAGTTGGGCATATTCGGCTAATATTTTTTCAATTATTTTACGATAATTAGCTAAGATATCCATTCTATAATCACCTCTAGTTCTGAATCGAAGACGAGTAAACAAAGACGCTGATTTTCTATCAATATCTTACCAATTGGTTCTTGGAACAATTCTGAGTATGTTTGTTGACGAATAGCAAGATACAAGCGGCGGTCTGGTTCTAAGCGAGTTAGAATATCGTAGTATAAAATATATTGTCCCAGAGCCTTTTCTAAATCGGTTACTGGAGAAGCACCAATAAAGCTTTTAACTTCTACTGCTATTTTATGCCCCCTTTTCTCTGCTGCTATTAGCTTTTGGGCACCTAAATCAATATATAAATCTCTTGCACCCCATCTTAAGATAAATGGATCATTGGTAATATGCCAACTCTCTTTTTCAAGGGCGTTTCTAACAGAATCGTGGTAAATATCTTTAGCTGGCATACTACATTAGTAATTAACTTTAAACTAACGCCTTCAACAAAGCCTGAAGTTTAAGCTGCACCTCTGCAAACTCTCTATCAGGATCAGAACCGGCGACGATACCAGCACCAGCATACAATCTCGCGCGATCGCCATCAATTAATGCTGAACGAATTCCTACAATAAATTCACAATTTCCGTGAGAATCTATCCAACCTAAAGGCGCAGCATACAAACCCCTCTCAAAGCTTTCGTAACGACGAATTTCGGCACAAGCAACATCTCTAGCTGCACCAGCAACGGCTGGTGTAGGATGCAATTGCGCGACAATCTTTAATGGGTGAATGTTAGGCGGAACTCTAGCACTGATTGGTGTCCATAAATGCTGAATGTTAGATAATTGTCGCAGGCGGGGTGCTAATATTTGAGGTAACAAACCTAGCTGGGATAGGCGTTGAGTTATGAAATCAAGTACTAGCGAATGCTCGTGCCTTTCTTTTTCACTATTGAGTAAGTGATTGGCATTGGCTGCATCTTCAGCAGGCGTTTTACCTCGTGGTGCAGAACCAGCTAAAGCATCTGTGATTAACTGTTGATTATTAATACTAATTAATCGTTCTGGACTTGCACCAATAAAGTTTTGTCCTTTCCCATTACTTGTAGAAAAAATATAACAATTCTGATGTATTTGTCTGAGATTATCTAATGATTTAACTAAGTCAAAATGATTACTAGACTTTACATCTAATATATCTGCTAGAACAATTTTCCTTAAATTACTAGAGCGGATTTTTTCTAAAGCAGAAGCTACCGAAGATTTAAATTTAGCAGCATTTGTAATGGATTTTTTGTAGAAGTTTGTCGGAAAATGAATATCTGGAGAGTAATATTTTAAGGATTGCAAAAACTCAATTTTTCTTTGCAAAGTCTGTAACAATCTTTGAATATTGACATTCGCAGTGATAATTGTATTTGTTACTAATATGCATTGCTGATTTTTTACAGCTACTTGCCAACGGGGCAAAAAAACGGTAGCAGATGGAAATGGATAATCTACTTGAGTATTTTTATCAAAAAAGCTAAAATAACAAAAAAAGTGAGGGCCAGAAAAAGGTTGGTTAATATTTCCAAAATTAATTATATTTTTTATACAGGATTTGATAAAATATTCAGCTTTAGTAAAACGTTCTGTGCCATCAATTTGTAATTTTTCTATAGCATCAATTGCCGCGATCGCTTCTCCTTTACCTTTGTCTTCAAAGTAAAAATTTATTTCATTTGCTTGTGTAAGTTTATCTAATACAAGTAAAGGATCAACTAAATCGATCTCTTGGGAGATACTGACAATTTGCCTGCTATTGGTTTTAACGCACTTTTCTTGCACTGTTAACAGAAATTGATATAAATCTTTGTGGTCTACAAAGAGGTTGCTACGACATGGTGAAACTGTCATGGATCTATAGTAAATTTTTTTTAAGTTAACTTCCTAAAGTGTAATTAATCGTGGTCGTATTTCTACAGGTAACATATTAAGTTGCCATTTCACCAGCGTAGAGTTTGCCTTGTTCGTGGTGTTCCTAGACCCTAACAAGCAAGTTACACCCTTGGGCTGCAATGTGAGGGTGCATGTTAACAAAGCAATGTTAACGAGCCACAGTAAAAGTAGCAGTTGTTTGTACCTTACCAATATCTAGCGTCTCTTTAAATCATAAAATCTAACATGTAAGTAATATTCCGGTAATTTAATTAATCACGACTGATGACTACCAAGCAGATTTTATATCCCAACACTAAGTTATGGATGGCAGCGATTAAACCGCCGATGTATAGCGTTGCCATTATGCCCATTTGGGTAGGAACAGCAGTAGCATTTGCCGAAACCAAAATTTTCAATGGTGCAGTATTTTCTACTTTTGTAGCTGCGGCAATCTTAATTCTTGCCTGGGAAAATATTAGTAATGATGTCTTTGATTCCGAAACAGGAATTGATCAAAATAAGCACCATTCTCTGGTGAACTTAACTGGCAATAAGCCATTAATATTTTGGATAGGAAATTTGTGTTTAGGTTTGGGGTTGCTGGGCATACTAGCGATCGCTTTTTGGCAACAAGACCTAACTGTGATCGGTATAATTCTACTGTGTTGTGGTTTGGGCTATATGTACCAAGGGCCTCCCTTTCGCTTAGGATACCAAGGTTTAGGCGAAATTCTTTGCTTTTTTGCCTTTGGCCCCTTAGCAGTGGAGGCAGCATATTACAGCCAAACCCAAACTTGGTCAAATACGAGTTTAGCAGCTTCAGTGATTGTCGGGATTGCCACAACCTTAATTTTATTTTGCTCACACTTTCACCAAGTTAAGGATGACATAGCGGCAGGTAAGCGATCGCCTATCGTCCGTCTAGGAACAGCAAAAGGTGCCCAACTCCTAATTTTGTTCACTGGTAGCATTTATCCTCTCACCTTATTGTTTGTGCTGTGGGGAATTTCTCCAGCTTGGACATTGCTGAGTTGGGTAAGTTTACCCTTTGCCTTCAAATTATGTCGCCATGTCCAAGAAAATCACCACCAGCCGGACAAAGTTAGTAACTGTAAATTCATTGCCGTAGCCGTGCATTTCTGGAGTTGCTTGCTGTTAGGTTTGGGATTTATGCTTTAGCAATTATTAATTGATGCGTTATCAATTTGAATTTCGTCCCTATCAGCGAAGATTTGTGCGAACACTGACTACCAATCATGGTAATTGGGATATTCGTAAAGGTATCATCCTTCGTCTCACCGATGAATCAGGTAAAGTCGGCTGGGGAGAAATTGCCCCCATCAGCTGGTTTGGTTCGGAAACCCTAGAACAAGCCTTAGATTTTTGTCGCCAACTCCCAACAGAAATCACAGACGAGACAATTTTCTCTATCCCAGATGAGTTACCTGCTTGTCAATTTGGCTTTGAGTCGGCGCGAGAGATGGGGAGTGGGGAGTGGGGAGTAGGGAGTGGGGGAGATAATTTTATAACTCCTAACTCCTCACTCCTCACTCCTAACCCTTCACTCTTCTACAGTGCCTTATTACCAGCCGGGGAAGCGGCTTTAAATCAATGGGAAACGTTGTGGCAGCAGGGATATCACACGTTTAAGTGGAAAATTGGGGTGTATGCGATCGCTGATGAACTAGAAATTTTTGAGTCACTGATACACGCCTTACCAGCCTTTAGCAAACTGCGATTAGATGCTAACGGTGGACTCAGCTATGAAGAAGCTAACTTATGGCTGTGGACTTGCGACAATCTCAAAGCAAATGCAGAACTAGCCATAGAAATTGAATTTATCGAACAACCTCTACCCGTTGAGCAATTTCAGGGAATGTTGGAATTAAGTATGAGTTATAAAACTGCGATCGCCTTAGATGAGTCTGTCGCCACACTTGGGCAACTCGCCGCTTGTTATCAACAAGGTTGGCGAGGGATTTTTGTGATTAAGCCTGGGATAGTTGGATCACCATCTCGTCTGAGAAAGTTTTGCCAACAGTATAAAATTGATCTCGTATTTTCATCAGTATTTGAAACTGCGATCGGTAGACTTGCAGCACTCCAATTAGCAGCAGAATTATCCCGAAACAACAGGGCTGTTGGTTTTGGCATCGACCACTTTTTGGAACAAGAAGATACATGGCCTCAAAGTCTATGGAACGACCTTTAGACTGTCTTAAAAACCTGGATCAGCATGATTGGCTTATTGGTTATAACAGCCGTCAATTTAATCAAATAGTTCAAGAATTATATCTACAACTAACACAATTATCAGCGTGTGAAACACCACCAAAAATCCTCTTAGCTGAACGCGAACCAGTGCGATTCTTAGCAAGTTTTATTGCCGCTTGTGCAGCTAATTGCCCAGTTTTTCTTTGTAACCCCGATTGGGGAACACAAGAATGGCAACAAGTTTTTGATTTAGTAAACCCAGACATTATTTGGGGAGAACTCCTCCACTCTCCTACTCCCCCACTTCCCCACTCAGCACGGGCTAAACGCCCCGCTACCGCTAACAGCACTCAGCACTCAGCACTGATTATGATTCCCACAGGTGGTTCATCGGGGCAAATTAAGTTTGCTATCCACACTTGGGAGACTCTCGTAGCATCTGTACAAGGATTTACAGAATACTTTCAATTAAAGCAAGTCAATTCTTTTTGTGTATTACCGCTATACCACGTTAGCGGCTTGATGCAATTTATGCGCTGTTTTACCACTGGGGGTAAACTAGCTATTCTGTCATTCAAAGCAGTAGAAGCAGGTCAAATCTTAAATATTAAACAATCAGACTTTTTCATATCTTTAGTACCAACCCAGTTACAACGTCTCCTAGAAAATCCAGAATTAACTAAATGGTTGTCCCAATTTAATACTGTACTTTTGGGAGGTGCGCCAGCATGGAACGAACTACTAGAAAAAGCAAGATTCCATCATATCAGGTTAGCACCAACTTATGGGATGACAGAAACAGCCTCTCAAATTGCCACCCTCAAACCAGAGGATTTTCTAGGTGGTAAAATTAGCAGTGGTGAGATTTTACCCCATGCCCAAGTAACAATTCACAATCAACAAGGCGAAATTTTAAATTTAAATCAAATAGGAAATATTATCATCCATGCTCAATCTCTAGCCCTTGGATACTATCCTCAAATATGGGGAAATCAAGACATTTTTCAAGTGGATGATTTAGGTTTTTTGGATGATCAAGGTCATTTAAACATTGTCGGACGTAGTAGTAATAAAATCATTACAGGCGGAGAAAACATCTACCCGACAGAAATTGAATCAGCTATCAGAGCCACTCAAATGGTTGTTGATATTTGTATTATTGGCATACCAGATAAACATTGGGGACAAGCATTAACAGCTATTTACATTCCCAAAAAACCAAATACCTCTGCCTTAGAAATCCAAAATTTACTCAAAGACAAACTCAGCAAATTCAAAATACCCAAATACTGGATTCCCCAGCAAAACCTATCCCGTAACTCTCAAGGTAAAATTAACCACCAACAATTACAGCAAATAGCTATAGAATTTCTACAAAATCCCATTACATAATCTCTCTCGACTTTCTTCTCTCTACGCCCTTTATATTGTAGAACTTACGCTTAAGAGATCCCCCAACCCCCTTAAAAACCGGGCTTTAAAGATCCCCCCCTTTTTAAGGCTACAGTGTACACACAAGTCCTAAAAACCTAACTTGATAAGGCTTTCCTCGTTCCTGGGCTGCCGCCTGGGAATGCATTC